>NZ_CP089924.1:348750-697500 GCF_021284765.1 Lysobacter sp. 5GHs7-4 | reverse complement strand
GCGGCGGTCAACAGCGCCGCGATGCGCAAACCTTCGGCCGGCACCACCACGTCGGTGAGCGGCAGCGCGGCGGTGTCGCCTTCGCCGCGCACGGCCGCGTTCCAGCCGGCGACCGCGATATCGGCGGCCTCGGCGCCATGGAAACGCGCGGCCAACTCGTGCGCCAAGCGCAGCTTCAGATCGCGCGGATTGAGCGTTCCGGCCTCGATTTCGGCCTTGAAACGCGCCGCATCGGCGATCGAGATGTCGAAGCTGAGCAGGTCGATCCAGCGCCACATCAGCACGTCGTCGATCTTCATGGTCTTGGTGACGATGTCGATCGCCGGCTCGTTGATGCCGATGTAGTTGCCCAGCGACTTGGACATCTTGTTGACGCCGTCCAGGCCCTCCAGCAGCGGCATGGTCAGCACGATCTGGGCCGGCTGGCCGTGGTGCTCCTGCAGGCCGCGGCCCATGAGCAGGTTGAACTTCTGGTCGGTGCCGCCGAGTTCGACGTCGCACTCCAGCGCGACCGAGTCGTAGCCCTGCACCAGCGGGTATAGGAACTCGTGGATCGCGATGGATTGCTGGGCGGCGTAGCGCTTGGCGAAATCGTCGCGTTCGAGCATGCGCGCGACGGTGTGCTGGCCGGCCAGGCGGATCATGTCGGCCGCGCTCATCTTGCCGAACCATTCGGAGTTGAAGCGCACCTCGGTCTTGTCGCGGTCCAGCACCTTGAACACCTGGTCGGCGTAGGTTTTGGCGTTGGCCAGGACATCTTCGCGGGTCAGCGGCTTACGGGTGGCGTTCTTGCCCGACGGGTCGCCGATCATCCCGGTGAAATCGCCGATCAGAAAGATCACCTGGTGCCCCAGGTCCTGGAACTGGCGCATCTTGTTGAGCAAGACGGTATGGCCCAGGTGCAGGTCGGGCGCGGTCGGGTCGAAGCCGGCCTTGATCCGCAGGGGGCGGCCGAGCTTGAGACGGGCCTCGAGCTCGTCGAGCTTGAGGATCTCGTCGGTGCCGCGGCGGATCAGGTCGAGGGCGTCTTGGACGGAGGCGGGGCTGGGAGCGGACAAGGGGGAGGACTCGGTGGCGGACGCGGGCGCAGGAATGCGACCGCGGTCAATGAATGGAGTTAACAGGGAGTTAAACGTTACCGCATTGTCCTGCGGAGAAAAACCCTATTCAGGTCAAGGGTTTGACGCACGTTGCTCGCATGTCTATGGTAACGCCGCTACGCAGCCTTCACACCTTTGCAGGGGATCCATCGATGACTTCACCCGTTTCCGGCACGGACCGGCGCGAACGCCTGAAGGCACTGCGTGAAGCCGCCCTGCATCGTCCGGTGCTGGCGCGGCATATTTCGGATGGATTCAATGGTCGTTGGTCGCGCCGTCAGTGGGTGCAGGCCAGCCTGTTCGCGACCATGGGCATGCTGGTGCTGGCGATCGTGCCGGGCTTCAGCAGCCCCAGCAACGCCCAGCCTCTGCATGCCGCGCGCCAATCGCTGGCGCTGGCGCTGCCGCCGCTGCCGCTGGCGCGCGCCAAAGGCCAGATAGGCGACAGCTGGCAGTTGGTGCGCGTCGACCGCGGCCAGACCCTGGGCTCGGTGTTCAAGCAATTGAACATTCCGACCGCCACCATGCAGCAGATCCTCGCGCAGCCGGGCTCCAAGCAGGCGCTGACGCGGATGAAGCCGGGCACCGAACTGGCGTTCGACATGCCGGTCAACGGCACGCTGCGCAGCTTCCGCTACGACCGCGACGACAGCCATCAGGTGGAACTGAAGCTGGACGGCGGCAAGATCTATCAGAAGGTGATCGCGCGTCCGACCGAAACCCGCACCGTGGTACTCAGCGGCAAGGTCGGTTCCTCGCTGTTCCGCTCGGCGCGCAAGGTCGGTCTGACCCCGAACAACATCCGCACGCTCACCGACGAAATCTTCAAGTACGACATCGACTTCAACGAGGACGTCGGCGCCAACGACCGTTTCAGCGTGGTGGTCGAGCAGACCTGGCGCGAGGGCGAGCTGGTCAATACCGGTCCGGTGCTGGCGGCGACCTTCACCAGCGACGGCAAGCTGCACAGCGGTTTCCGTTTCGAGCGCGACGGCAAGTCCGAGTACTTCACCGGCGACGGCCGTCCGCTGAAGAAGAGCTTCATCCGCATGCCGATTCCGTACGCGCGCCTGAGCTCGGGCTTCGGTGCGCGCCGCCATCCGGTGCTGGGCCGCATGCGCATGCACAAGGGCGTGGACTACGCCGCCGGCAGCGGCACGCCGATCATGGCCGCCGGCGACGCGCGGGTGAAATCCGCCGGCTGGATGGGCGGTTACGGCAATGCGGTGGTGCTGGACCACGGCCGCGGCTACACCACGCTGTACGGGCATATGTCGCGCATCGGCAAGATCCGCCCGGGCCAGCGCATCGCCCAGGGCACGGTGATCGGCTACGTCGGCAGCACCGGCATGTCGACCGGCCCGCACCTGCATTACGAATTCCGCGTCAACGGCGTGCACCGCAACCCGCTGTCGATCACCATGCCGCCGCCGGAGCCGCTGAGCGGCGCGCCGCTGGCGCTGTTCCGCTCGCAGACCGGCGTGGCGCTGGCGCGCATCCGCCAGGTCGAGAACATCATCTACGCCGATGCGACGCCGACCGTCTCGCCGATGTCGCGGGCGCTGGCACCGAAGAAGAAGACCAAGGCCTGAGGCCTGCAGTGCCCGCCAGTACGCAGGCCCCGGCCGCAGGGCTGTTCGTCGGCCTGATTTCCGGCACCAGCGCCGACGGCATCGACGCCGCACTGGTGCGTTTCGACGCCGCCACCGCTACGCCGCACTGCGAACTGCTGTTGGGCCGCACCTACCCCTGGGCCGAGGCCCTGCGCACGCGCCTGGTCGGCCTGGGCCAGGGCGGCGACGCGCAGTCGCTGGAGGAGCTGGGCACGCTGGACGTGCAGATCGCCGACGCCTTCGCCGAATCGGCGCTGGCGCTGCTGGCCGAGGCCGGCGTCGACGCCGGCGAGATCGTCGCGATCGGCTCGCACGGCCAGACCGTGCGCCACCGGCCGGAGGGCGCCTACTACGACGGCCGCCACCCCTTCACCTGGCAGCTCGGCGACGGTCACCGCATCGCCGAACGCTGCGGCATCGCCACGGTCGCCGATTTCCGCCGCCGCGACGTCGCCGCCGGCGGCCACGGCGCGCCGCTGGTGCCGGCCTTCCATGCGGCCCTGCTGCACGCCGCGGACGAGGACCGCGCGGTGCTGAACCTGGGCGGGATCGCCAACTACACCCTGCTGCCCGCCGACGGCGTGGTGCGCGGCTTCGACACCGGTCCGGCCAACTGCCTGATGGACGCCTGGCACGCGCTGCAGCGCGGCGGCGCCTACGACGCCGACGGCGCCTACGCGGCCACGGGCGAGGTCGATCCCGAGCTGCTGACGCGCCTGCTGGAGGAGCCCTGGTTCGCCCTGCCGCCGCCCAAGAGCACCGGCCGCGAGCACTTCCACCTGGACTGGGTGCGCGCGCGCCTGAGCGGCGGCGAACGCGCCGAAGACGTGCAGGCGACCTTGCTGGAACTCAGCGCGATCACCATCGCCGACGCCCTGCGCGCGCAGCAGCCCGGCACGCGCCGGGTGCTGGCCTGCGGCGGCGGGGTGCGCAATGCGCGGCTGCTGCAGGCGGTCGCCGCACAGCTGCCGGAGGCGCAGGTCGAATCGACCGCCGCCTACGGGCTGGACCCGGATTTCGTCGAGGCCATGGCCTTCGCCTGGCTGGCGCGGCAGACCCTGGCCGGCCTGCCCGGCAACCTGCCCAGCGTGACCGGCGCGCGCGGTCCGCGCGTGCTCGGCGTGGTTTATCCGGCCTGATTTTTGCCGGCGGGCACCTGATCGATCAGTTTCTGCAGGTCCTCGTCGATCTGACTGCTGCCCGTGTGCCCCCAATCGCCTTCGTCGACCGGCCGCGGCGCGCGCCCGATCAGGGAGTAGCCCGGGTCGCTGGGGACGCTCTCCAGGGCCGAGATCGCGGCCTTGAGCGCGTCGGCGTCGGTATCGCTGAAGCGCGCGGCCAGTTCGGTTTCGCAGGCGAACAGACCGTGCTCGAGCAGGTGCATCAGGGTCTGATCCGGGGCCCAGTTGCGGGCCTCGGCGACGCGGCGGATGCGTTCGGCCAGCACCGGATCGATGTTGTGCAGGACGATGTCGGTCATTGCCGCACTCTACCTCAGCAAACCGCAGGTTTTGTGCACGAACATCGGCGAATCGTGAACGCGGTCGCCCGCGTTCAGGCCGCTGCCGGCGCGGCCGCGACGGGTCGGCGCATGACCAGGATCAGGCACAACAACAGCGCCGGTATGCCGATCAGGGCGGTGCCGATGAAGAACAGCGAATACGCTTCGAGCAGGGTGCGGCCGGTTTCCAAGTGCTCCACCGCCACGCCCGACAGCCCCTTGAGGAACTTGCCGGGCATCGCATAGAACGAGCTCAGCAGAGCGTATTGGGTGGCGGTGTAGCCCACGCTGGTCAGGCTGGACATGTAGCCGATCAGGGCGACGCCGGCGAAGCCGTTGCTGAAGTTGTCGATGGCCATGACCGCGGCGAACACGCCCGGGTCGTTGCCGTGGATGGCCAGATACGCGAAAGCGAGGTTGGAGCCCGGGCCCAGCACCGCGCCCAGCAGCAAGGTCGGCACGAAGCCGAAGCGCACTGCGCTCAGGCCCGCCGCGGCGATGCCGACGATGGTTGCGATCAAGCCGATCGAACCGCGCACCGCGCCCACGGTTTCCTTGTTCATGCCCAGATCGGCGTAGAACGGGTTGGCCATGGGCCCGAACACGAAGTCGGGCATGCGGTACAGGCTGATCGCCACCAGCATCAGCAGCGCCCATTTGCCGTGAGTGCGCAGGAACACCAGCAGCGGGCCGATCACCGCGTCGAAGAAGCGCAGCAAGGGCCGCACCAGCGGCCGCGACCAGGTCGCCTCGGGCACCGGCCGGCCGTCCTGCTCGCGCCGCAGCAGCAGCCACAGCGCCAACGGCACGCCGACGGCGAAGCTGAGGTCGCGCAGGCTCCAGTCCAGGTTCCAGACGTTGTGCGCGATCAGTTCGTAGACCAGCGCGCCCACGCCCAGCACCAGCGCCGCCAGCCAGCGCAGCACCATGGCGTCGGACACGCCCAGCGGCTGGCCGTCGTCGGCGATCTCCACCGCCGGCTCGGCCGGCGCGACGCGGGTCTCGCGGGCGAAGAACACCGCGATCATGCCCACGCCCAGCAGCGCGGCCATGATTTCGTAGGACACCACCCAGCCCACGCGCGCGGCCATGATCAGGATCAGCGAGTCGGTGACCAGCAAGGCGACGCGGTAGCCCAGCGCCGAACTCGCGGTCAGCAGGCCCTGTTCCTCGCTGCTGTCCGCCGCCTCGATGCGCCAGGCGTCGATCACGATGTCCTGGGTGGCCGACGCCAGCGCCACTATCAGCGCCATCGCGCCGAACACCAGCAACTGGTTCACCTGCACGCCGCCCAGGTGCAGTCCGCCGTGGCGCGGTTCCAGCAGCGCCATGCCGAGCAGGCCGGCGGCCGCGATCAGCTGCGACAGCAGCATCCAGCCGCGCCGGCGCCCCAACCAGCGGCCCAGCACCGGCGCGTCGGTCTTGTCGACCAGCGGCGCCCACAGGAATTTCAGCGAATAGGCCAGGCCGACCCAGGACAGGAACCCGATCGTGGACAACTCGATCGCGTTCTCGCGCATCCAGTAGCCCAGGGTGTTGCCGACCAGGTAGATCGGGATGCCGGAGCTGAAGCCCAACATCAGCATCACCAGCACCTTGGGCTGGCGCAGGCTGCTCAGGACCAGCCGCCAGCCGGTTTTGGGCTTGGTCGCGGCCTCAGAGCTCATAGTCAACGATGAACGGCGCGTGGTCGGAGTAGCGCGGTTCTTTCTGGATCGCGCAGCCACGCAGGCGCTCGCGCAGGTTGGGCGTCACGATCTGATAGTCGATGCGCCAACCCACGTCGTTGCCGCGCGCGCCGCCGCGGTTGCTCCACCAGGTGTAGTCCTGGCCCTCGGCCTTGAGCGCGCGGTAGGCGTCGACCCAGCCGCCGTCGTCGGCGCACAGGCCGTTGAGCCAGTCGCGTTCGGGCGGCAGGCAGCCGGAATTCTTCTGGTTGCTGGTCCAGTTCTTGATGTCCAGGCGGCTGCGCACGATGTTCCAGTCGCCGCACAGCACGTACTGGCGGCCGCTGGCCAGCCATTCGTCGAGCTTGGGCTTGAGCCAGTCCATGACCTCGAACTTGAAGCCCTGGCGCAGCTCGCCGGACGAGCCGGACGGGATGTAGAACGAGACCACGCTCAGATCGCCGTAGCGCGCCTCGATGTAGCGGCCCTCGTCGTCGAACGGCGCCCAGCCCATCGCGGTGCGGATCTCGTCGGGCTCGCGCTTGGAGTAGATCGCCACGCCGCTGTAGCCCTTCTTGGTGATGGCGTCGCGGAAATAGGCGCGGTAGCCCTCGGGCAGGAAGGCCGGGCCGGTGAGCTGGTGCTCCTGGGCCTTGGTTTCCTGCACGCACAGCACGTCCGCGTCCTGGGTGCGGAACCAGTCGAAGAAGCCCTTGGTGGCCGCCGAGCGCAGGCCATTGGCGTTGAAGCTGATGATGCGCATGGGCACTCCCGAGGTGATCGGGCGATCATAGCAATGGCCCAGGCGCCGGTGGCCTATCATGCCCGGCATGTCAGCCGCCTCCGCCGAAACCGTTCCGGTCCGCGTCGTCCCCGTCGACGACGGCCTCGCCGACGCGGTGCGCGCGCTGCGGGTCGCGCCCGAGCAACTGCAGTTCGTCGGCGACACCGCCTTCAACCTCGACGACACCCGCCGCGACCCCGGCAGCGAGGCGATGGCGGTGCTGGCCGGCGACGAGGTGGTCGGCTTCTACCGCCTGGACTTCCACCCCAAGGCGGTCGGCGGCCGCGCCTTCGACGAACCCAGCGTGGGCCTGCGCGCGGTGGTCATCGACCGCGAGCGGCAAGGCCGCGGCTACGGCGCGCGCGCCATGGACGCCTGCTGCGACGATCTGCGCCGGCGCCATCCGCAGCGGCGCCTGCTGGCCCTGACCGTCAACTGCCGCAATCTCGCCGCGATCGCCGCCTACCGGCGCTCCGGCTTCGTCGACACCGGCGAACTGTTCCTGGGTGGCAGCGCCGGCCCGCAGCACCTGATGCTGCGTCGGCTGCAGCCGCCGATCACCGACTGACCCCACCTGCACGCGCGCCCATGACCGACCACCGCTCCCGCTTCCTCCAGCTCGCTCTGCGCGCCGACGCCCTGCGCTTCGGCGAGTTCACCCTCAAGTCCGGCCGCAGCAGCCCGTACTTCTTCAACGCCGGCCGCTTCGACTCGGGCGCGGCCCTGGCCGAGCTGGCCGGCTGCTACGCCGACGCCATCGACGCCCACGGCGTCGGCTTCGACCTGCTGTTCGGACCGGCCTACAAGGGCATTCCGTTGGCGACCGCGCTGGCCTGCGAATACGCGCGCCGCGGCCGCGACCTGCCGCTGGCGTTCAACCGCAAGGAAGCCAAGACCCACGGCGAGGGCGGCAGCCTGATCGGCGCGCCGCTGGACGGGCGTCGGGTGCTGATCGTCGACGACGTCATCACCGCCGGCACCGCGATCCGCGAGGCGCTGGCGATCATCGCCCAGGCCGGCGGCACGGCGGCCGGCATCGTGATCGCGCTGGACCGCCAGGAGGCCGTCGACCCGGCCACATCGCGACGCTCGGCGGCAGAAACTGTCGCAATCGAACAAGGCCTGCCGGTGATCGCGGTCGCCAGCCTGGCGGATCTGCTGGACTTCACCGGCGACAGCGCCGAATTCGGCGCCCAGCGCGCGCGCCTGCTCGACTACCGCGAGCGCTACGGCAGCCACGCCGGCGCCTGAACGCCGCGCCCTCGCGTCTGGCCGGGGTTGCCCGGCCGGATGCGTTGATGGAATCGTGACGCCGGTTGCACGCGCGAGGTGCTGATATGGCCCGACTCTTGCGTCAGTTCTATCCCATGACCCATGCATCGCGATGGCAGGGAGCCGACATGAACAAGATCCACTCGCTGCTGACCGGCGCCGTGCTGCTGGCGCTGACCGCCACCGTCGCGGTCGCGCAGGACGCGCCGAAGAAGAAGCTCTACTGCTGGAACGAGAACGGCCGCAAGGTCTGCGGCGACGCCCTGCCGGCCAGCGCGGTCGACAGCGCGCGCACCGAGTTCAGCGCCAAGAGCGGCCTGGCCACGGCCAGGGTCGATCGCGCGCTGACCCCCGAGGAGCGCGTTGCGGCCGCGGCCCAGGCCGAGGCCGCACGCATCGCCGCGATGGCCGACGAAGCCAAGGCCCGCCGCGACATCGCCATGGCCCAGTCCTACGCCACCGAAGCCGACCTGCGCCGCGCGTTCCAGGAACGCATCGCGGTGATGGACGAGACCGTCAAGGCTTCGCAGCTGGGCGTCGAAGGCCGCCGCCAGAGCCTGCTGAGCCTGCTGCGCAAGGCGGGCGAGGAAGAACTCAACGGCAAGCCGGTGCGCGGCGGCCTGTCCGACAACATCCGTAACCAGCACGCCGAGCTGCTGCGTCAGCAGAGCATCCTGGCCCAGCAGAAAACCGAACGCGCCACGATCGACGAAGACCTGACCGCGGCGCTGGAGCGCTACAACAGCATGAAGGCGGCGGAGAAGGCGCGCGCGGGCGGTTGAGGCACGAACCTTGGGGGCACCTCGCGCAGACGCGCATTCGCACCGCTAAAACAAAAAGACCGGCCCAGGGCCGGTCTTTTTTTTTGCGTGCCGGCGCGAGGCCGGCGTCGCGATCAGAACGGCAGGTTCAAGCTCGGGTCCACCGCCAGCAGCTGCGAGCGGAACGCGGCCTGGATGCGGCCCAGCGACTCGCGCGAGTCGGCGTCGAAGCGCAGCACCAGCACCGGCGTGGTGTTGGACGCGCGCACCAGGCCCCAGCCGTCGGCGTAGTCCACGCGCAGGCCGTCGATGGTCGACAGACGCGCGCCCTCGAACTGGGCCTGCTGCAGGAAACGGGCGACGAAGCTGTGCGGGTCGCCTTCGGGCGCGTCGACCTTGATCTCCGGCGTGGACACGCCGTCGGGCAACGCGGCCAAGGTTTCGCTGGCGCTTTGCGGGCGCGCGGCCAGGATCTCGAGCAGGCGCGCGGCGGCGTAGATGCCGTCGTCGAAGCCGAACCAGCGCTCCTTGAAGAAGAAGTGGCCGCTCATCTCGCCGGCCAGTTCGGCGTCGGTCTCGCGCATCTTGGCCTTGATCAGCGAATGCCCGGTCTTCCACATCAGCGGGCTGCCGCCGTGGCGCAGGATCTGGCCGGGCAGGCGGCCGGTGCACTTGACGTCGTAGATGATCATCGCGCCGGGGTTGCGTTCCAGCACATCGGCGGCGAACAGCATCAGCAGGCGGTCGGGGAAGATGTTCTGGCCGTCGCGGGTGACCACGCCCAGGCGGTCGCCGTCGCCGTCGAAGGCCACGCCCAGGTCGGCGTCCAGGCGCTGCACCATCTTGATCAGATCGGCGAGGTTGTGCGGCTCGCTCGGGTCCGGATGGTGGTTGGGGAAGTGGCCGTCGATGTCGCAGTACAGCGGCGTGACCTCGGCGCCGATCGCGCTGAGCACGCGCGGGCCGATGTCGCCGGCCACGCCGTTGCCGGCGTCGACCACGACCTTGAGCGGGCGGTCGATCTGCACGTCGGAGGCGATGCGCTGGACGTAGTCCTCGCCGATGTCGCGCTCCTGCAGCGTGCCCAGATCGCCCATATGCAGGCGATCGTCGGCGATGCGCGCGTACAGGTCGGTGATCGCGTCGCCGGACAGGGTTTCGCCGCCGACCACGATCTTGAAGCCGTTGTAGTCCGGCGGATTGTGGCTGCCGGTGACCGAGACGCAGGAGCCGGCGCGCAGGTGGTAGGCGCCGAAGTAGATCACCGGCGTCGGCGCCATGCCGATGTCGATCACGTTGCGGCCGGCCTTGCGCAGACCGGCGATCAGGCCCTCGACCATGGCCGGGCCGGACAGGCGGCCGTCGCGGCCGACCACGATGTCGGTCAGGCCCTGCTCGTGCATCAACGAGCCCACGGCGTGGCCGATCAGTTCGGCGACGCCGCCGTCCAGGGTCTTGCCGACCACGCCGCGCACGTCGTAGGCGCGGAAGATGCTGCGGTCGATCGCCACCGCCTTGGCCGGCAGCGGCGATTTCACGTCGATCGGCAGTTCGACCGGCGGCGGCACCGGTTGCTGTTCCATCGCCTCGGACAGGGTCTGCGAGGGGCCTTCCTCCTCGGCCGCCACGGCCGCGCCGCGGCGCAGCTTGGGCGCGCGCCAGGCCAGCAGGGCGAGCAGGGCCAGCACCGCGGCCGCGCCGAAGCAGCCCATCGCGCCCAGGCCCAGCGGACCGCCGGCGATGTCGGGGATGGCCGCGGCGATGCGCAGGTCGCTGTCGGGAATCTTGGCCGCAAGCGCCTCGGCGCCGTCGGCGAGCGAGTTGTCGCCGCGCTCGACCACGCTGTAGCCGCCCTGGCGCAGGGCCAAATAGCTGTCGCCGGGCACGCTGGCGCCCTCGATGCCCTGGCTCACGCGCTGCAGCGGCAGCCGCAGGAAGGCCACGCCGACCGCCTGCTGGCCAACGCGCGCGGGCGCGGCCAGGGCCAGCGTGGGCTGCGCGCCTTCGCGCGCGATCCAGGCCACCGCCTTGTCGTTGGCGATCGCCGCTTCCATCGCGGCCAGGCGGCCGTAGCCGCCCTTGGGCAGCGCGGCGTATTCGGCCGCCAGGTCGCTGCGCAGCACCACCGCGTCGCTGGCGCCGGCCCAGTCCTTGCCCAGCTCGCGCGCGGCCGCGGCCAGATCGCCGGCGGTCAGCGCGGCCTGCATCGGCGCGGAGGCCAGACGCTCGTCCAGACGCTTGAGTTCGGTGGCCAGGCCGGTCTTGGCGGCGGCCACGGCGGCGTCGCGCGCGCGCTCGATGCCGCCGCGGCGCGCATTGTCGCGATGCTGCTGCCAGCCGCTCCAGGCGAACCAGGCCGCCAGCAGCGCGCACAGCACGATCGCGACCGGACGCAGCGGCTTGAGTTGGTCGGCCGACAGCTTGGGCCGTTCGATCTTCAGATCCACCATCGTTGCGTTCCCTTGATCAGCGCACGCCGGTGTGGCCGAAACCGCCGGCCCCGCGCGCGCTGGATTCGAATTCGTCGACCACCTGCAGCGTCGCCCGTACGATCGGAAGTACGACCAGCTGCGCGATGCGATCCCCCGGCTGCATCGTAAAAGCCTCGCGCCCGCGATTCCACACGCTGATCAGCAAAGGGCCCTGATAGTCAGCATCGATCAGGCCCGTACCGTTGCCGAGCACGATTCCGTTTTTGTGACCCAGGCCCGATCGCGGCAGGATCACCGCGCACAAAGTCGGGTCGCCGAGGTGGATCGCCAGGCCCGACGGCACCAGCGCGGTGTCGCCCGGGTGCAGCACCAGCGACTGGTCCAGCGCCGCGCGCAGGTCCAGGCCGGCACTGGCCGCGGTGGCGTATTGCGGCAACGGCCATTCGTCGCCGAAGCGCGCATCGAGGATCTTGAGTTCCAGGGTGTGGTTCATGCGGTCCGCAGCCGTTCGGCGATCAGGTCCAGCAGCTGGTCGGCCAGCTGGGTCTTCGGAGCGGGGCCGAGCGCGCGCTCGCCGCCGGCCCAGTACACGGTCAAGGCGTTGTCGTCGCTCTCGAAACCGCTGCCGGGCACGCCGACGCGATTGGCCGCGATCAGGTCCAGCTTTTTCTTTTCCAGCTTGCCGCGCGCGTAGCGCTCGACTTCGTCGGTCTCGGCGGCGAAGCCCACCACCAGACGCGGCCGCGCGGCGTGCACCGCGACTTCGGCGAGGATGTCGGGCGTGCGTATCAGCTCCAGCGCGAAGCGCTCCTCGTTCTTCTTGATCTTGCCCGGCGCGACCTGCGCGGGCGTGTAGTCGGCCACCGCGGCGGCGCCGATGTAGGCATCGGCCGGCAGGCCGGCCAGCACCGCCTGGCGCATCTGCGCGGCCGAGCGCACGTCGCTGCGCGCGACGCCGGCCGGCGTCGGCAGCGATACCGGGCCGGCGACCAGCGCGACCTGGGCGCCGCGACGCGCGGCGGCCTCGGCGATCGCGAAGCCCATCTTGCCGCTGCTGCGGTTGCCGATGAAACGCACCGGATCGATGTCTTCGAACGTGGGGCCGGCGCTGACCAGCAGGCGCAGCCCCTGCAGATCGGCCGCGCTCATGCCGCCACCTGCGTCAGCGCCGCGACGATGTCGTTGGGTTCCATCAAGCGGCCGGGGCCGGACTCGGGCTCCGCCATCGGGCCGTCCATCGGGCCGAGCAGGCGCACCCCGCGCGCGCGCAGCGTGGCGGCGTTGGCCTGGGTGGCCGGGTGCGCCCACATGCGGTGGTTCATCGCCGGCGCCACCGTCAGCGGCGCGTCGGTGGCCAGGCACACGGTGGTGATCAGATCGTCGGCGAAGCCGTGCGCGAGCTTGGCGATCATGTCGGCGGTGGCCGGCGCGATCAGCACCTGCTGCGCCCAGCGCGCCAGTTCGATATGGCCCATCGAGGCCTCGGCCTGCGCGTCCCACAGCGAGGTGCGCACCGGGTGGCCGGACAGGGCCTGGAAGGTCGCGGTGCCGACGAAGCGGGTCGCGTTCTCGGTCATCGCCACGCGCACGTCGGCGCCGGCATCGCGCAGGCGGCGCACCAGCTCGGCGGCCTTGTAGGCGGCGATGCCGCCGCAGACGCAAAGCAGCAGGCGCTGGCCTTGCAGGGTGGGTGGCGCGTCTAGTGCCATGTTCGGCTTCGGTCCTGGTGCGGTGGTGCGGCTCCGGCGGTGGCGGGCCACCCCGTAAGGGATTTCCCACGCCGGAACGGGGCCTTAGCTTACCCGATGCACCCGGATGCCCCGATCGGCCCGGACCGCGCCACGGCGCAAGCTGCGGCCATGCGTATCCAAGACTGGCCCAGCGCGGAGCGGCCCCGCGAAAAACTCCTGGCGCACGGCGCCCGCTCGCTCTCGGACGCCGAGCTGCTGGCGATCTTCCTCGGCTCCGGCCTGCGCGGAAGCGACGCGGTCGCCACCGCGCGCGGCTTGCTGAACACGCACGGCCCGCTGCGCGCCCTGCTCGACAGCAGCCCGGCGCAGTTGTTGCGCGTGCCCGGGCTGGGCCCGGCGCGCGCCTGCACCCTGGCCGCGGCGCTGGAGCTGGCCCACCGTCACCTTTCGGCCCAGCTCGAACGCGGCCAGGCCCTGGCCGATCCGGGCGCGGCCGGGCGCTACTTCGCCCAGCGCCTGCGCGGGCTCGCGCACGAGGTGTTCTCGGCCCTGTTCCTGGACGCCAGCCACCGCGCGATCGCGTTCGAGGAACTGTTCCGCGGCACCATCGACGGCGCCGAGGTGCATCCGCGCGAGGTGGTCCGGCGCGCGCTCGCGCACAACGCCGCGGCGGTGATCGTCGGCCACAACCACCCCAGCGGCAATCCGGAGCCCAGCGCCGCCGACCGCGCCGTCACCGCGCGCCTGCGCCACGCCCTGGACCTGGTCGACATCCGCTTGCTCGACCATTTCGTGATCGGCGACGGCCCGCCGGTGTCGATGGCGGCGCGCGGCATGCTGTAGGGCGGCGGCCGGTCGCCGCGCGGCGGCCCCGTGGCACGACGGCACGCGACATTGCCGGACGCAGGCGAGACGACCCGCGCGGCCCGCTCGCGGGGCCGCCCTCGCGTACAATGGCCGATCCGCAGCACCCCGCAGAATCCCCGTGAAAACCCATCTCCGCGCGCTGGTCGCGCAGGCCATCGATGCATTGCGCGCCGCCGGCACCTTGCCGGCCGACCTCGCCACGCCCGATTTCGTGATCGAACGCCCCAAGACCCGCGCCCAAGGCGACTTCTCGACCAACGCCGCGATGCTGCTGTCCAAGCCCGCGCGCGCCAATCCGCGCGAGATCGCGCAGAAGCTGGTCGATGCCCTGCCGAACAACGGCGACATCGCGCGCGTCGAGATCGCCGGCCCGGGCTTCATCAATTTCCACGTCGACGAATCGGCCTGGCGCCGCCTGCTGCGCGAAGCGCTGGCCGCCGGCGCGCACTACGGCCGCAACGACGGCGGCGCCGGCCACCGCGCCGGCGTCGAGTACGTGTCGGCCAATCCGACCGGCCCGCTGCACGTCGGCCATGGCCGCGCCGCGGTGATCGGCGACTGCATCGCGCGCGTGCTGGCCGCCAACGGCTGGAACGTGGCGCGCGAGTTCTACTACAACGATGCCGGCGTGCAGATCAACAACCTGGCGATTTCGACCCAGGCGCGCGCGCGCGGCATCGCGCCGGGCGACGAAGGCTGGCCGGAAGACGGCTACCGCGGCGACTACATCGCCGATGTCGCCCGCGCCTACCTCGACGGCGCCACGGTCGAGGTCGACGGCCACGCCGTGACCGGCGCCGGCGATGCCGACGACCTCGACGCGATCCGCCGCTTCGCCGTGGCCTACCTGCGCCGCGAGCAGAACGGCGACCTGGCCGCCTACGGCGTCGGTTTCGACGTGTATTTCCTGGAAAGCTCGCTGTACGCCGACGACAAGGTCGAGGAGACCGTGCGCGAGCTGATCGCGCACGGCCACACCTACGAGGAAGGCGGCGCGCTGTGGCTGCGCAGCACCGACTTCGGCGACGACAAGGACCGCGTGATGCGCAAGTCCGACGGCACCTACACCTACTTCGTGCCCGACGTCGCCTACCACCTCAGCAAGTGGCAGCGCGGCTACGAGCGCGCCATCACCGAACTGGGCGCGGACCACCACGGCTCGCTGGCGCGCGTGCGCGCCGGCCTGCAGGCGCTGGATGCGGGCATCCCGCAGGGCTGGCCGGAATACGTGCTGCACCAGATGGTCACGGTGATGCGTGGCGGCGAGGAAGTGAAGCTGTCCAAGCGCGCCGGCAGCTACCTGACCCTGCGCGACCTGATCGACGAGGCCGGTTGCGACGCGGTGCGCTGGTTCCTGATCGCGCGCAAGCCCGACTCGCAGCTCACCTTCGACATCGACCTGGCGCGTTCGCAGTCGATGGACAACCCGGTCTACTACGTGCAGGTCTCGCATGCGCGCATGTGCGGCCTGATGCGCCAGCTCAAGGAGCGCGGCCTGTCCTTCGATCTGGAGCAGGGCCTGGCCCAGCCGCTGGATCTGGACGACGACGCCCTGCGCGAGCTGGTCTCCACCCTGCTGCGCTACCCCGACGTGGTTGCCGCGGCCGGCCGCGATCTGGAACCGCACCAGATCGCTGCGTATCTGCTGGAGTTGGCGCAGACCTTCCAGACGTATTACAACGACCACCAGTTCCTGGTCGACGACGACGCCGTGCGCAACGCGCGCCTGGCGCTGGCGACGGCGACGCGCCAGGTGCTGGCGAACGGTCTGGATCTGTTGGGCGTCAGCGCCCCCGAGGTGATGTAAGTGGCAGCACGACGCGGTAAATCGCAAGCGAAGCGCAATCAGGGCAACAGCGGCGGCCTGCCCGGCTGGGCCTGGGGCGTCATCGGCGTCCTGCTGGGCGTGGTGCTGATCCTGTCGGCGCCGAAGTTCCTCAAGTCCGACGGCGACGGCTTCTTCCGGCCCAAGCCCAACCCCGACGCGCAGCCCGCGCCGGTGGCGGTGGCCGAGGACGAAACCGTCGCGCCCGACGGCGACGCCGCGCCCACCCAGGCCAAGCCCGCCGCGGACGCGCCCAAGCAGGGGCCCGAATACGACTTCTACACCCTGCTGCCGGGCAAGGAAGTGCCGCTGACCGACGCCGAGCTGGCCGCCACCGAGCGCGCCGAAGCCCAGCGTCTGGCCCAGCAACAGAAGCAGCAGGCCGCGCAGGCCGCCGCGCAGAACGCGACGACGCCGGCCAACCCCGCCACGCCCACCGCCGCCAACACCGCCGCCGCGTTGCCCAAGCCGGTCGATGCCGGCCCCGCCACGCCGGCCGCCTCCGCACCGGCTGCCAACACCGTGGCCACGGCGGCGCCCGCCGCCGCAGGCAACGCCAGCGCGGCAGCGGCGACGCCCGTGGACGACAACACCCGTTACCTGCTGCAGGCCGGTGCCTTCCAGGCGTCTGGCCAGGCCGAGGAAATGAAGGCCAAGATCGCGATGCTGGGCTTGGGCGCGCGCGTGGAAGAAGCGCAGATCGGCGGCAAGACCGTCTATCGCGTGCGCATGGGGCCCTACGGCACCGCCAGCGACCTCGCCGATGCCAAGCGCAAGCTCAGCAGCGGCGGCCTGCCGGGCCTGGCGATCAAGGTCAAGTAAGCGGCCTTCGAAGGATGCGGCGCGCTTTCGGCGTGCCGCGACATCGGCAAAGCGCCGCGCACCGCCTGCGACGCCTCGAGGGTGCGGTTGTCGCCGCACCTCACGACTGGAGCAGCGCGCGCGGCTGCAGACTTACGGACCCTGTGGCCATAGGGCCGTAGGATGCGCAGAGCCGCAGGCGAACCGCATCGCCGCCGCCCTCGGCACCGTGGACGCAACGCCGCGCCCCCTGCCGGACTCACCGCCTTCGCCGTTTAAACGCGAGCCACTAGCCCGCAAGCGCGAGCGCGGTCACAGCCCGCACCGCCGACGCTTTGCGATCCACGGCCTCGCGGTAGACTCGCCCGGTTCGCAGCAGGGTGAAGCATGGACAAACGCGTACTACTGGGCTGCATCGCCGCACTGTCGGTGCTGTTGCTGGGTGGACTGGCCGCGCAGCTGGCCGGCGCCAACAGCGACGGCGGGCAGATCTTCCACACGCCGCTGGGACGGGTGCCGCTGGGCGACGTGCTGATGGTGCTGCTGGCGATGACCGTAGGCGGCGCGATCGCGCGCAGGAAGTTCCGCGCGGTCGCCGTGCTGATGGTGCTGATCGTCTGGCTGGCGATCCTGACCGTGCTGGTGGCGATGATCGCCCCCGACAGCCCGCCGCCGATGGCGTCGCTGCCGGCGATGCTGAAGTACAACGGCGTCGCGATCGTGTTGAACCTGCTCGCAGCCTGGGCGGGTGCGAGCCTGGGGCAATTCCTGGCCGCGCGCCGCTCGCGCGGCGGCGACGCGGCTTCGGCCTGAGCGACGCGGCTTCGGCCCGAGTCGATCGCGGCTCACGCCGCTCCCACAGAAAGCGAAACATCGCGTTGTGCTTTCCCCCCATGAAACGCCGCGCCCGGGCCTGTCCCTGCGAAACGCCACACCTGGGCCTCCCCCTTTGAAAAAGGGGGATTGAGGGGGATTTGCTTTTGAAGTCGCGGCTACGGCGCATGCCGAAAACAGACCGCGGTATCGCACGGCGACGCGGTATCGCGACGATGCGATTATCGGCGCGGCCTCGGCCTGAGCCGATAGCCGCTACGGTCAGCTGCGCTTGATCGCGATCAGCGCCGAAGTATCCGACTCGCCCATGCCGCGTTCGATCAGTTCGGCGTAGTCGGCCAGGGCCTGGTCGATGGTGGTGGTGCGGATGCCGCTGTCGCGCGCGATCGCCTGCACGATGCGCAGATCCTTGAGCATGTGCGCGCACTTGAAGCCCGGCGCGAACTCGTCGCGCAGCATGGTCGCGCCGCGCTTGTCGAGGAACCAATTATTGGCCGCGCCGGCCAGCAGGGTCGGCAGCAGCCGCTCCGGATCCAGGCCGAGCTTCTCGCCCAGGGCCAGGCCTTCGCAGACCGCTTCGTTGATGCCGGCCACCAGCACCTGGTTGACCGCCTTGGTGGCCTGGCCGGCGCCGGTGCCGCCCATGTGGCTGATGCGGGCGGCGTAGGACTCGATCGCCGGGCGCGCGCGCTCCAGCACGTCGGCGTCGCCGCCGACCATCACCGACAGCTTGCCGTTGCGCGCGCCTTCGACGCCGCCGGACACCGGCGCGTCGAGGAAACCGATGTTGTGCGTGGCCAGCATCGCCGCGCAGCGGCGCGCGGTGTCCACCGCGACCGTCGAATGGTCGACCACCACCGCGCCGGCCTTGAGCACGTCGGCCAGCGCGGCGACGTTTTCCAGCACGTCCGCGTCCAACGACACGCACAGCGTAACCACGTCGCAGTCGGCGAAGTTGGCCGCCGAGCGCGCGGCGCGCACGTCCAGCTCCGCGGCCAGCGCGTCGGCCTTGGACTGGGTGCGGTTGCCGACCGCGGTGAGCAGGCCCTTGCCGTGCACGTAACGCACCATCGGCGCGCCCATCGCGCCCAGGCCTATGAATCCGACTTTCATTTCAACCTTCCGTCCCGTGAGGGTGTTCAGACCTGCCATTCGTAAATCGTCAGTCGCGACGCTCCGACCCGATGCAGCGGGTCGGCGTGGGCCAGCGCGGTCGCCGCGTCCAGGTCCGGGGCCAGCAGCACGTAGGCGCCGCCGCTCTTGTCCGAGAACGCGCCCGAGCGTTCCAGCCGGCCTTGCTCGCGCAGGGCGGCGATGAATTCGCGGTGCGGTCCGATCACGCTCTCGTCGAACGCGGGCTCGCGCATCGCCAGCACCAGGTACCGCTTCATGCTCGCGCCGTCGTCGCTCACGCCAGCGGCGCGTCGCTGAGATAGGTGTAACCGGTCAGACCGGTTTCCAGCGCCTCGTTCAGGCGTGCGGATTCCTCGTCCGACAGCCCGGCCGCGGCGACCTTGTCGCGGTAGGTCTGGCGCAGATCGGACAGGCGGTAGCCGACGTAGTCCAGCATCACGTCGGTGGTGTCGCCGCGGCGCTGCTGCGCGATCCGGTAGCCGTCGCCGTCCACGCGCACTTCCACCGCGTCGGTGTCGCCGAACAGGTTGTGGATGTCGCCCAGGATCTCCTGGTAGGCGCCGACCAGGAAGAAGCCCAGGCGGTAGCTCTGCCCGTGCTTGAGGCGGTGCAGCGGCAGCGAGCTATCCAGGCCTTCGTTCTCGACGTAGGTCTTGACCGTGCCGTCGGAATCGCAGGTCATGTCGGCCAGGATGCCGCGACGCTCCGGCGTCTCGTTCAAGCGCTCGATCGGCACGATCGGGAACACCTGGTCGATCGCCCACACGTCCGGAATCGACTCGAACACGCTGAAGTTGACGAAGTACTTGTCGACCAGGCGGTCGTTGAGTTCGTCCAGCAGCTCGCGGTGGCTCTTCTCATCGTAGTTCAGGCGCTGACGCACCGCGTGGGCGATCGCGTAGAACAGGTCGTCGATGCGCGCGCGGTGGACCAGATCGATCTGGCCCAGGGCGTACAGCGACAGGCCTTCGCTGTGATGGTGCTGGGCTTCGTGGAACAGTTCCACCGCCGGGCGCCGGTCGAGTTCGTCGTGGATCTCGCGCAGATGGCGCACCACCGTCGGCTCGTCGTCGTGCGGCTCGGGAATGCGGCCTTCCGGCGCTTCCTCGACCTCCGACACGTTGGCCACCAGCACCGCATGGTGCGCGGTCATCGCGCGGCCGCATTCGGTGACCACACGCGGCGGCGTCAGGCCGTGCTCGACGCAGGCCTCGGCCAGCGGCTGGACGATGCTGTTGGCGTATTGGCCGATGCCGTAGTTGATCGAGCAATAGCCGCGCGAACGCGTGCCCTCGTAGTCGATACCCAGGCCGCCGCCCACGTCCATGTAGCGCACCTGGGCGCCCAGCTTGGACAGCTCGACGAAGTAGCGCGTGGCCTCGCGCATGCCATTGGCGATGTCGCGCACGTTGGAAATCTGCGAGCCCATGTGGAAATGCAGCAGCTGCAGGCAATCGCCCATGCCGGCGTCGCGCAGCTTCTTCCACAGGTCCAGCACCTGGCGCGGCGACAGCCCGAACTTGGCCTTGTCGCCGCCGCTGTTCTGCCACTTGCCCGCGCCCAGCGAGGCCAGGCGCATGCGCACGCCCAGGCCCGGCTGCACGCCCAGGGCCTGCGCCTCTTCGATCACCAGGGCCAGCTCGGAGGGCTTCTCGACGACGATGAAGGTCTCCATGCCCAGCTTGCGGCCGATCAGGGCCAGGCGAATGTACTCGCGGTCCTTGTAGCCGTTGCAGACGATCAGGCCGCCGGGCCGGCTCAGCGCCAGCACCGCCATCAGCTCGGGCTTGCTGCCCGCTTCCAGGCCGAAGCCCTCGCCGCGGTGCGAGGCCAGCGTACCGGCCACGCCCTGATGCTGGTTGACCTTGATCGGATATACCGCGGTGTAGCCGCCGCTGTAGTCCCAGTCGGCCTGCGCCTGCGCGAACGCGGCCTGCAGCTTGCCCAGGCGGTCGCCGAGGATGTCGGGGAAGCGCACCAGCACCGGCAGCTTGGCGCCGTTGGCGCGCGCGGCGTCGACCACCTCGGGCAGCGGAATCGCCGGCCCGCGCTCGCCGTGCGGCCGCACCACGACGCGCCCGGCCGTATCGACGTCGAAGTAGCCTTCGGACCAATGCGGGATCGAGTAGGTCTTGCGGGCCTGATCGAGCGACCAGTCGGACATCGGCGTGGCACCAGTGGGGCGGAGGGGACGCGCATTCTACCGCCCCCATGCCTCCATCCCGGCCATCGCTGCCTGAACGGACCGCGGACGCAGCCGCAGCCGCTCCGGACGCCCGCCGGTTCAGCCGCGCACGTACACCCGTGCGCCCGGCACGGCCTTGATCCGCTTGGCCAGCGCGCGGTGGCTGGACGCGTGCAGGACCACGACGCTGCCCGGCAGCTCCAGGCCGTCGAGCACCTGCTGCAGCATGCCGCCCTCGGTCCAGGCCACACCGCGCAGCTCCAACAGCACCAGGTAATGCGGAATGCCGCTGTCGTCGCCCTCGATCTGCTTGCGCACGATCCAGGCCTGTTTGACCTTGCCGGAGGCCTGTAGCCCGGCGACCGCGCCGCGCAAGTCGTCGGCACCCAGGCCGTGTTCGAGCAGTCGATCCTTCTTGGCGTCGACCTGCTCGCGCGCGAGCAAGGCGCCGTCGCGGCGCTGATACAGCGCGGTCAGGCGCTGGACCGCGGCTTCGAACGCGGCCTCGTCGCCGACGCGCCGGTGGTGTCCCATCAGCATCGGCAGCGCCTGCTCGGCCAGGTCGGGGTCCAGCGCCAGCGCGCGCTCCAGGTGCTCCACGCCCTCGGCGTCCTCGCGATCCAGCAGCTTCGCGCCCAGCCGGGCACGCGTGAGCGCGTCGTCGGGCCGCTCGGCCAGGGCCGCGCGGTACAACGGCACCGCGTCGGCTTCCTCGCGCAGGCGATCGACCAGCATGGCGTACTCGCCCAGTTCGGCGCCGGCCAGCGCGTCCACGCGCGCCTCCAGCTCCGACAGGCGCGCCTGGTCCTGGCCGTGCGCGTCGTGACGCTGGCGCCAGGACTCGGCGACCTGCTCGCGCCACTGGCGGCTGAAGCGCTCCTCCAGCGTCGCCTGCAGCGGCCCCAGCAGCGCTTGCGCCGCCGTCTGCGCCGGCGCCGGCACCGCGGCGGGCGTCTGGCCCAGGGCTTGCAGGCGCTGGGCCAGGGTCGGGTGGGTGTCGTCCAGGCCCGGCTGCTCGTTGAGCAGTTCGTCCAGCCGCGCCGGCTCGTCGCTGTTGACCGCGGCGAAGCTGCCGGCCATATCGCGGTACAGCGCCTGCGGCGGCGCCGGCTGCGCGGTCACGCTGCGTTCCACGCCGGCCCAGAAATCGCGCTGTAGACGTAGGCCGCCCAGCCCCACGCGCTGCAACGCCTGCGCCATGGCCGGCGCGCCGGTCACGCGCGCGGCGGTGGCGTCGGCGTCGTACTCCTGCGCGCGCGCCAGCACGAAGCTGTAGGCGTCGAAGTACGGCGCATACCAGTTGAAGAAGCGCAGAAACACCGCGCCCATGCGCGAACGGCGTTGCGACAGCTCGCCCAGGAACCGGCACCAGCTCGCGCGCACCCGGTAGATCCAGCCCGAGAAGCGGCCGTGGCCGCCGCCGAAATGGCCGAATTCGTGCGCCACCACCGCGGCGAACTGTTCGCGGCTGAGCAACTGCATCAGCGGCAGGCCCAGCACCAGATAATGCGTGTGGCCCAACAGCCCCATCAGCCGCGGCACGCTGGCCGCGCCGGCGTTGAGGTTGGGATCGATCAGGATCTGCTTCAGCGGCGGCGCCCCGGTCTGCTCGCGCAGGCGCTCGATCTCGGCCCGCAGCGCCGGCGCCTCGTCGGCGCCCAGCACGTAGCCTTCCGGCGGCTCGAACTTCACCCACAACGCCTTCAGCACGAACCAGCCGAACGCGACCGGAATCCAGATCACCTTGATCAGCTTCAGCAGCAGCACCGGACTGATCGCCAGCAGCGCCACCACCAGCCCCACCGACATGCCCAGCGCCAGCAGCACCGTGCCGCCCAACACCGCGAACCCCAGGCCCGCCAACAGGGCCAGCTTGAACTTGTAACGTCCCGGCGCTTGCTGCGCTTCGCGCTCCAGGCGCTCGACCAACCCGCGATACCGTGCAACCGATGCCATCCCTGCCCCCTGATGCGCCCCCCGCGCCCGCCGCTATTTTAGGCCAGGCCGGGCGCCTCACGCCGGGTCCGCTACAATGCCGCCCCCCGTCCTGGCGCAGCGCCCGCACGCCGCGGCGCAACGCAAGCCGTCATCCACGCCGGTTATCTTGGACGGCGCGTCCCACCTTTCTGGAACCACCCGCATGAGCAGCTCCGACACCTGGCATTACGAGAATTTCGAGCGCGCCGGCTCGGCCATCGGCTACCGCATCACCCGCAAACTCGACGAGGTCCAGTCGCCGTTCCAGAAGATCGAGATCTTCGAGAGCACCGACTGGGGCAACCTGATGCTGATCGACGGCGCGATGATGCTGACCACGCGCGACAACTTCCTCTATCACGAGATGATGTCGCACCCGGCGCTGTTCACCCACGCCGCGCCCAAGAACGTGGTCATCATCGGCGGCGGCGACTGCGGCACGCTGCGCGAAGTGCTCAAGCACCCCGGCGTCGAAGAGGCCGTGCAGTGCGATATCGACGAGCAGGTCACGCGCATGGCCGAGAAGTGGTTCCCCGAGCTGTGCGAGCGCAACGGCGACGCGCGCGCGCAGCTGCTGTTCGACGACGGCATCGCCTACATGGCCAACCGCGCGCCGGGCAGCGTCGACATCATCATCGTCGACTCCACCGATCCGGTCGGTCCGGCCGAGGGCCTGTTCAACAAGGCCTTCTACGAAAGCTGCTTCCGCGCGCTGCGCGAGGACGGCATCCTGGTGCAGCAGTCGGAATCGCCGCTGGTGCTGCTGGACCTGATCAAGGAAATGCGCGGCGAGATGGGCAAGGCCGGTTTCGCCAGCTTCCAGACCCTGCCGTTCCCGCAGCCGTGCTACCCCACCGGCTGGTGGAGCGCGACGCTGGCGCGCAAGCGCGCCGGCGGCTTCGAGTTCCGCGACGCCGACGCGCGCGGCAAGGGCTTCGACACGCTGTATTACAGCGCCGACATCCACCGCGGCGCGCAGACGCTGCCGCCGTTCGTGGCCCAGGCGTTGGGCGAGGGCTAATCGCGCACGGAGCCCGGCTCGGCCCAGCTCCGTACACGAGTTGCACGTAGGAAATCGCGGGGGCCGGCATCGGCCCCCGCGTCGTTTCCGGCGCCTGAATCAGCGGAACGCCGCCATCGCCGCCGCGCGCTCGCGCATGACGCGCTCGTTGTTGCGGGTGCTGGTGCCCAGCGGCCGGCTCACGCCGCCCGACACGTAGTTCTGGTCGGTGGTCGAGAAATAGCCGATGCGCGGCTGCGGGTTCGAGTTCACCGCCATGATCGTGCGGAAGTTTCCGGCCGAGTTGACGTAGCCGTGACCGTACGAGAACGGCGTGGTGGTCGGGTCGTTGTCGTGACGCGCGCCGAACAGATGCGCTGCCTCGTGCACGAAGGTGAAGGTGCTGCAGGAATGGTTCTGCACGAAGAATCCGTTCGCCGCGCTCGCGCCGATCGCCGCAGCCTGGCCGCACAGCAGGCCGCTGGGGCTGCTCAGGCCGTCACGCACCACCAGCGTCACCAGGTCGGCGGCGGTGTTGTTGCGCTCGGTGGTCGAATAGGCGTCGTACCAGCCGTCGCTGGTGCCCTTGATACGCGACACCAGCGTGCTGGAATCGTTGGTGGCCTGGCCCTGCGTGGGGAAGCGGACGCCGGCGCTCTCGAACTTCACGGTCAGCGCGTTGTTGGCGAACGCGGTGTTCGATTGCGCGATGAAGAACGCGGCGCGGTCGTTGGCCGAGTTCTGCCCGCCCAGCTCGCTCACCGCTTCGGGCGTATAGACCTGCAGGACGCGGATGATGGTGTCGGCGAGCAGCGCGTTGGCCATCGGGCGCGCGACGGTGCCGCGATCGGGCTGCTGCGGCAGATCGGAATGGGCCGGCGTATCGTCGGCGCCTTCCAGGCTGGCCGGATCGCGCTTGACCAGGAACTGCTGCGCCCCGTCCTCGGAAGTCAGCACCTCGTAGACCTCGCCGGTACCGGTGGCGATCTGGCCGGTCACGCGCTGGCCGCGCACCACGAACAAGGCCGTGGAGGGCGGTACGCCGCCCAGCTTGAGCTGGCCGGTGGGCAGCAGCGCGTCGGCGCCCGACCAGACCACGTCGCCGGCGGACGTGCGATAGGACTTGGCCAGGCGCATGTGCAGACGCGCGCCCTCCGGCATGGTCAGCATCAGCTCGCGCTGCGCGCCGGTCAGCACCTTGCGGTCGATGGACACCGAGGCGGCCCACTGCGCGCTCTTGCCGTTGATCATGTGGTTGACGCTCGCGGGCACCGCGGCCGCGGCCGCCGCATGCGACGAATGCGCCTGGAACAGTTCCGGCACCGCCGCCGATTGCGCGCCCGCCACGTTGACCGTGGCCGCGACCAAGCCGGCGATGGACAAAGCCAAGATTGCCTTTTGCATGTGAGTCTCTCCCTAGAACACTGCGGTGATGGGTGGCATCGGCGGCGACGAAGCTGTCGCCCGACGTGTTCGTGGCCGGATCGGTGGTGGTATCGCGCGCGGTTTCGGAATCGCATCGACGCGATCGAATCGCCGAGAACGGCCAGAGCTTAGGCGTGCGTCTAGCGGCTATCTGCTCGGCGTCATGGGGGAATTCACCCGTAAAGCACGCTGCGAATCACAGATTTCAGTATTGAGTCGGCCGTCTGCGCGCGGCGGTGCCAAGGCCGTCCAGCGTCGGACGGTCACCGACCGCATGCGCTCTTTTTTCGGCAGTGCTATCGCGCCGAATCGATCGGCACTCTTTGTGCGCACTAGACGCACTCGTATTGCAGCCGCCCCTGCCCGGACCAAGCTAAAGCCCCAAGAGTCGAAGCCGCCGCAGGCTCCGCTACGTGCGTTTCTGGCTCAGTGGGCGCGCGGCTTGGCGGGTTTCGGTGGCGGAAGCCGCGGCGGCGGCGGCCATCTGCTTTCGACGAAAGCGCGTCCCGCGAACAAGGGGCTGCGTTCCAAGGCGATGCGACCGTCCAGAATCTTGCGCAGTTCGGCGATGGTCCCACCGCCCTGCGGCGACGCGCCGCCCAGATGGATGACCGTGCCGCTGTTGGCCCACCAACCCGGTTTGGCCTGCTCGACGAAGGCGGCGTAGTAGTGGCCGGTGTCCAACCGCGTTCCGCCGCATGGCCCGGTGTAGTAGCGAATACTCGGCGAGATCGGCGCGCTACCGCGCAGGACGTTCAGCACCCGGATATCGCCGTACACCGTACCTTCGACCTCCTTCGGCGGCGACGCCAGGCGGGTGGCCTTCAGTTGGAACACGAACACTTGCTTGGCGGCGTAGGCGGTGCCGCCGTCCAACGGCGCGGCAGGCGAACAGCACCATGCCGGCGTCGCGATCGCCGCCAACGGCCAGACCAGCCAACGCGCCAGCGATCGTAAAGCGTGGGTTCGATAGTTCGCGTTCATTCCGTCTCCACCGTGCGCGCCTGGGCGCTATCCTCGACGCTTCTCGGTCGCGGCAGCGGACTAACGGTACTACGGGCCAGCGCCGATCCAGTGCATCGCCGCCCGATTGAGCGCATAGCCGCCCACCGTCAGCAGTGCGAACAGCAGCCCGGCCAGTACCAGCGGCTTGGCGCCGGCTTGGCGGATCGCGCCGATCTGGGTGCGCAGGCCCAGCGCGGCCATCGCCATCGCCAGCAAGGCGGTGTCCAGGCGCACGATCGCATCCACCCAGGCCGGCGGCAGCGCCAACCAGGAGTGCACGGCGCTGACGGCGATGAACGCCAGCGCGAACCAAGGCACCGTCAGTTGGGCGCGCGCGCCCTCGCCGCGAGCGACGCGCGTGGACAGCAGCAACAGGAACGGCGCCAGCAGCATGACCCGCAGCATCTTTTCGACGACGGCGGTCGCGGCCGCGGTTTCGCCGATCGCGCGTCCGGCCACCACCACCTGCGCCACCTCGTGCACGGTCGAACCCACATACAGGCCGTAGGCGTGTTCGCTCAGGCCCAGGTAGGGGTACAGCCAGGGATACAGGAACATGCCGACGGTGCCGAACACGACCACCGTGGCCACGGCCACCGACACCTGGTGCGCACGCGCGCGCAGCACCGGTCCGGTCGCCATCACCGCCGCCGCGCCGCAGATCGCGCTGCCGGCGCCGATCAGCATCGCGGTCTCGCGGTCCAGTTTCAGCCAGCGCGTGCCCAGCCACACCGCCGTCGCGAACACGCCCGCCACCACCACCGCGTCCACCGCCAGGCCGGCGACGCCGACCGCGGCCAGGTCGTGCAGGCTCACGCGGAACCCGTACAGCACGATGCCCAGCCGCAGCAGGCGGCTGCGGCATAGGTCCACGCCGGGGCCGGCGACCGCAGCCACACGCGCGAAACCGGTGTTGCCCAAGGCGATGCCGAGCACGATCGCCAGGGTCAGCGCGCTCAAGCCCAGGTGCCGCAGCGGCGCCCATTCGGCCAGCCGCCAGGCCGCGGCGGCCAGCGCGGCCGCCAGCGCCAAGCCTGGCGCCCACACCTTCGCGCTGCGCCAGGCCTGCCACGAGCGGGCGGCGGGCGGGACGGCGGTTTTCGGTAGGGACGACACGGCTGTGCACTCCGGCGCGCGGCGCGCCTGGCGAAATCGGCGCCACCTTAGGCCGGCGCGGAACTAGCGTCCAATACATATAATTCAAGAATTCATGAATTGGACTCATGCCATGAACCTGCACCTGCTGCGCAGCTTCCTGACCGTGGTCGAGACGCAGAGCTACTCGCGCGCGGCGCAGGCGCTGTTCGTCAGCCAGTCGGCCGTGTCCAAGGCCGTGCGCGAGCTGGAACATCAGCTAGACCTGCCGTTGGTGGAGCGCGGCGCCGACGGCAAGACGCCGCGCGGCGTGGTGCTGACCGAACATGGCCGCGCCGTGTTCGAGCACGCGCGCGCGATCTTCGCCCTGGAGCGCGCCGCCAGCGAGGATGTGCGCGACCGCGTCGAACTGCGCCAGGGCCGCCTGCGCATCGGCGCCAGCACCACCGTGGCCGCGTACTGGCTGCCGCGCACGATCGCGGCGTTCGCGCGCCGCCACCCGTCGCTGGAACTGGAACTGGTGGTCGGCAACACCGACGACATCAGCCGCGCGCTGGTCGACTGCCGCATCGACGTGGGCTACGTCGAGGGCGAAGTGGACGATGCCCGCATCGCGGCCTCGCTGTGGCGGACCGAACCGCTGTGCCTGATCGGCGCGGTCGAAGGGGCGGCGACGCCCGCGCGCGCGAAGCGCATGTCGCCGGCCGCGCTGGCGCGGCAGACCTGGCTGCTGCGCGAGCCGGGATCGGGCACGCGTCAGGCCGCGCAGGCCTGGTTGGATGCGCAGGGCATCGCGCCCGCGCGCACGATCGAGATCGGCAGCAACGAAGCCATCGCGCGCGCCGTCGCAGCCGGCGCGGGCATCGCGCTGCTGCCGGAAACCGCGGTCGCCGATCTGTTGGCGATGGGCCGGCTGCGCGCGCTATCGCCCGCCGGCGGCGGCCAGGCCGCGAGCCGCCGGCTGTTCCGTCTGGAGCTGGCCAATCGGCCGCGAGCGCCGGCCTTGCGCGCGTTCCTGGCCTTGGATGCCGACGCGCCCCGGGCTGCGGACCGCCGCCGGGCGAACGGCTGAAGCCATCGCCCCAGCGACGATCAATCCGCGTGCAGCACCCGCATCGGGTGCACGCGCGCAGCACGCAACGCGGGCGGCAGGCTCGCCGCCAAGCCGGCCAACGACAGCGCCAGCAGCACCGCGCCTATCGCCAGCGGATCGGCGGCGCCGACGCCGAACAGGAAGCGCTGCAACACCTGCGACAAGGACACCGCGATCGCCACGCCGATCAGCGAACCGATCGCGACCTGCAAGGCGGCTTCCTTCAACACCAGCCGCAACAGACGCCGCGGCGGCGCGCCCAGGGCGGCGCGGATGCCGAACTCGTGCTGGCGCGCGGCCACCGCCACCGCCATCACCGCGTACAGGCCCACGCAGGCCAGCAGCAGCGCCATCGCCGCGAACACACCCACCAGCAGCAGGTTCAACTTCTGCGTGCTGGTGGTGGCCGCCACCACCGCCGCCATCGGCAGCACTTCGGCGATGGGCTGGGTGGATTCGACCTCGGCGACCGCGGCGCGGATGCCGGCCTCGAAGGCGCCGGGCTCGCCGCGCACGCGCAATGCGAACCGCAGCGGCGCGAAATCGCGCAGCAGGGTCCAGATCGCCGGCGGCATCTGCGCCAGCGGCACGTAGATCACCGGCGGCGCCGGCTGGTCCGGACCGAACTGACGCACGTCGCCGACCACGCCGACCACGCGCATCGCCAGCAAGGCGCCATCGGCGTCGGCCAGGCTGCGCACCACCGCACCGATCGGCTGCGCGCCCAGGTACTGGCGCGCGAACGCGGCGCTGACCACGCACACCGGCTCGGCACCGGCGCTGTCCTGCGCGGTGAGGCCGCGCCCGGACACCACCGGAATGCCGAACACCTGATCGAAGCCCGGGCTCACCGGCCGGTACTGGGGCGACACCGTCTGGCCGTCGGCCAGGGTCGCGGGCAGATTGAGTTGCGAACCGGTGGGTAGGTTGGTGGACACCGCCACGCGCTCGACGCCGGGCAGCTGTTGCAAGCGTTCGCTCAGGCGCCGGCTCAGATCCTCGACCGCGCGCAGATCGGGGTGGCTCTCGCGCACCGGCGACAGCGAGAACGTCGCCACCGACGCGCTCTGGAACCCCATCGGCACCGAGGCCAGCGCCAGCACGCTGCGCGCGAACAAGGCCGCACCGATCAGCAGCACCACCGCCACCGTGGTCTGGGCGATCACCAGCACCCGGCCCAGGCGGCTCGCGGCGCGGCTCCAGCCGGTGCGGCCGCCGCCGACCAGTTCGCGCCCGAGCTGCGCATAGCGGCCGCGCCACACGCTCAGCCCGGCCGCCAGCAAGGCCACCGCCGCGCCCGCTACCAGCGCGAACACCGCGCCCATTGCGGTGAAGCCGACATCGGCGCCGCGCAACCACTCCGGCGGCACCAGGCCGCCGAGCAGGCGCAGGCCCAGCCAGGCCAGCAGCATGCCGATCGCGCTGCCCAGCAAGCCGACCAGCGCGCCCTCGGCCAAGGCCGGCAGCGCCAGACGCAAAGCCGGCGCACCCATCGCCGCGCGCACCGCCATGTCGTGGCTGCGCGCGATCGAGCGCAGCACCATCAGATTGGTCAGGTTGATCGCCGCGATCAGCAGCACGCACAGGGCGGCGCCGAAGAACAACCACAGGGTCGAGCCGGAGGCGCCGGTGTACAGCCCGATCAGGGGTCGCGCGTCGTAGCTCTGCTGCTGCAGGTAGCGGAACCCGTCCTCGCCGATCTGCCCGCGCAGCGCCGGCAACGCGGCGCGGATGCGCGCGTCGACCTGATCGGCGAATGCACTTACCGCGACGCCGTCGTTCAGGCGCGCGACGATGTATTCGTTGGTGCCGGTGTTGCTGCTGTCGGCGGCCAGCTGCATCGGCGCAAGCAGGTCGAAGCGCTGCGGCCAGGCGAAGCGCTCGGGCAGCACGCCGACCACCGTCATCGGCTTGCCTTCCACACGCAGAGTCTGCCCCGCGATCGCCGGGTTGCCGCCGTAACGCGTCATCCAGAAAGCATGGCTGAGGATCACCGCCGGCACGCCGTCGACGCGGTCCTCCTGGGCGTTGAAGTTGCGGCCCACCGCCATCGGCAGCGCCAGCGTATCGAGGAAGCCGCGATCGGCGCTGAGCAAGGTGCCCACCACCGCTACGCCTTCGCCAGAGAGATTGGCGCTGCGCGGCTGCGCCGACACCAGGCCCAGCGCGGCCACGCCCTGCGCGCCCTGCAGACGCTGGTACAAGGCCGGCGCGCCGATGTTGCTGTCGCCGTCCTGCTTCATGCCGGCGGTGACCAGGCGATCGGCCTGCGCAAACGGCAGCGGCCGCAGCAAGGCCTGGTCGAGCAGGCTGAACACCGCCGCCGTGGTCGCGATGCCCAGCGCCAGCGTGCCCGCGGCCAGCAGCAGGAAGGCGGGCTTGCGGATCAGGTTGCGCCAGGCCTGCGCGACTTCGGCCAGCAGCACGTCGGGTTTGGTCGCCATGTGCGCCTCAGGCCTGGGCGAGCAGGCGCGCGGGCAGCTCGTCCTCGCGGCGCTGGCGCTCGAAGGTGTCGGCGTCGACGACGCGGCCGTCGAGCATGTGCACGATCTTCTGCGCGCGCCGCGCGAAGGCGACGTCGTGGGTCACCATGCACAGGGTCGACCCGTTGCGGTGCAGGTCTTCCAGCAGGCGCATCACCGCCTCGCCGTTGCGGCTGTCGAGGTTGCCGGTGGGCTCGTCGGCCAGCAGCACCGCCGGCTGGCCGACCAGCGCGCGCGCGACCGCCACGCGCTGCTGCTGGCCGCCGGACAGCTGGCCGGGGTAGTGGCGCAGGCGGTGGCTCATCTCCACCCGCTCCAAGGCTTCGCGCACACGGCGGCGGCGTTCGCCGCGGTCCAGGTCGTCGCGGTAGGTGAGCGGCAATTCGACGTTTTCCTCCACGCTCAAATCGGCGATCAGATTGAAGGCCTGGAAGATGAAACCGATCTGACTGTTGCGGATGCGCGCGCGCTGCACCGGCGCCAGCGCCGCCACGTCCTGGTTCTGCAGCCGGTATTCGCCCCCGCTGGGCGCGTCCAGCAGGCCCAACAGCGACAGCAGGGTCGATTTGCCGCAACCGGACGGGCCGGTGATGGCGACGAAATCGCCGGCGTGGATGTCCAGGGCGATGTCCGAGAGGGCATGGGTTTCCAGCTCGTCGGTGTGGAACACCTTGTTGAGGCCGCGCAGTCGGATCAACGGTGCGGCGTTAGTCAGCGGCGAGGTGTCCATGGTCCGTCCTGGGCTGTCGTGGAAACGGCGCGTCACTGCGCCGTGGGTCGCGGGCGCGGGCCCGCGGCGATGGGGTGATGGCGGGATGCGCGCCTCACTGCAGGCGCAGCTCGTCGTACTGCTGCCATTGCGCGGTGTCGGACAGGATCGCCTGATCGCCCGGGTTCAGGCCGCTGCGCACCTGGATGCGCTCGCTGGACGCGGCGCCGTAGGTCACCCGCACGCGCCGCGCGACGTCGTCGCCCGCGCGCAGCACGAACAACTCCGACGCGCCGTCGGGTATGGCCTGCGCGGGCCGGCCGATGCTGAGCACGTCCTGCAGCTTGTCCAACACGATGCGTCCGTCCACCGACAGGTCCGGGCGCGCGCCCTTGGGCAGGGCGCGGTCGAAATGCACGTCCACGGTGACCTTGCCGTTGCGCACCGCCGGATCGATGCGTGCGATGCGGCCCTGGACCACGCCGTTATGGGTATCGACGGCCGCGGCCAGGTCCAGGCTGAGATCCTTGGCCAGCACCTCGGGTACCTGCAGGCGCGCGATCAACTCGTCCGGACGCGCGACCCGCGCCAGCGCCGCGCCCGCCTCGACGCGCTGGCCGGGCTCGACGTTCAATTGCTGCAAGGTGCCGGCGATGCCCGCGCGCACTTCCAGCGCCTGCGCCTCCTGCTCGGCGATCGCCAGCGCGCTGGCGGCCTCGTCGCGACGCGCCTGCGCGGCCTGCATCTGCGCGGATTGATTCTGGCGGAACGCATCCACGCGCTGGCGCTCGATCTGCACCAGTCCGCGCTCCTGATCGGCGACGATGCGGCTCTGGCTGGCCTCCAGCTTCGACATCACGCCTGCGGCCTCGGCGCGTTCCTGCGCCTGCGCGCGCATCTGGCTGATCTGGTAAGTCGACTCGGCCTTGGCCAACGCGGCCTGCTGATCCAGCAGTTGCGAGGTCAGTGCATTGCGCTGCGCCGCCATCTCGGCCTGCGCGCCGGCCAGCGCCGCGCGCGCTTTCTCGCGCGTGGCCAGCACGGTGGGATTGCTCAGGCGCAGGATCACCGTGTCGGCTTCGACCTTGGCGCCGGCCTCGACCAGCACGTCCTGCACCACCGCGGTGGTGTCGGCGGCGATCCAGCGCAGGTTCTTGGGGATCAGCGTGCCGCTGGCGCGGATCTCGCGCAGCATGTCGCCGCGCTGGGCGGTGTCGATCCACAGCGCGTTGCGCTCCACCGACGGCGAGGCGCTGCCCAGGTTGAACACGCCCAGCACCGCGACCAGCAGTGCGGCGCCGCCCACGCCGAGGATCAGCTTGCGGCGCGGCGAGGGTTTGGGTTTGGGCTTCTGGATGTCCATGCGGTCTTGCCTTTACTCCACGTACGCGGGCGAGCGCATCGCCCCTTTCATTGCGCGGCCCGTCGGGGCGCGCATGCCCTCGCCCGGCGACCAACGGCGCAACGGCGGCGCGATGCGCGACATCGCCTAGGCCACCGCCGCGTCGACGTCCGGCGCCAGCACCATCGGCGCCGCGTGCCGGTTCAAATCCAGGATCTGGTCGAAATGCCGCGCCAGCTCGATGTCGCCGTGCATCACCGCCACCAGGGTCTTGCCCTGGGTATGGCGCAGGATCATCGAAAAGAAGCGTCCACGGCTCTCGTCGTCGAGGTTGGCCAGCGGCTCGTCGAACACGTAGTAGTCGACCTCGCGCGCCAGCGCCATCGCGATCTGCAGCTTGCGCTGCTGACCGGCCGACAGCAGGTACGGCTGCTGTTCGGCCACCGTGTCCAGGTCGCAACGCTGCAGCCATTCGTCGACGCGCTCGCCGGCCATGGCTTCCAGGTTGTCGCGCACGCTGCCGGGGAAGAAGCCGGCTTCGGTGAACTGGCAGCTGATCGCGCCGCGCGGCGGCAGCGAGACGATGCCGCTGCGCGGCGCGCGGAAGCCGCACAGCATGTCGATCAGGGTCGACTTGCCGCTGCCGTTGGCGCCGACGATCAGCAGGCGCTGGCCGCGCTGCAGGGTGAGGCTGAGGTTCGAAATCAGGCGGCGCTCGCCGATGTCGAGATCGACGCCGTCGAAACGCACCGGACCGTGCGGCCGCGCGGCCGCCGCTTCGTCCATCGGCGCGATCGCAGCCTGGGCGAACTCTTCCAGGCGCTGGGCCACGCCGTCCAGCCGCGCGAGCTGCGGCGCCAGATCGATCAGGCGCTGGATCGCGTTGACCGCGCGCCAGTACGCGCTCATGAAACTGAAAAGCCCGCCCACGGTGATGCGCTTGGCCATCACCGCCACGCCCGCGGCCAGCAGCACGGCCATCTCGGCGTAGGACAGCGAGATGCCGCTGGCCATCTGGAACAGCGACGAATGCCGCGCCACGCGCATGCGCGCATCGACGTTGTGCTGCAACGACGCGTCCAGCGCGCGGTGCGGCAACTGCACGCCGGGCACGGTGTTGACCTGGCGGTAGCTGCCGATCAGCTGGCCCAGCGTATCGCGCAGCTGCGCCTCGGTTTCCTGCACTTCCGCGCTGGATTGCGAGATGCGCTTGCTGTAACGGCGCGCCAGATACAGCAGCAGCGGCACGATCAGGCTGATCGCCAGCGCCAGCTGCCAGGACAGCCACAGACAGACCGCCAGCGCGCTGACGAATCCGACGATGGCGCGGTAGATGTCGATGGCCGTGTCCAGCACGCCGGCCATTTCCTTGGACTCGTCGAGAATGCGGCCGTGGTAGTAGCCGTTGTCGTGCTTGCGGATGTCGTCGTAAGGCTGACGGAAATACAACTGCGCCGAGTTGCGCATGTTGCCGCTCATCACCGCCAGCCGTACCCGCGTCTTGATGATGACGTAGACGTAGTCCAGTACGCGCGTGGCGGTGTAGAACGCCACCGCGCTGCAGCCGATGGTGATGAACAGGCGCAGGTTGCCGCCGTCCAGGCTGTCGATCAGCCATTTCATCAGCAAGGGATCGCCGGCGGTGGACACCACGGTCTGCAGCGTGGCGAACGCCAGCAGCACCAGCATCACGCGTCCGTGTTGGCGGAACAGCGCGACCAGCAGCGTGCGTACGCGCGGCGGCACGATCATGGGCGCGGTCCGTCGGCGCGTTTGGCGCGCAGCAGCGGCAGGTCGTGCAACAGGCGTTCGCCGCCGTGGCGCAGACGATGCAGGAAGCTGCCGACGCCGGCGGCGCCGTAGGCGTGGTCGCAGCTCAGCCGCAGCAGGCCGCGCCCCGGGAACGCGATGCTGCGCTGCCCGTGCACGCGGTAGTGGCCGATGCTGTGCGCCAGCGCGTTCGCGCGCGCCAAGTACACCGCCTCACCGGTCAACTGGTGCATATCCAGCATGAATTCGCCGATGCCGCTCATTCCTTCGACCTGGCCCGGTAGTACCGTGAATCGGCAGTAGCAGCCTTCGGCCGCCTGCCGCGCCCATCGTCCGTAGCCCTCATCCTGGCACAGGACGGCGAAGCGGATAAGGGCCGTGCCCACGCCGCTGCCGCCGTGCAGCCAGTAGGGCTCGTCGGTGCTGTGGCCGACGGCGCGCGCCCAGCGCAGCGGGCCGTCGCCGGCGATCGCGTGCAACACCTCGGTGTCCATGGCCCGGCGCGCGCAGTCGATGTAGCGCGCGTCGCCCAGGCTGTGGCCCAGGTACAGCAGGGCCAGGGCGGTGCCGCTGCCGCCGTAGGCATAGCCCAGCACGTGCTCGCCGCGCTGCATCTGCGAGGGCCAACGGGTGCCGGCCTCGTCGGTGATCGCCTGCGCGAGCAGGCCCTCGCCGAGGCGGTGCGCCCACTGCAGCGCCCGCTCGTCGCCGGTGCCCGCGTGCAGCTGCAGGCAGGCCATGGCCACGCCGGCATCGCCCTGGAAGATCGACGCGTCGGTGCCCAGCAGGGACGACTGGCAGGCCGATTCCAGCAGGTGCAGGGCGCGGCCGGGATCGCCCAGGCGCAGGTAAACGCAGGCCGCGCCAGCCAGCCCGGAGTACAGGCCCGGCGGCAGGCGCTCGGGCTGCTCGGTCTTGGCGTCGAACCAGGCGCGCTGTTCGGGCGTGCACTCGCGCCCGCGCAGGGCCCGGTACAGCAGCGGCCCGCCGGCGCCGTAGGCCAGGCTGATCGGATTGCGGTTGAACATCTCCGGATCGCCCGGCCACAGCTGGTCCTGACGCTGCGGGTGGCAGACCGCGTCGATGAAATCGTCGATGCCCTGCAGCAGCTCCTGCAGATCTTCCGCGGGCAGCTCGGCGGGCGGTGCCGGCACTCGCTCGGGATCGGCGCCCTCGCGTTCGCCGTAAGCGCGGATGCGCTCGAACGCGCCGCGCGCGGTCTCCGGTTCGGCCTCCCACAACGCGCGGATCGCCTGCGGCACCTGCGCCGGCAGCGAGGCCACGCCGCTCAGGCAGTCCAGCAGCGCATCGACGTTGCGCTTTTCCAGGTCGAACAGCGACTGCATCGGCAGGATCATGCTGTACAGCACCATGCCCAGCCCGAACCAGTCGTCGGCGGTGCTCAGCTTCAGCTCCTGCTGGCGGCGCTGATGGCGGAAGCCCGGCGTGGACCACTGCGCCGCGAACGCTTCCGGCAGATCCGCGTCGCGCGCGTGCGCGCCCTCGAAATCGATCAGGCACACCGCCAGCGTGTCCGGATCGACCAGGATGTTGTTGGGCGACAGATCGGCGACGATCACGTCGCGCGCATGGATCGCCTGCAGGATGTCGATCAGCTGCAAAGCGATGACGGCGAACTTGCGGCAGAAGGTGCGCGCGGTGTCCTCGCCGCCGTCGAACGGCAGCAGCGACACGTCGTGGCGCGCGCGGAACTGCGCCAGCGGCATGCCGACCACATGGCTTTCGACCATGTAGCGGTGTTCCCACTGGCCGAACATCTCGATCGCGGCGACCACGCCCGGGATGCCGTCCAGCCGGCGCAGCACGTTGTATTCGTGTTCGAGCAAATGGATGGCGTCGATATCGACCGAGTCGGCGCGGAAGTGCGCGGTATGCGGGCGCGCCTCCTTCAGCACCACGGTGTCGCCGGTCTGGCGATCGAGCGCGCGATAGACGCCGCCGGCGTTGGAGAACGTCAGCGCCTTCTCGACCTGGTAGCGGTCGTTGAGCAGATGCTCGCCCTGGTGGCGCGGCTCGTTGGCGAACGGATCGGTCACCCACGGCGGCAGGCGGAAGTACGGCAGGCGCTCCTCGCGATAAGGCTGCCCGTCCGGCGCGGTGAGATCGCTGGCGCTGCCGCCGTCGATGGTCAGGCGCGACTTGGACAGAATTTCGCCATAGCGGTAGTAGACGACGCCGCGGTCCTTGTAGCGCCGATCCGACAGGATGTAAGGCCCGTCGAATCCGTCGGTGGCCACGTGCAGCGCGTCGATCAGGCGCAGGAAGACGTCCTGGTCGCCCGGGTACACCGTCATCAGCTTGCCCGCATAGCCGCGCGGGTAGTGCTTGGAGCCCATCACCGACAGCATGCGCGGATCGCGCGCGGTCTTGAACGGCACGTCGTGCGCGTAACAAACCGGCGCGGCGGCGCGGATGATCTGGCTGGCCAACGCAGGCGTGCCGGAAAGATGGATCTTGAAACCCTGCTGCGGGAACACGTGCTGCGGCGAGGACACCGACAGCCAGACGCCGTTGCGGCGTGCGTTCCAGTGCTCGGGTAGGGCCTCGCTCACGGCTTGCTGGAAGGTGTCTTCCCATTCCAGGTTGACTACGTCTTCGAAGAAGCGCCGGTCGACGAGCGTGTAGAGCATGTGCGAGTCCTTTCGCGTGCAGTTGCTGAGCGTTCAACCGGCGATCCTCGCCGGCGAAAGGGCTGGCACCGGCGGAGCCGATGCCAGCCTGACCGCATTAGAACGCGGCTTCGACCTTCGTCTGCTGGCCGCCGCAGTGATTGCTCACCGAGCTGCCCGAGGTGCAGTTGACGCTGGCGCCGCTGTTGCCGGCGGCGGAATCGGTTTCGACTTCCATCGCCTGCAGAGACAGGATCATATCCATGTTCGACTCTCCTTGTGTATTGAACTTCCGCCGTCGGACGACGACGGATCCTGCCCACTTCGCATCCATGTGTGCGCGCGCGACGCTACGCGGGCCGATGGAACCTAATGAAGACGGATTCGCGATGTCAAGAGATCGTGAACGAAAATTTTTATCGCGTTGATCGACACGCGCATCGCGCGAATGCGTGCACGCATCTCAAATCGCTGAAAACAAGCGACATATCGCGCCATTCACGCAATTCCGCCTAGCGCGCTCGCCGCGCACCATGCGCACGCGAACGCGTTCGCGCTTGTTGCAATGCAAGATGAGAACTCACAGCCGAAGGTTGGATGCATTGCGCGAACGCGGATTTCTCGCGCGCGCGTTCGTGCGCGCGTACGTAAAACGAAGACGATCTCCCCACGCTTCGAACGCAGAAAAACGAACATCGCGACTGGATGCGCGCCCACAACGCCGATTGAAAAATGCATACGCTCGCAATCGCTGCGCGCACTCGCACCGGATCGCGCGCGCGCAGGTGATTGAATGGCTTGGCTCTGCGTTGCCGCACGGGATCACGGCGCCGCGGCGGACTGGCCCGCGGTCGTGCCAATCGAAAGCTGGCATTCGACGCCACGCGCGCGCATGCCTGTGCACGAGGCGGCGATCGCTGTCGCCTTCCATATATATAGGTGCGAACCGTCCGGGCTGCGGCCGCCGCGGTAACGCGGCGTCGTTACCGCGCGGCGGCGTATCGGTCGCTCAGGACAACGCGGCTGTCGCACGACCTCATGGCGGCGCGACAGGCAATCACGCGATGGCGGAATCGGGCGCCGCGGCACCCGAAGGCGCGAGCGGCCGACAGGCAAGCACCGTTTCCGAGATTCGGACGACGGCCTGAGGCAGGCCGCCGCGCAGCGAAGGTCCGCGCGTCGGTCCCGCGCACTCCGGCTTTACAACGCGTCGCCGTCCATCTCGCCGGTGCGGATGCGCACGGCGCGCTCCAGGTCCCAGACGAAGATCTTGCCGTCGCCGATCTTGCCGGTGCCGGCGGCCTTCATGATCGCCTCGACCACACCGTCGACCTGTTCGTCGGTCACCGCCACTTCCAGCTTGATCTTGGGCAGGAAGTCGACCACGTACTCGGCGCCGCGGTAGAGCTCGGTATGGCCCTTCTGGCGGCCGAAGCCCTTGACCTCGGTGGCGGTGATGCCGGCCACGCCCGCTTCGGCCAGCGCCTCGCGCACGTCGTCCAGCTTGAACGGCTTGATCACCGCCATGACCATCTTCATCGTCGCTCTCCGGTTTCTGATCCGCGCCCTGGGCGCGCCTCGTCTGGGCGGCAGCATAGCCGAGCCGCATCGCCGGCCGCGCGCCCGGCGGCATTCACGCCGTCTTCGCCCGGGCGCGTTCGAGGATGGGATACCTCGCGTCCACGACCACGACCGTGGTGTAATGCCTCACCGCAATGTCGGATTTTTCTGACAGCGCGGCGCGGCCCGCACCGACGGCGCCGTCCCGGCCACGAGGCCATGCTGGCCACGTCCCCCGGATAGAGTCCCGACCGATGATCGACCTGAACCATATCGACGACCTCGCCCGCCGCCTGGGCTCGCTGCTGCCGCCGGGCGTGCGCGACGGCCGCGAGGAAATTCAGCAGAACTTCAAGGCCGTGCTGCAGAGCGGGCTGGCCAAGCTCGACCTGGTCACGCGCGAGGAGTTCGAGGTGCAGCGCGCGGTGCTGCTGCGCACGCGCGAAAAACTGGACGAACTGCAGCGCACCGTGGCCGAGCTGGAAGCCCAGCTGGGCCAATCCGCCCCGCCCCAGCACTGAGCCGCCGCCATGAATCTGGCGATCGCGCACAGCCGTGCGCGTACGGGCGTGCGCGCGCCCGCGGTTCGGGTCGAAGTCCATCTGGCCGGCGGCCTACCGGCCATGTCCATCGTCGGCCTGCCCGAGGCCGCCGTGCGCGAGGCCAAGGACCGCGTGCGCGCGGCGATCCAATGCGCGCAGTTCGAGTTCCCGGCGCGGCGCATCACCGTCAACCTGGCGCCGGCCGACCTGCCCAAGGACGGCGGCCGCTACGACCTCGCGATCGCACTGGGCATCCTCGCCGCCAGCGGGCAAATTCCGCTGGAGGCGCTGGGCGAGTACGAATTCCTGGGCGAGCTCGCGCTCACCGGCGAGCTGCGCGCGATCGACGGCGTGCTGCCCGCCGCCCTGGCCGCGGCCGACGCCGGCCGCAAGCTGGTGGTGCCCGCCGACAACGGCGCCGAGGCCGCGCTGGCCAGCCGCGTCGAGGCCATGACCGCGCGCACCCTGCTGGAAGTCTGCGCCATGCTGTCGGCGCGCAAGGCGCTGCCCGCCGCGGTCGCCGTGCCCAGCGTCCGCACGCCGGGGCCGGACTTGGCCGACGTGCGCGGCCAGAACCAAGCGCGCCGCGCGCTGGAGATCGCCGCCGCCGGCGGTCACCACCTGCTGTTGATCGGCCCGCCCGGCAGCGGCAAGACTCTGCTGGCCACGCGGCTGTCCGGCCTGCTGCCGGAAGCCGACGAAGACGAAGCCCTTGAGGCCGCCGCGATCGCCTCGGTCAGCGGCCGCGGACTGGATCCGGCGCGCTGGCGCGAACGCCCGTTCCGCTCGCCGCACCACACCGCCAGCGCGGTCGCCCTGGTCGGCGGCGGCACCGAACCGCGTCCCGGCGAAATCTCGCTCGCGCATCAGGGCGTGCTGTTCCTGGACGAGTTGCCCGAATGGGACCGGCGCGCCCTGGAAGTGCTGCGCGAACCGCTGGAGTCGGGCGTGGTCACCATCTCGCGTGCCGCGCGCAGCAGCGAGTTCCCGGCGCGGTTCCAGTTGATCGCGGCCATGAATCCCTGCCCCTGCGGCTGGGCCGGCGACCGCAGCGGCCGCTGCCATTGTGGCATCGACGCGATCCGCCGCTACCGCGCGCGCGTGTCCGGCCCGATGCTGGACCGCATCGACCTGCACATCGAAGTGCCGCGGCTGATGCCCACCGAGCTGCGCACCGACGCGCCGCCCAACGAAACCAGCGCGCAAGTGCGCGAGCGCGTGGCACAGGCGCGCGAGTTGCAGCGCAGCCGCGCCGGCAAGGTCAATGCGCAGATGACCCAGGCCGAGACCTCGGCGACCTGCCGCCTCGAAGATCGCGACCATGCCCTGCTGGAGCGCGCGGTGGAAACCCTGCAGCTGTCGGCACGCTCCACCCATCGCATCCTGCGCGTCGCGCGCACCATCGCCGACCTGGCCGGCAGTCCGCGCATCCTCAGCACGCACCTGAGCGAGGCGATCGGCTATCGGCGTGCGGACAGAGGCGCGGCGATGCAGGCGGCGTAGCGCTACGGCGACCGCCGCGCTGGCGGCGCCACGCCGGCACGACAACGCCGCAACGAAAACGGGCGGCCACTGGCCGCCCGTCGGGTTCCGCATTCGCGGCGTATCAGTTGGTCTTGATGCCGCCGTGCGTGTCCATGCTCCTGCGCGCGGCTTCGCGCTCGTCGCGCATCTGCGCGACGGTCTTGCACACGCGCTCCTTGCGCGTGCTGCCCAGCACCGGGCGGCGCTCGCAGACCAGGCGTTCGTCGTCGGCCTTGTTGATCGCGGCCTCGATCCATTCCAGCGCGTTGAACACTTCGACCTTCTGGTTCTCGTCCAGCTCGTCGGTGGACTGCTTGCCGTCGATCATGCGCAGCACTTCGCTCTGCTTGGCCAGCAGCTCCGAACGCGTACCGGCGGGCAAGTCCTTGTAACGACCGGTGCGCGCTTCCACGCCCGCGCGGATCTCCGCCTGCTGGCTGCGAATCGACTCGGCCTGCAGCGCCTTGCGATCGGCCGAAGCGTACGCCGCGGGCGCGAGCAGGCAGGTCAGTACCGTGGCCAGAACTAGATGCTTCATCGACATTACAGCGGTCCGTGGATTTGGGACTGCCGAAAGTACTTTGCCGAATCGGCGCTGTCGACTGCCTGTAGGCACGGTTCGTACGCCCGTCTTATGCTTGCGGGCACCGCTTATCCGTGCGCTCGCGCGTTCAGGTTTCCGATCGGCCCGGACGGCGCCGGCGCCGTCCCGCGCGGGCGTGTCGCGTCCCGATCCGGCCTCAACGGCGATTCTGAATATCGCCCCGATCCAAGGCCCCGCGGGCCGCGTCGCGGGCCTCGCGCTCTTGCGCGGCGGTGCGACAGACCCGGGTCAGCCGCGTGCTGCCGATGGTTTTCTCGCGCCGACACACCATGCGCTCGTCCTCGGCGTCGTTGATCGCGGCCTCGATCCATTCCAGGCGATTGAACACCTCGACCTGCTCGTGCGGACTGAGCTCGGCGGAGGTGGTTTTCCCCTCCACCATCGCCAGCACCTCGGCCTGCTTGGCCAGCAGGTCGGCCCGGGTGGCGGCCGGCATGTCCTTGTAGCGGCCGCGCTGCGCGATCACATCCTCGCGGATCTGCGTTTGTTGGGCGGTGATATCCGAGATCGCCAACGGCGGACGGCCAGCGGCATCGGCCGCGCCTGCAGCCGTGGATGCCAGCCACAAGACGCCAAGCAACAACAAACCACGCATGAACTCGCCCCCTTCGCATCCGCTCATTCGGACCGGATCACGCTATCGGCGGCATGGGGTTCTGTCGATTGGCAAGTTTCGTGGAAAATTTGTCGACGCAAGGCACCAAAAATACGTCGACAATCTCAGCCCGCTGGAACGCGTCAGATTTCCCGCCCGCCGACCTGACGCGGGCGACGGTCCAGGCTGCGACCGGCGCGCTCTTTTTCCTTGCGCTCGTCGGCCACGGTGCGACAGGTGCGGACCATGCGGTTGCTGCCCAGGGTGCGCTCGATCCGACAGATCATGCGCTCGTCCTCAGTGTCGTTGACCGTGGCCTCGATCCATTCCAGGCGGTTGAACACTTCCACCTGCTCGCGCCGGCTCAGCTCGGCGGTGCTGGCCTTGTCCTCGACCAGGCTGAGGATTTCCACTTGCTTGGTCATCAGCTCGGCGCGGGTGGCCAGCGGCAGCTGGCCGTAACGGCCGCGGCGCGCGATGTCGTCGGCGCGGATCTGCTTTTGCTGTTCGACGATCGCCACGATCGGCAACGGCGGCGGTGCCGACGCGCGCTCGCGCGCGGCCGCGGCGGGTACCGCCAGCAACAAGGTCCCTATGGCCAACGAACGCATCGCCACCTCTCCAGCCCGCGCCCATTCCGGGCCCGATCACTCTAACGGCGAGGACGGCGGCGGTCGATGGCTGGATGGGATCGCGCGCGCGACGCCGACGCGGCACCGGCCGGTCGCGCGCTCGGACGCGGCGCGGATCTGGCGCTGTTCCTGCAGGATCTGGCCGAGAAGGCCGACATTGGCGGTAGCGGCGGAGGCGACGCACGGCATGAGCGCCGGCGTCCATACAAGCGACATTTTCACGATGCGCCTCCTAGCGGGCTCGACGCGCGGCATGCGCGCCGAGCCCGCCAGGCGTTACTGGCGCACGTCGCCGTTTTGCATGCGTTCGCGGGCCGATTCGCGCTCAGCGCGCAACTGACCGACGGTCTTGCACACGCGCTCCTTGCGCGTGCTGCCCAGCACCGGGCGGCGTTCGCAGACCATGCGCTCGTCGTCGGCCTTGTTGATCGCAGCCTCGATCCATTCCAGGGTGTTGAAGACGTCGGTCTTCTGCTCTTCGTTGAGCTCCTGGGTCGACTGCTTGCCCTGCATCAGCTGGAACAGGTGGTCCTGCTTGGCCAACAGCTCGCCGCGCGTGTTGGCCGACATTTCCCGGTAGCGGCCGCTGGCGGCCTGCACGGCGCTGCGGATTTCGGTCTGCTGGGAGCGGATCGATTCGAACTGCAGCACGCCGCGATCGACCGACGCGAACGTGACAGGGGCCACCAGCAACAGCGACAAGGCCCAAACGCGGAACTTCATAGTTCGACTCCTGGAGTGCGGACAGCCGGATTGCGGATGCCCGACGTTACGCCCGCGAAATGTGACCTTCAACCAATCCCGGGCGCGCGATCGGCGCCGCTGCCGGCCGCAGAGCGGGGAAATAAAGTCAATGGCAACAATCACTTGAGCGCAGAACACCCCGGCCTGCGGACGGACCGGCGGCCCTTGCACGATCCCGCCCCATTGCGATCAGCCGTGCCCGCCCTGCGCCGAACCGTGGCCGCCTGGCGGCCCCGCGCGCGTGGCGCCGGGGCCGGGCAGGACGGACGGCCGAGGTCCGCCGGCACCCCATTCATACAAGGACGGGCTTCGGCGTCGCGGACTAGCCCGCGGCCGGCGCCCACACCGCGCCGCCGGGGTCGAACTCGGCCGTGCGCAGGTCGGCGGCGCGCCAGCCGAAGCCGCACACCGCCAGCGGCCCCTCCTCCAGCGGGTCCAAGGCGAAGCCGCGTTCGATGTCGACCTCGTTGATGGCGCAGGTGACGAACGCGCCCAGGCCCAGCTCGGTCGCGCTCAGGTACAGGGTCTGCGAGAGGTGGCCGCTGTCCAGCACCAGCGCGCGGTAGGCCTTGGCGTGATGGCGGTACTTCCAGAAACAGCGCGCGTAGCGCGGCGCCAGCACCGCCAGCACCGGCGCGTCGGCGAACCAATGCTGGCCGGCCACCGCGGCCAACGCGAACGCGCCCAGGTCCGGCGGCGACGGCAGCGGTTCCAGCGCGTGGGCGACCGGGTGGTAGTGGTACAGCCCGGGCGCGACGCCCTCGACGCGCTGCACGATCAGGTAGGCCTCGGTCGCGTGCAGGCCGCCGGCCGACGGCGAATGCTTCTTGAGGAAGGCCGCGTCGTCGTGGGTCTGCAGCTGGGCCTGGGCGGCGAAGCTGCGCACCAGCATGTGCGCGAACAGCTCACGCGGCAGCGCGCGTTCGCGGTCGAAGTTGCGGCAGGTGGCGCGGCGCGCGAGCAGTGCGTCGAATTCGCCCGGCGCGATTTCCGGCAGGCCGATGCGTTGCGCGGCCGGCACGCGTTCGTGCACCGGCGGCGGCGGCGCGCCCAGCTTGTCGCGCAGGCCCGACACGGTGGTCAGCTCCTTGGCTTCCATGTCGGCCACGCCGTCCACGCCGTCCCAGCGCGCCAGCCGATGAAGCATCGCCGCGGCCGGCCACCAATGGCCGTCGCGCAGGCGTTGGTCGCGTTCGCGGTGGTGCGCGTGCGCGGGCGCGTCGCCGATCAACAGGCCGACCTCGAGCAGGCGTTGCGTCGTGCTCGCGGGCCAGGCATCCGCCGCGCTCCATTCGCCAGGACTGAGCTGCCCCAACAGTTCGCGCTCGTCGGCGTCGATCTCGATTTCGCCGTCCAGGTGCGGCGCCAGCGCCAGCCAGCGCCGCTGCCGGCGCAGTCCGGCGCCGCCGGCCAGCAGGGATCGCAGATCGAAACCGACCTCCTCGCGCGGCTCCATGAACACCACCGCGCAACGCCTCACCTGCATATTCCACTCCCGCGCTGCATTTTTTAAGGAGTTTGAGGTTGTCCCCTACGTGCGACAAGGATAGATTCGTCGCCTATCGGGGCCGCAACAGGCTCTGCTAGGGGGAGTACCGATGGGCAACGACAACACCAAGGGGCATCCGCCTCTGGATCCGAAGGTCGCCGACAAGCTGCTCGACAAGCTCGGCAACGACGATCATTTCCGCGAGCTGTTCGTTCAGGATCCGGCCGCGGCACTGGGACGGGTCGGTCTGGCGCCGGCGCAAACCAAGGCCGCGCTGTCGGATTCGAGCTGCATGATGGTGGCGAACATCGCCCCGAAGGAAGAAATCCAGGCGTCCCGGGATGAGCTACGCAGCTACCTGACGTCGCAAGACACCCACACCGTGGTTCACTGCTTCGAAGCGGGCAGCGTCGCGTCCAGCCTGCGCGCCAAGTAAGGCGGCAAGGTCTCGCTCGTCCAGGCGCGGCGGAAGGCCTCGGCTTCCCGTCGCGCTTCGTCCGGACGACCCAGACCCAGCAAACGTTCGGCCGCGTCCAGCGGCGCCAGGCTGGCGTCGGCCACGCTCATCGCCTGCAGGGCCTGGCCGCCCAAGGGCTCGATATAGGCCAGGCCGCGGTGCGCGGCCAGCCAACGGTCCTGCTTCAGCGCTTCCTCGGCCTTGCCGGCATCGCGCAGCGCATCGCGCAGGGCGACGCGCAGCTGGAACGGCTCGGTGCCGTCGATTTCGCGCGCCAGCAACGAAGCCGCTTCGGCCGGCTTGCCCGACAGGCGCAGCTGCTCGGCCTTGGCCACGCTCAGCAGCTTGATCGCGCCGGCATGGCCGGACTCTTCGGTCATCGTGCTCAGCTTGGGCAGCAGGCGTTCGCCGATGGCGCGGTCGCCGGCGCGCTGGCCCAGCCGCACCGCGGCCAGGGCCATCACCAGCAGGTCGTCGCGATCGGCTTCGCCGGCCGGGTTGGCGGCGTCGGCGACGATGGCGTCGGCCAGCGCAGCGATCTTGGCCGGCGGCACCGACTTGGGATCGCGCAGCAGGTCGGTCCAGTAGTCGGCAATCGCGAACGGGTAGCGCAGCAGCGGATTGGCGCCGCTGGCGGCCGCCGCGGCGCGGTCGGCGCTGCGCTGCGCGTCGCTCAGGCGGCCCTGGTCCAGCGGGATCGAGATGCGTTCGAACTCGTTGACCAGCGCGCCCAGGCTGCGGTCGTTGGCGGGCAGCGCGGCGAGGATCTTTTCCGCCTCGGGATAGCGGCGCAGGGTCGCCAGCGCGGCGGCGTGGCGGCGCGTGGGCGGGTACTGGCCGGCGGTTTCGGCCTGCTTGAAGCTTTCCAGCGCCTGCGCCGGACGCTCCTGCGCCAGGTAGACGCGGCCCTTGAGCTCCATGGCGATGTCGCGCAGCGCATTCTGCGGCGCCGAGAACGCCTGCGCGCCGCGCAGGGCGGCGTCGTAGCGGCCGGAGGTGAAATCGAACCAGGCCAGCCGGCTCTGGCCGGCGTAGTAATCGGGGTACAGGCCGGCCAGCAGCTTCCACTTCGGCGCCGCGCGCCGCGAGGGCTGCGGACCGAACTCGGCCGCCCACGCATCCAGGTACAGCGCGTCGCGCGCGGGCAGGTGCTCGCGCAGCGCCAGCGCGCGGGTCAGCGAGGGCTTGGCGGCGGCGTTGTCGGCGTTGCTCACGTACACGCGCATCACGCCCATGTGGGCGAGGGCGAAGTTCGGGTCCAGCTCCAGCGCGCGCTGGAAGTACTGCAGCGCCTCGGGGAACTGGCGCTTGGCGTAGGCCTTGGTGCCCAGCGCGTAGGCGCGCAGCGCGTCGAGGTTCTTGGTGGTCACCTGCGGCAGCGGCGCGGAGTCGTTGTCGATCGACTTCAGCGCTTCGCCCAGCTTGTTGCGCAGGCTGGCGGTGACCTGGTCGATCGAGGACAGCGCCGAGCCGGCGCCGACGCCGTCGACGGACTCGGCGTAGACCGTGGTCTGGGTGTGCGGGTCGATGACTTCCGCGCTCACCCGCACGCGCCCGCCGACTTCGGCCACGGTCGGCAGGATCACCGCGCGCGCGCCGTCGCGCAGCGCGATTTCGGAGGCGACGGTGCGGTCCAGGAAGGTGTCGGGCTTGCGCTGCATGCGCGCCAGGGTGTCGCGCGCCTTCAGGTCCGACAGCACGTTGACGTAGCGCGACTGCTCCAGGCTGATGCGGAACGCCTGCTCCAGCGAATCGTCCAGCACGCTCTGACCGGTGAGGTTGCGCAGGTCGCCGACCACCACCCAGTCGCGCTCGTTGAAGGCGATCGCCGGCTGCGGCTTGGTCACGAACCACACGCCCACGCCGATCACCGCCAGCACCGCGACCTCCGCCGCCAGCGCGGCCGGGCGCCGCCACAGCGGCACGTCGCGCCAGGCCTTGGGCGAATTCGGCGGCGCGCGCAGCGGCGCGATGCCGGGCTCGCCGACCTCGTAGATTTCCTGCGCGTCGGGCACGCCTTTGAAGCGCCAGCGGCCGTAGGACTTCCACAGCAGTTGTTGGCCGCGCTCGCCGAGTTCGCGCGCGGCGCGGTGCGCCAGCGGCTCGGCCACCGCCGACAGCAGGATCTGGCCCGGTCGCGCCATCGCCATCAATCGCCCGGCCATGGGCTTGGCCAGGCCTTCGACTTCCAGCGGCTTGGCGCCGACCTTGACCGCCTCGTCGCTGTTGCGCCAGGTCAGCACTTCGCCCACGTGCAGGCCGGCGCGCGCCAACAGGGTCTGCTTGCGCTCGCGTCCGATCTCGCGCAGGCCGCGCTCGTAATCCAGGGCGAAACCCAGGCCGTCGATCGGGCGTTCGAACAGCAGCAGCAGGCCGTCGGAACGATCGATCAGGCGGCCGCGCCATTGCTGCTGCAATTGCAGCACCAGGCGGTCGTGCTCGCGGAACAGCTCGGCCGCCGGGCCGTCGCCCAGGCGCTCGACCAGGGTGGTCGAATCGCACAGGTCGGTCAGCAGCAGGGTGCGCAGCTGCGGCGCTTCCGGATGGGGCCTATGGGCGTCGTTCATCGCGAGGGCATCCTTGTTCGCGTGTCCCGGTCAAACCGGTTCCAGTGCCGCGTCTTGCCAATGCACGCGGTTACCGCCCTTGCGCTTGGCTTGGTACAGCGCTTCGTCGGCGCGCGCGTACCAGTCGTTCCAGTCCGCGCGCGGGTCGACCATGCAGGCGCCGACGCTGACCGGACAGATGGTCGGCGGCGACTGCGGCATCAGCATCAGGTTCTGCGCGGTGGCGACGATGAACTCGGCGAAGCGCATCACGTCGTGCGCGTGCGCGGCCGAGACCAGCAGGCAGAATTCGTCGCCGCCGAGGCGGCAGGCGATGTCGTCGGGCCCGGCCACCGAGCGCATGATCGCGGCGATGCTCTGCAGCACGCGGTCGCCGGCCAGGTGGCCGTGATCGTCGTTGACCTGCTTGAAGCGGTCGCAGTCCACCAGCACCAGGCCCAGGGTCTGCGGCATGCCGCGCGTGCGCGCTTCCTGCAGGTGCAGGGTCAGGCCGCGGCGGTTGTACAAGCCGGTGAGCTCGTCGGTGCGGATCAGCTCTTCGGTCTGGTTGAGCTGGTGGGTGGTCGCGTACAGGCTGTCGAGCGCGGCCTCCAGATCCTGGTTGCGACGGCGCAGCCGCCGGATCAGGCCTTGCTCGTTGAGCACCACGCGCATGATCGCGCGGCGCAGGAAGTGGCAGACCAGGCCGGCGTTACGGTCGACTAGGCGCTGGAATTCCTCGTGGCGCAGTTCGATCAGCGCACCGGCGCTGGCGGCGATGGCGTCGGCGCTGCGCGCGTGGTCGCCGATCAGCAGGCCGAGTTCGCCGAAGAATTCGCGCGGGCCCAGGCGCTTGGTGACCAGGTCGTCGCCGAAATCCAGATCGATCGCGCCGCGCGCGACCACGAACATGGTGGTGCCCAGTTCGCCGCGGCGGAACAGCACTTGACCGGCCTCGACGTGACGCGGGCGGCCGAGTTCGGCGAACAGTTCGAATTCCGCTTGGCTAAGCGCTGCCGTCGCCGCTTCGTTAGGCGCCGCGATCGGATCCGAATTGAACTGACCGCCCGTCATGCTCGGCGCAGCACCATCGCGATTCATCCCACGACCCCCGGATCCCCGGCTCCTTCAGAGGCTGGAGAAGCAGGATAGCACCTCGCCTGAATAGCAAACGCCCCGGTCGGCGGAAGTCGGTCATCGGCATCGGCATCGCGCCGGTTCAGGCGGACGACGGACGGCGCGGACCGGGCGCCGTTCGCCCGGTTCGCGGTGGCGGCCCGCAGCCGCCGCCACGGCGCGCCCGGCCCCCTCGCCGGTCGCGCCGCGGGGCCGCATTCAGGCGGCGACCTTGTCGTGCTGGAACTGTTCCTCCTCGGTCGAGCCCTTGAGCGCGACGGTCGAGGACTGGCCACCCTGGATGGTCTGGGTGACCGCATCGAAGTAGCCGGTGCCGACCTCGCGCTGGTGCTTGACCGCGGTGAAGCCCTTCTCGGCGGCGGCGAACTCGGCCTCCTGCAGCTCGACGAAGGCGCTCATCTGCCGGCGCGCGTAGCCGTGGGCGAGGTTGAACATGCCGTAGTTCAGGCTGTGGAAGCCGGCCAGGGTGATGAACTGGAACTTGTAGCCGTAGCCGGCGATCTCCTTCTGGAACTTGGCGATCGTGGCGTCGTCCAGGTTCTTCTTCCAGTTGAAGCTGGGCGAGCAGTTGTAGGCCAGCAGCTTGCCCGGGAACTTGGCGTGGATGGCCTCGGCGAACTTGCGCGCGAACTCCAGGTCCGGCTTGCCGGTCTCGCACCACACCAGGTCGGCGTAGGGCGCGTAGGCCAAGCCGCGGCTGATCGCCTGGTCCAGGCCGTTGCGGGTCTTGTAGAAGCCCTCGTTGGTGCGCTCGCCGGTGGTGAAGGGCTGATCGTTGGGATCGATGTCGGCGGTGAGCAGGTCGGCGGCCTCGGCGTCGGTGCGCGCCACGATCAGGGTCGGCACGCCCATCACGTCGGCGGCCAGGCGCGCGGCGACCAGCTTCTCGACCGCTTCGCGCGTGGGCACCAGCACCTTGCCGCCCATGTGGCCGCACTTCTTGACCGAGGCCAGCTGGTCCTCGAAGTGCACGCCCGAGGCGCCGGCCTCGATCATGCCCTTCATCAGTTCGAAGGCGTTGAGCACGCCGCCGAAGCCGGCCTCGGCGTCGGCCACGATCGGCTGCAGGAAGTCGATGTCGCCGGTACCTTCCGCGCACTGGATCTGATCGGCGCGCAGCAGGGTGTTGTTGATGCGGCGCACGACCTGCGGCACCGAGTTGGCCGGGTACAACGACTGGTCGGGGTACATCTCGCCGGCGATGTTGGCGTCGGCGGCGACCTGCCAGCCCGACAGGTAGATCGCCTTGAGGCCGGCCTTGACCTGCTGCATGGCCTGGTTGCCGGTCAGCGCGCCCAGCGCGTTGACGAAGTCTTCGGTGTTGAGCGAGTTCCACAGCTTGGCCGCGCCGAGCTTGGCGATGCTGTGCTCGACCGGCACCGTGCCGCGCAGCCGCACCACGTCTTCGGCCGAATACGGACGGGTGATGCCGGCCCAGCGCGGATTGCTGGCCCAGTCGTTGCGGAGTTGCTCGGCGGTCGGCAGGGTCTGGCTCATGACTTCGTTCCTTGCGTGTGGGTCGTAACGACGTGGGGTGTGGGCGTGTTGCGGTGGATGGAGTGAGGCGTTGCTGCGACGGCAGATGAGGCTTTCTGTGGGAGCGACGTAAGTCGCGATTCGCTCCGCACGCGCCAGATCTTCGGTATGTGGAGGAAATCGCGACTTACGTCGCTCCCACAGGAATCACCGAAGCCGCGACGCGGGTCAGTCGATGCGTTCGTAAGCCGGCAGGGTCAGGAACTCTTCCAGCGTGTCGGCATGGGTGAGCTGGTCGAGCATCGCGATCGCCTCGCCCAGGCGCTCGCCGCCGGGCAGCTTCATGCGCTCGGCGAGCTTGCTGGGCAGGCCGATCAGGGCGCGCTCGAGCAGGGCGAAATCGACCGGCGTGCCGTCGTCCAGGTGCAGGCCCGACGCGTGCAGCCACTGCCACAGCTGGGTGCGCGCGATCTCGGCGGTGGCCGCGTCCTCCATCAGCCAATGGATCGGCACGCAGCCGTTGCCGTCCAGCCAGGCCGCGAGGTAACGCACGCAGACCTCGACGTTGCCCTCGAAACCGGCGCGCGTGATCGTGCCCAACGAGGGCTTGATCAAGTCGTCGCGGATCACCAGCACGTCGTCGCGCAGCACGTGCTGCTGGTGCGGGCCGGGCATGCGCTCGTCGAAGATGCGCATCGCCAGCGGGATCAGCGCCGGATGCGCGACCCAGGTGCCGTCGTGGCCGGCGGTGACCTCGCGCAACTTGTCGGCGCGCACCTTGGCCAGCGCGGCCTCGTTGGCGGCCTCGTCGCCGCTGATCGGAATCTGCGCGGCCATGCCGCCCATCGCGTGCGCGCCGCGCTTGTGGCAGGTCTGGATCAGCAGTTCCGAGTACGCGCGCAGGAACGGCTGCAGCATCGTCACTTGGCCGCGTTCGGGCAGGACCTTGTCGCGGTGCGCGCGGAAGGTCTTGAGGTAGGAGAACACGTAATCCCAGCGGCCGCAGTTGAGGCCGGCGATGCGCGTGCGCAGCGCATGCAGGATCTCGTCCATCTCGAACACCGCCGGCAGGGTCTCGATCAGCACGGTGACCTTGATCTGCCCCGCCTCCAGGCCCAGCGCCTGCTCGACGCGATCCAGCACTTCGTTCCACAGCTGCGCCTCTTCCATCGACTGCAGCTTGGGCAGGTAGAAGTAGGGGCCGCGGTCCTTGGCCGCGAGCGCCTGCGCGTTGTGGAACGCGAACAGGCCCAGATCGAACAGGCTGCCGGCGATCGGCGCGCCGTCGATCAGCAGGTGCTTCTCGTCCAGGTGCCAGCCGCGCGGGCGCACCATCAGCACCGCCTGTTGCTCGTAGGGCTTGAGGGTGTAGTGCTTGCAGCCGTCCTGCGCCATCCAGTCCAGGGTGCCGGCGACGGCCTTCTTCAGCGCGCGCTGGCCGGTCAGCAGGTTGGCCCAGGTCGGCGCGGTGCTGTCCTCGAAGTCGGCCATGAAGACCTTGGCGCCCGAGTTGAGGGCGTTGATGACCATCTTGGGATCGACCGGCCCGGTGATCTCGACGCGGCGGTCCAGCAGGGCGGCGGGCAGCGCGGCGACGCGCCACTGGCCGTTGCGGATCGCGGCGGTGTCGGCGCGGAAGTCCGGCAGGTGACCGGCGTCGAACCAGGCCTGGCGCTCGCGGCGCGCGGCCAGGCGGGCCTGGCGCGCGGGTTCGTAGCGGCGGTGCAGGTCGGCCAGGAAGGCCAGCGCGGCCGGCGTCAGCAACTGCTCCTGACCGGCCAGGGTGGCGGTCAGCTCGATCCCGTTCGACTCCTGCCGCTGCTGCATCACTGCCGACATGCCCGTGCTCCTACGCCTGTAGCGTGTTTCGTTAGGGCTCCGACCATGCGCCGGCGTCTAGTATTTGACAATCAAGTTTTTTCAATGCATATCATTTGAAAAACTTATATATGTCTCGAAAGTGACCGCCAGGCGCCCCGCCAGCCCCCGTTTTGCTTACAAAGGCGACCGCCTGAAGCCGCTGCGGGCGTTCTGCCAGACCGCCCGACTGGGCTCGGTCTCACGCGCCGCCGAGGCGCTGTACCTGAGCCAGCCGGCGGTGACCCTGCAGCTGCAGGCGCTGGAGCGCGACCTGGGCGTGCGCCTGCTCGAGCGCAGTGGGCGCCGGCTCAGCCTGACCCGCGAAGGCCAGGAGCTGTACGAACTGGCCCGGCCCCTGGTCGAGGGCCTGGACGGCCTGGACGGCGCCTTCCGCGAGCGCGTGCGCGGGCTGGACGCGGGCGAGTTGCACGTCGCCGCCGGCAGCTCGACCATCCTCTACCTGCTGCCCAAGATCGTCGAAGCCTTCCGCGCCGCCCACCCCGACGTGCGCCTGACCCTGCACAACGTCACCGGCGCCAGCGGCCTGGACCTGCTGCGCTCCGACGGCGTGGACCTGGCGGTGGGCTCGATGCTGGACGTGCCCGGCGACCTCAGCTACGCGCCGGTGTACCGCTTCGAACCGATGCTGATCGCGCCGCGCGATCATCCGTTGGCGCGCAAGCCCGATCTGAGCCTGCAGGATCTCTCGCCCTACGGCCTGATCCTGCCGCCGCAGCGCTTGACCACCTACCGCATGGTCGACCTGGTGTTCCAGCAGAACCGCGTGCCCTACACGGTGGCGCTGGAGGTCGGCGGCTGGGAGGTCATCAAGCAGTACGTGGCCATGGGCCTGGGCATCAGCATCGTCACCGCGATCTGCCTGACCGACGCCGACCGCACGCGGCTGGCGGCGCGCTCGCTGGCCGATTACTTCCCCTCGCGCAGCTACGGCGTGGTGGTGCGCAAGGGCAAGTACCTGTCCCCGCAAGCCAGAGCGTTCACCGAGCTGATCCAGCCGGATCTGTTTTTCCGCGGCGATTACTACGCGACCGGGCAGTCGGATCGATAAGCGCGCGCGGGGTGGCGCGACGATGCGGTTCGCCTGCGGCTCACCGCATCCTACGGGTGCGTGTCGCGAATGCCGTAGGGTGCGGTGACAACCGCACCAACGCCCTGCACCGATGAGCGAGACGATCCGGCGACGAACGCCTCAGCGCCGCTTCGGCGCGCGAAACCGCTGCGGCAGAAACACCGCCGCCGCGGCCAGGTCCACGAACGCCATCGCGTAGCGCACCGGCGCCACCAGCAAGGCCTTGCCGATGGTGGGCGCGCGCGCCGCGCGCGTGACCGCGGCCAGCACCAGCGCGGTGGCCGCGATTTCCGCCAGCACGATCGCGCCCAGCCACAGCCAATGGCCGGCGAACGCCAGCCACAACAGCAGCAACGGATAGGCCAGCCGCTCCAGCGCCATCAGGAACAGCGCCCAGCCGATCGGGCGCCCGTACTCGTGGGTGAGGCGTTCGCCGAACGGCTGCCGGTAGGCCTCGCGCACGCGCCGTTGCTCGCCGCCGGCTGGCGCGCGCGGCCGCAGCCAGCGCCGCCAGGCCTTGAACGGCGTCAGCAGCAAGGCGTTGAACTCGCGGCAACCGCGAAAGAACGCGCCGGCCTGACGGAAGCTCTGCCGCGGCAACCGGTCCAGCGGCAGCTGCTCGGCATGCGCCAGCGCCTCGGACAGCTGCACGTTGCGGTAGCCCTGCTGCGCCAGCGCCAGGGCGATGAACACGTCCTCGGCTTCGTCGAGCTGATCGCCGCACACCGGCTCGTAACGATCGAACAAGTCCTTGATGTAACGCCGCCGATACGCGATGGCATTGCCGCGCGGCACCACCACGCCGCCGAACAGGGCCATCTGGCCGCGGTTGATGAAGCGTTGCTGCAGCAGGCAGCTGGTTTCGCGATAGACGTCGCCCAGCCACTGCAGACTGCGCCGCACGCCCCCGCGGCGCGCGCGCGGATCGCGATAGGCCTCGCCGTGCAGCCAGCGCTGGAACGCCGGCGACCGCTCCAGCGCGCGCCGGTGCTCGCCGCGCATCGGCTGGACCACGCCGCAGACGCTGGCGATGCCGACGCCTTCGTACAGCTCGCGCACGCAGCGTTCGATGTAGTCGGCCGAATGCAGCAGCGTGTCGCCGTCGAGCACGAACTCGACATCGGCGTCGGACTCGCGCGCCTGGCGCTTGATCGTGGGCGCACGCCCGATCGACCACATGCGCTCGATCACGCGCAGCGACAAGCCGTTGGCGGCGGCGAACTCGCGCGCGATCGCGGCGGTGCCGTCGCGCTCGGTGCCGCCGTCGTCCACCAGCACCACGCTGCGCGGCTGCAGCGTCTGCGCCAGCAACGCGGCCAGGCAGTGGGCGATGTCGTGCTGCTGGCGGCGCGCGGTGATGACCACGTCGACCACCGCCTGGCGCCAGTCCTCGACCGGCGTGGGCACGGTTTCCTCGGCGCCCCGCCACAGGCCGACCGCGCTGAGCAGGCCGTTGGGACTAAGCGCGAACCAGGGCAACGCGGGCACGACCGACCTCCCGCCGGCAGGCGCCGACCCTATCCGACAGCTCCGCAGGTGCGGCGATCGTGGACTCCGCCACGTGTTTCAAGGACATCCTGCCCGGCACGACCGACCTCCTGCTCCGAACCGGGAACCTGCGCCACCCCCCGCGACGCATCGACCCCGTAATGAAGCGACACGTAAAGCGCGGCCAAAAGCGGTCGCCGTTCGCGGCACGGCCGCAAACACCGGTTTGGCGGGTCGGATCGGGCGGCCAGCGCCGGCGCATCCGGCCCGGCGCAGGCCCTCAGGTCGTGCCGTGGTGCTTGCCCTGCCAGGGCCGGTACCAGGCGCGGATGCGGGCGATGTCGGCGTTCATGTCCTCGCCCAGCCAGAACAGCTCGCCGATGCCGATGATCTTGTCGGGGTAGTGGAAATAGGCCGGCAGCACCGGCACGTCGGCGGCCTTGGCGATCTTCCAGAAGCCGGTTTTCCACCGCTCCACCGGCTTGCGCGTGCCTTCCGGCGCCAGCCCGAACCAGAACCGGTCGGCGTTGCGGATCATCGCCGCGGCCTGCTCGACCACGCCGTGGGAGGCGCTGCGGTCGACCGGAATCACGCCCAGGTGACGCAGCAGCCCGCCCAGCAGCGGCACCTTGAACAGCGAATCCTTGCCCAGCACTTTGATGTCCAGGCCCAGCGCCGCCTTGGCCGCGAAGCCCCAGACGCCGTCCCAGTTGGACGAGTGCGGCGCGCCGATCAGCACCAGCTTGGGGATGTCGGGAAACGCGCCGACCATGCGCCAGCCGCCCAGCCGCAGCACGCTGCGGCCGATCCAGCGGGTCAGGCGGCTGCCGCGCACGCGCGGCGCGTTGGGCGGCAGCGGCAGCACCACGTCGTCGGCGTCGGTCGGCATGCGCGCTCCTTCAGTCCCAATCGCGCGTCGCACGGCCGCGCTTGACCGTGCTGCGCTCGCGCTTGGCGCCCAGGCGCCGCTCCTTGGCGGCGCGGCTGGGGCGCGTGGCGATGCGCGGCTTGGGTGCGTGCAGGCCGCTTTCGATAAACGCCGCCAGGCGCTCGCGCGCGTCCTGGCGATTGCGGTCCTGGGTGCGGAACCGCTGCGCGCTGATCACCAGCACGCCGTCGCCGGTGACGCGACGGTCGCGCTTGGCCAGCAGGCGCTCGCGCACCGCCTCGGGCAGCGACGGCGATTGCGCCACGTCGAAGCGCAGCTCGACCGCGGTGGCGACCTTGTTGACGTTCTGCCCGCCGGGCCCGGTCGAGCGTACGAAGCGTTCGACCAGTTCCTGCTCGGGGATGTTGATGTCGGCCTCGGCCATTGCGCCCCTCCGGCCCCGATTGTAGACCGATGTGCTGTAGACCGAGTGTCGCCGTCCGGGCCGGCGCCCTGGCGTTGACGCCGCCGTCGTCGGCAACGACGATGCGCTGCTCATCACGGAGGATCGCCCCATGAAACGTTACGTCTTCGCCCTGGCCCTGATGCTGGCCGCACCGCTGGCGGCCCTGGCCGGCCCGCCCAACGACGCCCAGGTCGCGCGCCTGCTCGAGGTCATGCGCGCGCGCCAGACCGTGGACGCGCTGCTGCCGCAGATCGAGGCCTCGCAGAAGCAGATGGTCGAGCAGATGATGGCCGGCCGCGAACTGTCGGCCGACGAACGCGCGCGCCTGGACCGCATGATCGCCCGCTCCAGCGCGCAGATGCGCAAGGCCTTGGCCTGGGACAAGCTCGAGCCGGTCTATCGCGACATCTATCGCAACACCTTCAGCGCCGAGGACACCGATGCCCTGATCGCGTTCTACGGCAGCGCGGCCGGACAGCGCCTGCTCGAGAAGATGCCGGCGCTGATGCAGAACACCATGACCGCGATGCAGAAGCTGGTGGTGCCGATGATGCAGGAGCTGCAGCAGGACATCGAAGCCGAGGCGCGTCCGCCGGCGCCGTTCGTACCGCCGCCGGCACCGCCCGCACCGCCGTCGCGCGAGCAGAAGATCAAGGACAAGAGCGCGGGCGCGCAAACCAAGTAAGCGCACGTGCGCCGCGCCCTCATTCGACGGGCGCGGCGCCCTCGAACAAGGCCAGCGCCCGCGCCAGCTCGCGATCCGGCGGCGCGGTCGCGGTGACCCGCGCGCCGCTGACCGGATGCAGGAACGACAGCCGCTGCGCGTGCAGCAGCATGCGGTGGATGCCCATCATGCGGAACGCGCGGTTGTGGCGGCCGTCGCCGTGGCTGGTGTCGCCGATCAGGTGATGCGAGACGTGCTTGAGGTGGCGGCGGATCTGGCGAAAGCGCCCGGTCTCCGGCTGCGCCAGCAACAGCGCGTAGCGCGAGGTCTCGAAGCCGCCGGAGGGATGGGCCAGCTCGCAGGCGCCCAGACGGCGGAAACGTGTGATCGCCGGTTTCTTCTGCGGCTTGCCCGGCCCGCCGTCCAGGTCGTAGTCGATGGTGAACCGGTCCTCGGGCCAGCCGCGGCAGACCGCCAGGTAGTCCTTTTCGAACTCGCGCGACATCAGCACCTTGCCCAGCGCCGAAGCCGCCTCGCGCTCGAACGCCAGCAGCAGGCAGCCGCTGGTGGCGCGGTCCAGGCGGTGGACCAGGTACACCGGCCGGCCGAACTGGGCGCGCAGGCGGTCGGCGACGAAATCGGTCTCGCCGCGCGCGAGCGCGCTGTCGTGAACCATCAGGCCCGCCGGCTTGTCGATGATCGCAAGCCAGTCGTCGGCGTACAGCACCGGCAGCTCGGCGGGTTCGTCGGCAGGGCTGAATGTCTCGGTCATGCTCAATGGCACAGGCAGTAGGGGGCGCAGCGGGTATTTTCGTCTATAGCTGCGTCGGCCACACGCCGCCCCACTCTCCATCAGGATTCCGCATGCGATCGCACCCGCTCCGCCCGACCTTCTCCGCCCTGGCGCTGGCCCTGGCGCTGGCCCTGCCCGCGCAAGCAGCCGAATCCGCATTCGCGCCGCCCAAGGGCGTGGCCGCCGGTCCCTGCGTGGAAGGCATCTGCGAGTACACGCTGGGCAACGGCCTGCGCGTGCTGCTGTTTCCCGATGCCAGCAAGCCGACGGTGACGGTCAACCTGACCTACCAGGTCGGCTCCGTGCACGAGAACTACGGCGAGACCGGCATGGCCCACCTGCTCGAGCACCTGCTGTTCAAGGGCACGCCGACCCACAGCGACATCCCGGGCGAGATGAAGAAGCGCGGCATCGGCTTCAACGGCACCACCAACGTCGACCGCACCAACTATTACGCCTCGTTCCCGGCCAACGACGACACCCTGCGCTGGCTGCTGGGCCTGGAGGCCGACCGCATGGTCCATTCCAACGTCGCCCAGAAGGATCTCGACAGCGAGATGACCGTGGTGCGCAACGAAATGGAGCGCAACGAAAACAGCCCCGCCGGCATGCTGGGCCAGCGCGTGCGCGCGACCGCGTTTCTTTGGCACAACTACGGCAAGAGCACCATCGGCGCGCGCAGCGATGTCGAAGGCGTGCCGATCGAGCGCCTGCAGGCCTTCTACCGCAGCTGGTACCGGCCGGACAACGCGACCCTGATCGTCGCCGGCCGCATCGATCCGGCCAAGACCCTGGGCGAGATCGCGCAGGCCTTCGCGCCGGTCGCGCGCCCGCAGACGCCGCTGCGCACGTTCTACACCGCCGACCCCACCCAGGACGGCGAGCGCAGCGTGACCGTGCGCCGCAGCGGCGACATCCAGCTGGTGATGGCCGCTTATCACGTGCCCGCCGAAACCCATCCCGACAACGCCGCGCTGGGCGTGCTCGCCGACATCCTCGGCCATGTGCCCAGCGGCCGCCTGCACAAGCAACTGGTGGAGACCAAACTCGCCGCCGGCGCCAGCAGCGGCACCGACAGCCTGCGCGATCCGGGCCTGATGACGGTGGTGGCCGGTCTGCCGCGCGACGGCGACGCCGCCAAGGCCGAGACCGCGATGCTGGCGCTGATGGAGAACATCGCCGCCACGCCGATCACCCAGGCCGAGCTCGATGCGGCCAAGCAGCGCATCCGCAACGGCTACGAGCTGGGCTACACCGACGTCAACGCGGTGGCGCTGGGGTTGTCGGAAGCGATCGCAGCCGGCGACTGGCGTTTGTACTTCCTGCGCCGCGACGCCTTGGACCGCGTCGGCCTGGACGACGTCAACCGCGTCGCCCGCACCTACCTCAAGCCCAGCAACCGCACCCTGGGCCGGTTCGTGCCCACCGACGCGCCCGACCGCGTCGACATCGCCGCCGCGCCCGCGGCCGCGACCGTGCTGCAGGGTTACACCGGCAAGGCCGCGATCGCCGCCGGCGAGCAGTTCGATCCCACGCCGGCCAACATCCAGGCCCGCACCGAAACCTTCACCCTCGGCGACGGCCTGCGGGTGTCGCTGCTGCCGAAGAAAACCCGCGGCGGCACGGTGGTGCTCACCGCGCGTTTCCGTTTCGGCGACGCGGCTTCGCTCAAGGGTCGCGTGGCCGCGGGCAACGTCGCCGGCTCGCTGATCATGCGCGGCGCCGCCGGGCTCAGCCGCGAGCAGATCGATCAGCGCTTCGAGGCCCTGAAGACCGAGGTCGGCATCGGCGGCGGCCTACAGAGCGCGAACATCGGCATGACCACGCGCCGCGAGCAGCTGCCCGAGGCGCTGACGCTGGCGGCGCAGATCCTGCGCAAGCCCGAGTACCCGCAAAGCGAGTTCGAGCAGTTCCGACTGCAGAGCATCACCGGACTGGAAGCGGCGCGTAAGGAGCCCGGCACCGTCGCCGGCATGGCCCTGGCGCAGTACTTCGATCCCTGGCCGCAGGACCACCCGCTGCGCACGCGCGGCATCGACCAGTCCATCGCCGATCTGAAGTCGCTCAAGGTCGAGGACCTGCGCGCCTTCCACCGCGATTTCTACGGCAGCGCCGAGGGCGAGATCAGCGTGGTCGGCGACTTCGACCCGGTGGCCTTGAAGGCGCAGCTGCAAAGCCTGTTCACGGACTGGCGCACGCCGCGCGCGTTCGCGCCGATCGCGACCCGGTACAACGACGTCGCCGCGCGGCGCGAGCGCTTCGAGACTCCCGACAAGGCCAACGGCGTGCTGCTGGCGCGCAGCAATCTCTCGCTCAACGACCGCGATGCCGACTATCCGGCCCTGGTGGTGGCCAACCGCATCCTCGGCGGCGGCGGCGCCTCGCGCCTATACGACCGCATCCGCCAGAAGGACGGCCTCAGCTACGGCGTGTCCAGCAACCTCGACGCCGACGCCAGCCGCAGCGGCCGCGACGACGCCGGCAGCCTGCTGATCCAGGCGATCGCCGCGCCGCAGAATCTGGACAAGGCCGAAGCGGCGATGCGCGAGGAATACGCACGCTGGATCCGCGACGGCATCAGCGCCGACGAACTGCGCGACGCGGTCGCCGGCCTACTGACCCAGCGCGAACAAGGCCGCGCCTCCGACGGCGCGATCGCGGGCGTGCTGTCCAGCAACCTGTTCCTGGACCGCACCATGCAGTTCCAGGCCGACATCGACGCGCGCCTGAAGACGCTGACGGTGGAGGAAGTGAACGCGGCGATCCGCAAGCACTTCAAGCCCGAGAATTTGAGCGTGTACGTGGCCGGCGATTTCGCCAAGGCGGCATCGACGCCGCAAGCGGCTCCCGCACCGGCGGCCGGGGCGGCGACCAAGCCGTAGTCGATGCATAGGCCGCGATCGCAGCCTCGGGCCACCGGGCTGCAATCGCGGCTCACGCCGCTCCCACAGAGAGCAAACCGCAACAGCTACCACACCGCCATCGCTTTCGCTGTTGCCGTTGCCGTTGCCGTTGCCGTTGCCGTTGCCGTTGCCGTTGCCGTTGAGTCTGCTCCGGCATTGAAGTCCATAGAACCGAAGCCACACGAACCACCCCAGACCCGAAGGGCGGCGCGCAGGACGCGCGCCGTTTTTCGATAAGACAGGGATGTCTTATCGAAAAATCCCGGCGCAAGATCCGAAGCCACACGGGAGCTCTTGGCTCAGACCCTTCTCTTTGGTTACTTTCTCTTGGGTCAGCAAGAGAAAGTGACCCGCATGCGCAGCAGGCGGAAGCCTTTGACCTTCGGTCAGAAGAAGCAGAGCAAGAACAAAAGCAAATCCTCCCCAACCCTCCTTTGTCAAAGGAGGGAGCTAAAAGCGCAACGCCAGGATCTGGAGGCCATCGGAACCGGATAGGCGCGATAGCCGGGATTCGCGGTCGCGGCTCACGCCGCTCCTACAGGGGGCTGGCGAAAGTAACGGCGAGAGCGGAATCGAACTCGGTGGCCGGCAAGCACGGGCAAGCACGGGCAAGCACGGGCAAGCACGGGCAAGCAAAACAAACTACTTGCGCGGCAGCGCCGCCAGGAACGCCCACACACCGCCGATACCGGCGATCCAAGACGAAGCCGGGACCGACCAGAAGCGCGGACCGCCCGCCTCCAACCCGTACAGCACCGCCGCCACGATCAACAGACCCGTACCCAGAATCGCCGCCACCGTCCGCCGCTGCGCATCCTTCACCGTGCGCGTCAACTCCGCCAGATCCTGCGACCGCATACGCAACTCATGCTCGCCGCTGACCTGCTGCGTGAGCCAGGCGTGCAACAAACGCGGCATCTCCGGCGCGTGCGTGACCAATTCCGGCAACCGCTTGCGAAACTCCGAGGCCAGCCGCTGCGGACTGTAGCGCTCCACCAGGATGCGCTGCAGCACCGGCCGCGCCACCGCCCAGATATCCAGCTTGGGATCGAGCAGACGGCCCACGCCTTCGATGTTGAGCAAGGTCTTCTGCAACAGGATCAACTGCGGCTGCAAGGTCAGCTCGTAGCGCTGCGCGGTGCGGAACAGCTTGACCAATACCTCGGCCAGCGAAATCTCGCTCAAGGGTCGGGTGAAATACGGCTCGCACACCGCGCGCGTGGCCGCTTCCAACTCGTCGATTCTGATATGCGACGGCATCCAGCCGGCCTGCACGTGCAGCTCGGCGATGCGGCGATAGTCGCGGTTGAAGATCGCCATGAAATTCTCGGCGAGGTAGTACTGATCCTCGTCCGACAACTGCCCCATGATGCCGAAGTCCAACGCGATGAAACGCGGATTGCGCTTGCGCGCCGGATCGCTGTCGACCCAGATGTTGCCGGCGTGGGCGTCGGCGTGGAAGAAATTGTCGCGGAACACCTGGGTGTAGAACACCCGCACGCCCTTGGCCGCCAGCGCGCTGCGGTCGATGCCGGCCGCGTCCAGCGCGGCGATGTCGTCGGACGGAATGCCGTAGACGCGCTCCAGCGTCAGCGCACGCTCGGCGGTGTGCGACCAGATCACTTCCGGCACGTACAGGTCTTCGCTGTCCTTCCAGAACCGGCGCAGCACGCTGGCGTTGGCGCCCTCGCGCTGCAGGTCCAGTTCGGCGGCCAGGGTGCTTTCGATCTCGGCCACGATCTCGCGCGGACGGATCTTGTCGGCGCTGGGATGGGCGCGGTCGACCACGCTGGCGATGGTCTTGAGCAGGGCGATGTCGCCGGCGATCTGCTTTTCGATGTTCGGCCGCAGCACCTTGACCACGACCTCGCGTCCGCCGGGCAGGATCGCCGCGTGCACCTGCGCGATCGAGGCCGAAGCCAGCGGAGTGGTGTCGAAGGCTTCGAAGGCCTCGCCGATGCTGCGCTCCAGCGCGGTCTCGACGATGGCGCGCGCGGCTTCGCCGTCGAACGGCTTCACGCGGTCCTGCAGCAGCGCCAGTTCGATCGCCACATCCGGCGGCACCAGATCGCGGCGGGTGGACAGGATCTGACCGAACTTGACGAAGATCGGCCCCAGCTCCTGCAGCACCAGGCGCAGGCGCGCGCCGCGCGGCATCGCCGCGATCTCGGCCGAGGCGCGCGGCACGAACGGGCGCGCGAGCTTGAGCCAGCGCTCGGCCGGCGTGCCGTCGAGCAGCGCGTCGAGGCGGTAGCGCAACAGGACCCGGCCGATGCGCCAGGCGCGCAGCGCCGACTTCATGCGCCGCTCCGGGCGGCGACGCGCTCGCGCAAGCGCGCGACCCGCGCACTCGCGCGTTCGACGCCGTCGCGCAGCGCATCGACATCGTCGTGAAAGGCGTTGAGCTCGTCGCGGCCGACCACGTCGCGCGACTCCTCGGTGACGAACTCGGCGGCGTTGTGGGCGAAGGCGCCGGCCGCGTCGCGCGCATGGCGCACGGCGCCGGCCAGGCCGTTGGCGATCTGCACGCCGAGCACGTCGCCGAACACGCCGGTGAACGGCCGCTGCCAATCCGGATCGAACCGCTCGGCCAGGCGCTGCAGGCGGCGGGCGAGATCGGCATCGCCTTCGATACGCAGCTTGCCGACCGGCGGCGCGTCGTCGTTGCGCAGGAACGGCAGCTGCGAGACCAGTCCGGCCAGGGTGCTGCGCACCGACAGGTCCGGCTCGGCGTCCGCATCGGGCGGGCCGACGCGGAGCCGGTCGCCGTCCACGCGCACCTGCAAGGCCAGCGGCGGGGCGGCCAGATGCAGCTGCACGCGCCGGCCGTCGAGGCTACGCAGGGCCTCGCGGGTCTCCGGATCGAGCTCGAGCGCGCGGTTGAGCGCGATTTCGAGCGCGCCCCCAGCAGTGGACTTGGCCCAGGACGGGAACAGCACGTTGGCGGAGTCGGTCATGCCGTCATTGTAGCCCGCGCCCGGCAGCGGTCCGGTGGCGGTGGCGCCCGCCGCCGGGGCCTGGTTGCCAGGCAAGGCACCGACGCGGGGCCCAATACGCTTCCGGCCCGCAAGGCGGGCCGGAAGGCAGTGCATCCATATCCCACCGCGTCAGACTTTGCGGCCGCGCAGCAGCGAGATGATGGCCAGGATCACGAACACGACGAACAGGATCCAGGCGATGTTGGTGGCCGCGCCGGCGATGCCGCTGAAGCCCAGTACCGCGGCGACGATGGCGATGATGAAGAAGATAACGGCGTAACTGAGCATGGCGATCTCCTGACGATGGTCCGCGGCGGACAGTGGCCGGGGGTGTGGCTCGATCCTGTCCATGCCGCGGTAGTCGGAGAGTGATGAGGCGCGCTTACGTGCAGGCGGCCTTCAGTCGGGTGAGGCCTTCGTGAAAACTGACCCGCGGCACGTAGCCGAAATCGCGCGTCGCTGGCGCCATGTCGTACCAGTGCGAGGTCGCCAGTTGTTCGGCGAGGAAGCGCGTCATCAGCGGCTCGCCCTTCAGCGGCAAGGCATGCCACAGCCCCTCGCACACCGCGCCGATCGCGTAGGCGGCGCCGAACGGCAGGGTCTTGTCGACCTGCGGCGCGCCGACCGCGGCCAGCAAGCCGTTCAGCGTGTCGCGCATGGTCTTGGGTTCGCCGTTGCTGATGAAGTAGGCGCGGCCGGCGCAGGCCGCGCCCGGCGCCAGGTGCTCGAAGGCGTCGAAGTGCGCCTGCGCGGCGTTGTCGATGTAGGTGGTGTCGACCTTGTTGTAGCCGTCGCCGACGAAGCGCAGGCGCCCGGCCTTGGCGCGCGCGACCAGGCGCGGCAGCAACTGGTTGTCGCCCACGCCCCAGATCAGGCGCGGGCGCAGGGCCACGGTCGCCAACGTGGGCGCATTGGCCGCCAGCACGGCCTTTTCGGCGATGGTCTTGGTGGTCGCGTACGGCGCCTTGAAGCCTTCGCCGTAAGGCACGGTGTCGGCGGTGCCCCCCTCGACCGGATGGGTCGCGCGATGGGTGACGCTGGGCGTGGAGGTGTAGACCAATTTGCCGATGCCGTGCGTGCGGCAAGCGTCGAGCACGTTGTCGGTGCCGACCACGTTGGCCTGGTGGTAGCTGTCGTAGCTGCCCCAGGCGCCGGCCTTGGCGGCGTTGTGGAACACCGCCTCGCAGCCACGCGCGGCCGCGATCACCGCCTGGCGGTCGGCCAGATCGCCCTGGACCTGGCTCACGCCCATCGCGTCCAGTGCCGGGTAATGGCCGCGGTTGTAGCTCACCACATCGTGGCCGCGTTCGACCAGGCCGCGGCACAGCGCCTGGCCGAGAAAACCGCCGCCGCCGGTGACCAGGATCTTCATGCCCACGCTCCTTGCTTGGCCGCCCAGACCGCGAGCTTCTCGCGGCCGATCTTGGCGTTGTGACGGATATCGACCGGAAAGCGCGGGTGGCGCAGGAAATCGCCGATGCGCGCGGTGTGCGCATGCGCGGCGCCGAGCGCGCGCAGGGCGCGTTCGATCGCCGGCCAGTCGCGCGCACGCGCGCCTTCGGCCAGTTCCACGCACAGCACCGGCCGCTGCGCGCCGCTGCGGCCCACGCCGACCAGGGCGGTGCGCCGCACCTGCGGATGGGCGTTGAACACCGGCTCGACCTGTTCGGTGTACAGCGGGCCTTGCGCGGTCTCGACGCGGTGGGTCTTGCGGCCGCAGAACCACAGCCGGCCGTCGCCGTCGAAGTAACCCAGATCGCCCATGCGATGGACCACGCGCTCGCCGCCGTCGGCCAGGGTTTCGCGGATCTTGGCGATGCGCGTCGCGGCTTCGCGATTGAAGTAGCTGTCGGTGGCGGTGGGCCCGGCCACGGTGATCTCGCCGACTTCGCCGGCGGCCAGGGTGCGCGCGTCGGTCCATCGCGCGATCGGCGCATCGTCGATGGCGATGATGCGGATCTCGTTGGGCACCACCGCGCGGCCGACGCAGGTGCCGGCGCCGGCCTCGGTGGCGCTGCGCGTGGATTGCAATTCGCGGCCTTCGATCACCGCCACCGGCAGGCATTCGGTGGCGCCGTAGGGCGTCCACAGCTGGGCGTCGTCGGGCAGCAGCGCGCGCAGCGCCGCGACCGTGTCCGGCGGCACCGGCGCGCCGGCCGAGGTCACGCGCTTGAGGCCGGTCAGCGGCGCGCCGTGCTTCACCAGCACCGCCATCAGCGCCGGCGAGCCGAACAGCTGATCGATGCCGTAACGGGCGATCGCGTCGTGCAGCTTGCGTGGATCGGCCTGGGCCGGACGGGTCGGGTCCATGTCGGGGATGACCGAAGTCAGACCCAGCGCCGGATCGAACAGCGCGAACGGCGGAAACGTCGGCAGGTCGACGCCGCCGGGCACGATGCCGAAGGCCTGCCCCATCATCTCGATCTGGGCGACGAAATGACGGTGGCGGTAGACCACGCCCTTGGGCACGCCGGTGGAGCCGCTGGTGAACAGGATCGCGGCGACGTCGTCGGGTCGCGTGTCGGCGAGCTGGCTGCCCGCGCCGGCGCCGTCGCGCTCGACCTGGGCCAGGGTGGCGTCGGCCAGCCACGCGCGTGCGCCGGTGCTGATGCGGATGCGCGCGCTACGCGCCCAGCGCAACACCACGCGCGCGATGTGCGCCAGCGGGATGCCGATGAACGCCTCCGGTAGCGCCTCGTCCAGGCATTGGCGCAGCGCGCGCTTGTCGATGCCCGGGTCCACCAGCACCGGCACCGCGCCGGCCTTGAACAGGGCGAACATCAACAGGAAGAACTCCGGCGACGGCCGCACCATCACCACGGTGCGGGTGCCGCGCACGATGCCGCGCCGCGCCAGTCCGGCGGCGATCGCGTCGCTGCGCGCGTCGAGTTCGGCGTAGGTCAGCACCTGGTCGTAACGCGGCAGGCCGTCGGGGCCGCGCGTGCCGGGGCAGCGCATGGCGATGCGCTCGGGCGCTTCGGCGGCGCGCCGCGGCAAGGACGCGGCGATGTTGCAGGGCGCGGCGGGCGCGATCGAAGGGTCGTGGCTCATGCGCGGATTGTAGGGGGTTCGGGTGTGACGCAGCCCTGCGCCGCCCGCTGTAGTGGCGGCGACGCAAGTCGTGACGCTTCAACCGCGGCCGGATCGCGACTTACGTCGCTCCCACAGCAAAGCGGGCGGCCTCCCGCGATCGGCGGATCAGCCGATCGGATGTCCGTCGAGGAACGCGCGGATCTCCGGCACCAGCACCGCAGCCTTATCCTCCAGCACGTAGTGGCCGGCGTCCTCGAAGGCGCGCACCTGCGCCTGCGGCAGCGCGTCGGTGAAGCCCTTGAGGAAATGGTGGTCGAACACGAAATCGCGCAGGCCCCAGCCGATGTAGGCGGGACGGTCGGCGTACTCGGGCAGCTTGCGGCCCATGGCCTGCACCAGCGGCCAGGCGGCGTCGCCCTCGGCCAGCGGAATGTCCTGCACGAAGCGCGAGGTGGCGATGCGGTTGGCCCAGGAGTCGTAGGGCGCCAGATACGCGCGGCGCACCGCGCGCGGCATCGGCGAGACCACGCCCACGCGCGCGGCGCTGCCGGCGAAGGCGTTAAGGCCGCGGATCAGGCCGGTGCCGATCGCCGAGTCGCGGCCCAGGCGCAGGCGCTTGGGCAGCGGCTTGGCGGCGGGCAGCGGGAACGCGCCGGTGTTGGTGATCACCAGGCGCTTGATCTGATCCGAGTGCTTCAGGCCCCAGCCGAAACCGATGCCGCCGCCCCAGTCGTGCACGGCCAGGGTGATCGGGCCGTCGATGCGCAGGTATTGCAGCAGACGCTCGACGTCGTCGACGCGCGACTGCAGGGTGTAGGCGTAGCGGTCGTCGCCGGGCTTGTCGGACAGGCCCATGCCGACGTGGTCGGGGACGATGCAGCGGTAGCGGTCGCGCAGGCCCAGCACCAGCTTGCGCCAGTAATAGCTCCACGACGGATTGCCGTGCAGCATCACCACCACCTCGCCGTCCTTCGGCCCCTGGTCGAGGTAACTCATCGCGATGCCCGGACGGACCTCGAAACGCTGCGGCTGGAACGGGTAGTCGGGGAGATCGCGGGTCGACGTCATCGGTGGCTCGTGCGGCGCCCACGCGGGTGCGCGGGCCGGGCGGACAGGGCCGCCATTATCGGCGCATTGCGGCGGCGTGGGGGATTTTGGGGGGCGGAACCGGGGGGACGGGCTTGCAGAAGCCGCGATAACCGGCGGACCGCAAAGCTTGCGAGGGCGGGAACGCTCCCGCCGTCATTGCCACGCAGGCGGGAATCCTACCGCCGTTACTTCGGCGTGAGCCGAACATCCAGCGACTTCAGAGTCATGCCCCGGTGGAGCCCTGGATCCCCGCTTTCGCGGGGATGACGAACTGGGAGTTGCCCGCTTTAGCGGGGATGACGGCTTGGGGCAGCGCAGGCAGCTACGACTACCGCGACCGCCTCGGGCCATGCGGAACCCACCCACCGTCATTCCCGCGAAGGCGGGCCCCGCTTTACTTCGGCGTGAGCCGAACAGCCAGCGACTTCAGCGCCATACTTCGGTGGAGCCTTCGGTCCGCGCTTTCGCGGGGTAGCGGCTGGAAGTTGCCGCCTTTCCTACTAGCCCGCCAAGTCCGGAGCGAACTTGTCCCACAGGGTCTGGAACTGGCCGGCGAAGCTGCGCAGCAGCGACGGGTCGTCGGTGACCACCAGGTTTTCCTCGTTGACGGTGCTGGCGCTGCGGGTCCAGTTGAAGCTGCCGTTGGCGAGCACGCGGCCGTCGAAGACGGCGAACTTGTGGTGCATGTGGTAGGGGCCGTCGTCGATGCGCACCGCCACGCCCTGCTCGCGCAGGCGCGCGATGTCGCTGCCCTCGTCGTAGCGCTTGTCGTTGTCGGTCAGCACGCGCACCGCCACGCCGCGGCGGTGCGCGTCCAGGATCGCCTCGGTGATGCGGTCGTCGGAGATGGTGTAGACGCAGATGTCGACGCTGCGGCGCGCGCCCATGCACAGCCCGCGCAGCTTGCGCAGGCAGTCGTCGCCCGGGGTGAAGTGCGCGCTGGAATCGAGGCTGGGCGCCGCGCCCACCACATCCAGGGTGCGCACCACCTGCTCCAGCCAGCGCACGGCGTCCAGCACCTCGGCCGGGCGCTCGACGATCAGCTCGCGCGCCATGTCGAAGGCGCGGTTGCGCAGGTAGCGCACGCGTTCGGGGTCCAGGCGCGAGCCGAGCTCGCGCAGCTCGAACTTCTCGTCGTTGTCCAGGCGGCGGTCGGCCGCGCTCTTGCGCAGCGCACGGTCCAGTTCGCTGTAGTCGACCGTGGCCATCAGCGCGGCGTGCGTTCGTTGAGGCGGTCGGCGAAATCCGCCAACGCACGTTGCAGCTGCAATTGCTGCTCGGTCGCATGCTGCACGTGCGCGGTCGCGACGGCGCCGCGCTCGCCCATGTGCTGGATCGCCTCGACCAGGCGCGCCTGCCACTGCGCCTGCTGTTCGGCGCCGTCGCCGAGGCGGCCGATCAGCGGGCCCAGCGCCGCTTCCAATGCGGCGCGCAAACCGTCCAGCAACACCTGCGGATCGGGCTCGGCCACCGGCGCCGGCGCGGGCGGCTTGGCCGTCGCGCGCTCCAGCAGGGCGACGATCTGCGCCCACGGCGCTTCCACCGGCGCCGGCTTCGGCGCTTCCGGCGCGGGCGCAGGCACGTCCAACGCGCGCACGCCCTCGACCAGGTCGGCCAGCTGCGCGACCACCCGACCGCCGACATCGGCATCGGAGGCGCCCATGGCCTTGTTGCGCAGGAAGTCGCGCTTGATCTGCGCCCAGCGCTGCGACTGCGCTTCGTCCAGGGTGCCGCGCAGCTCGCCCAGCTTGAGCAGGTTCTCCTCGGCGCCGGCGGTCAGCAGCTGCGCCTCGCCCAGGTAGTGGTCGGCGATGAGCTGCTGCAGCTCGGTCTCGTTCATCACCGGCGAAATCTTCTCGGCCAGCTTGTTCATGTTGCGGTAGCTGCCCTGCAGCTTGAACGGCGGCTCCACGCGGTACTGCGCGGCCTGCGCGGCGCTGGCGATGTACTGCTGGTTGACGCGGTAGACCACGTCGCGCACCCGCATCAGCCGCTCCAGCGTGGCCACGATCTCGTTGATCTCGGCGCCGCCGTAGGCGTGGCTGAGCTCGTTGGCCGAGAACGCGCGGCCGGCGGCCTTGTCGACGAAGCGGTACAGGTCGGCCAGCTCGCGCGTGGCCAGCGGCGCCAGCACCGGGTTCGAGGTCAGGCTGTTCTCGAGGTAGCTGAGCTTGAACGCATCTTCCATGCCGCCCAGCACGTCGCCGAGGTTGTAGATGTCGGCGCGGTTGGCCAGCATGTCCGGAATCTTGAACACCTCGCCGGACTCGGTGTACGGGTTGCCGGCCATGACCACGCAGAACTTCTTGCCGCGCAGGTCGTAGGTGCGCGTGCGGCCCTTCCACACGCCTTCGATGCGGCGCGTGCCGTCGCACAGCGAGATGAACTTCTGCAGGAACTCGGGATGGGTGTGCTGGATGTCGTCGACATACAGCATCACGTTGTTGCCCATCTCCAGGGCCAGGTTGAGCTTTTCCAGTTCCTGGCGCGAGGTCGCATCCGGCGCGCGCGCCGGATCCAGCGAACGCACCTCGTGGCCCAGCGCCGGGCCGTTGATCTTCATGAAGATCAGGCCCAGCCGGTGCGCCACGTATTCCATCAGCGTGGTTTTGCCGTAGCCGGGCGGCGATATCATCATCAGCAGGCCCATCAGGTCGCTGCGCTTGCCCTCGCCGACGGTGCCCATCTGCTTGGCCAGGTTGTCGCCGATCACGCCCAGGTAGACGTCGTTGATGAGCTTGTTGCGCACGAACGAGCTCAGCGGACGCGCCTTGAATTCGCTCAGCCGCAGCGATTCGCGTTCGCGCGCGATGGTGTCCTGGCGCAGCGCCTGATACTGGCGCACGCCGGGCAGGAAGCGCTCGCGGTGCGCGCGCAGGCGGGCCTGGAAATCGTCCACGCCCAGGTCCATGCGCTGCGCGGCGATCCGCGGGTGCTCGCCCAGCAGGCCTTCGACCGCTGCGCGCAACTCGACCTCGCTGACCTTGTGCGGCACGCGTTCGTCCAGCAACAGCAGCGCCACCGCCTCGCGCGCGTAACCGGCCAGGGCCGCGTGCGCGGGTTCGCGGCACAGCGCGTCGAACCAGTTGGCGGCCAGTGACCAGCGCGCCGGCAGACGGTCGCCGAGGCGGCGCAGGGTCTGCACGAAACCGTCCCACATGCGCGCCGCGGTCAGCCGCTCCTGCAGGGTTTTCAGCAGCAGCTGGGCGTACTTGCTGAAGGCGAACTGCGGGTGTTCGGCCGACAGCTCGGCCACCAGGTACTCGGCCGCGTGCGCGCACAGCGCCGGGTCCACGTCCAGCGGTTGCGCCTGCAGGAATGCGCGCAACGCGGTTTCGATCTCGGCGCGCAGCGCCAGCAGGCCGGCGTCGCTGCCGAACAGGCGCTGGATGTCGCGCGCGGTACGCGCGCGCTCCGGCCATTGCGCGGCGTCCTCGCCCGCCATCGCCTGGCCCCAGTACACGCTGGCGAAGGCGCGCGCGTCGGCGCTGTAGGCCAGGGTGCCGGCGCTGTCGGCCAGCGGGATCAGCGCCTGCAGGATCAGCGCGGCATCGTGGTCGTGGATGCCCTTCTCGTAGCCTTCGCGGTAACGCGGCGCGGCGAAATCGCGCACGCTGCGCGCCAGCGTCTCCGGCTGCGCCAGCTGCTGGCGCAGGCCGTCCATGCTCAGGCCCTCGCGGTTGGCGGCCGCGGCTTCCAGCACCGATCCGGCCAGGTACTCGGCGCGGTACAGCGCGGGCGATTCGGAATCCAGCGTCACCTGCCAGTACTCGCGCAGCGCGTCGAAGGCCTCCTCGCGCAGCGGCTCCAGAAAGTCGGTGCCGGTGAGGTGCAGGCTCAGGCCGTCCTCGCGCGGCAGCAGGGTCAGGTCCAGTTCCTGGGTGTTGACGCTGAAGCGGTGGCGCGGGCCCAGCTTGATGACTTCGCCGCCGGCCTCGAACAGATCGCTGCGGTCGCGCAGGGCGCGCACGGCCTGGTCGCGCGCGCCCTTGAGGCGGGCCTCGACGTCGTCGGCCTTGACGCTGTCCTTGAGCGTGCGCAGGCGCTCGGCCAGTTCGCGCAGCTTGAGGATCAGCGGATCGCCGGCGAAGAAGGCGTTGAGCTCGTCGGCGTTCTCGAAGCGCGCGGTACGCCGGCCCAGCCCCTCCAGGATGCGTGCGGCCGCGTCCAGCACCGACTGCGCCTTGCGCTGGCGGTCGTCCAGCAGCGCCTGCTTGTGGGTCTCGAAGGTTTCCAGCAACTCCTCGCGCTTGCTGAGGATGTCGTTGAGGAAGTTCTCGTGCTCGCCGAACTGGCTCTCCAGCTCCTCCAACTGCACCATCAGCCGCGACAGCTGCTCGTCGCACTTTTCCGGATCGCGCGCCAGCGCCAGCGCGCTGGCCACGCCCTGCCCGAACAGGGTGAACTGCGCGCCGAACTGGGCCACGGTCTCGGCCGAGCCCAATCCTTTGCGACGCAGGTCGGCGCGCGCCTTGGCCTGGTTGAGGCGGGCGTAGATGCCGGAAATCGATTCGACGATGCGGGTGCGCTGGGTGGCGTCGTCCACGCGCAGCGTCGCCATCAGCTGCGACAGCATGTCCAGGTCGCCGGACATGGCCTGCATCTGCTTCAGCGGCTCGTCGAGCTGGGCCACGCTCGCGGCCTGCTGGGCCTGCGTGTCCAGCGCCTGCAGGCGCTCGGCGTAGGGCTGCAGCGCCTTGTCGCCGGCCAGGAACGCACCGGTCGCGGTGGCGATGCGCTCCTGCGCAGCCAGCAGCTCGGTCTCCATCGCGTCGATCGCGGCGACGTCGATGTAGCGGTACTCGCGGATGGTCAGCAGCTGGCCGCGCTGGGCGGCGATGCCGTTGAGCGCATCGACGTGCTGCTGCACCGTGTCCCAGCCGTCGGGCAGCAGCGAGTCCAGCAGCGCCTTGTGGCGGCTCTGGGCCTCGCGCATCGCGCGCTCGGACTGGCTGCGGATGCCCTCGACCTTTTCGTACTCGTCGATCACCGATTCGCTGGTCGCGGCGATCTCGCGCAGCACCGTGGCGGCGTCGCCGCTTTGCGCGTCGCCCAGCCAGTGGTGGATATCGAACAGACGGTGGGTGGCCTGGCTGAGCTGGGTGTAGCGCTGCACCGAGACTTCGGTGGCGTCGATCTCGCGGCACAGGCTGAGCAGGTCGGAGATGCCGCGCACCAGTTCGGCGTTGCCGATCCGGCCCATGAAACTGTTGCCCGCCGGCTGGCGCGCGGCGTGCTCGTCGCTGGAGAACGGCGTGCGCCAGACCTGCATCGGGTGGACGCGCGTGGGTTCCTCGCTTTCGGCGGTGAACACCACCATGCGGCCGTCTTCGTAACGGGCATGGCCATGCGCGTACACCGGCGTCTGCAGCCGGCGTTCGATCATGTTGTAGGTGAACAGGGCCGAGCGGCCGGCCTGCGGTTCGTAGAAGACGTACAGCACGTCCTCGCCGTTGGGCGAACGCACCGCGCGCTGGAAGCGCATGCCGTCCATGGCCGAATCGAAGGTCTTGTACTCGCCGTTCTGCAGGTAGTAGCCACCCGGAAACACGATGCCGTGGTCTTCCGGCAGCTGCACGCAGGCCAGGCCGATCGCGTCGATGCGCTGGACCTTGCGGGTCAGGGTGTTGAACACCAGGTGCCGCCACTGCTCCTCGCGGTAGGGCAGCACGCGCAGCAGGATCAGGCTGCCCACGCGCGCGAACTCGACCTGGGCGTCGTCCAGCGACTGGGTGCGGTCGGCCACAGGCTCGCGGTAGATGCCCAGACCGTCCTGGGTGTTGTTCTCGACTTTGATGGTGAGGTCGCCGCCCACCGTCTCCACGAACACGCTGTCGAGGATGTTCAGATGCGGGTGGCGGCCTTCCACCGCCATCTCGCGCGTGGCGCGGGTCCATTCGAAGTCGAACGGCGCCGGCAGCGCGATGTCGCGCTCGCCGCGGTTGTCGATGTAGCGCACCTGGCCGTCGGGCTCGATCGACCAGCGGAACACGCGCATGTCGTCCAGGCGCTCGCCGATCTGGAACGCGGCCAGCAGCTTGCCGTCGCGCGCCTCCAGCTGCAGCAGGCGGGTGTTCTTGTAGTAGGCGTAAAGCTCGCGGAAATCCTGCGGAAAGCTGCCGGTGGCGAGGAAACTGTTCGCCAGGTCCACCGCCTCGACGTCGTAGCCCTCGGCGGTTTCGACCAGCCGGTGCAGCGAGAACACGTCCTCGACGCGGGTTTCCTTCTTCAGACCGATGAAAACGTTGTAGCCGAACAGCAGGCAGTCGCCGACCTGGACGATGTCGCGGGCGACGCAGTTGTTCTCGGTGCGGATGCGCAGCCGGCCGGCCACGTCCATGCGGCTGCTGCCGAACTCGCCCAGGCGCTGCGCGTTGAGCGCGTCGGCGATCGCGCGCAGGCGCGCGCCCTGCTCGCCCAGGCGCTTGCGCAACACCTCGTAGGCGCCGCCCTGGGCGACGGCCTGGTCGAGCGCGCTGTTGGCGGCGTCCGCCTGCGGCGAGGCTGCTGTGTCCGACATCTTCTGCTTCCTTTTAGAACCTGTTGCGAACCGTGCTTCGAACTGCCGCCGCCGGTGCTCCTCGCCACCATCCCGTCATTCCGGCAAAAGCCGGAACCCATCTTGCCGTCGCTCCGTCTCCAAAGCCCGCATGCCGCTTGCGCGCTGTCGCTGTGCAGATGACGCCGCGAATCCAGCAACCGCAAGATCGAATGGGTTCCGGCTTTCGCCGGAATGACGGAGTGGGGAATGCGTCGCTACGCCTGAGGAGTACGTCGCTACGGGTGAGAGGATGCGCGGCTACGGGCGGTGGCGTCTGGTCCGGCGCCGCCAGAGCAGCGGGCAAGCCCGCCACCCTGGCCTTGCGCCGATCACGACGCCAGCGAGGCGCCGTCGGACTTGCCGGCCTTGTCGCCCTGCAGCGACAGCAGCTTCTGCAGCACGTCCTGCACGATCGGACTCTTGCCGGCCACGCCCTCGATGGCCTTGCCCACCGACAGCGCCTTGGCGAAGGAATTGAAGAACTCGCCTTCGCCGCCGACGATGTCGATGTTGGCCTTGCTGAGCGCGGCGGCCAGCACGTCGGCCTGCTCCTTGGCGACTTCCTTGTTGGCCTCGATCGAAGCGATCGCCTGCTCGAAGCTCTTCTCCAGCTGCATGCGGAACTCTTCGTGCGCGCGCGCATTGTCGCTGAGCGCATCCAGCGCGCCGAACTTCTGCGCCAGGCCCTCGGCTTCGGACTTGAACTTCTGCAGCAGCACCTCGGCTTCCGACAGGCCCAGGTCCTTGGTGGCCTTGGCCTTGGACGCGCCCAGTTGCTCCTCGCCGCGCGCCTGCGCGAACAGGTTTTCCTCCAGCACCTTGGCGTCGGCCAGGCCCTGCTTCTGCTTGGCGTCGGCCTGCGCCTCGATCACGCGCGCCTCGGCCAGACCTTCCTTCTCGATCGCGCCGGCGGTGACTTCGCGCACCCGCGCATCGGCCAGACCGGGCGCGGCGCGCTCGGCCTCGATGCCTTCGGCCAGGCGCTTCTTGGCCTCGGCCTGCTTGCCGGCGGCGTCCAGCTCGGCCTGCGCCAGCGTGGTGATTTCCACCGCCTTGTGCTTGGACGCGGCCTCGTCGGCCTCGGCCTGCTTGACCAGACGCACCAGCTCTTCCTCGGCCTGGGCTTGCGCGGCCAGCACCACGACCTGCTTGGCGCGGTCGGCCTCGGACACGGCGCGCACTTCCTTGATGCGCTCCTCTTCCTGGGCCACGGTCTTCTCGACCGCGATGCGCTCTCGGATCACGTTGGCGATGTCCTTGCGCTGCTCTTCCAGGGCCTTTTCCTTGTCGATCTTCTGCAGCTCGACTTCGCGCTCGCGCGAGACCACTTCCAGATCCTTGGCGCGGGTGACCTTCTCGACCTCGATCACCACCGCGCGCTGGCGGTTCTGCTGCGCGACTTCGACTTCGCGCATGCGGTTCTCCTCGCGGATGTCGAGCTGTTCCTGCACGGCGATGCGCGCCTGCTCGGCCTTGAGGCGTTCTTCCTCGCGCACCTTGGCGGTCTCGGCTTCCTCGCGCGCCTTGATGGTCTCGATCTCGCGCTTCTGGCGCGCCTCGGCGTCGGCCTGCTGGCGTTCCAGGGCCAGCATGGACTCGCGCGTTTCCACGTTCTTCTTGGTGATCGCCAGCTGCTCGTTGCGCTCGAGCTCGTTGGTGATCACGTTCTGGGTGGCGGTCAGCTCGGTGATCTTGCGGATGCCTTCGGCGTCGAGGATGTTGTTGGGATCCAGCGAGGCCTTCGGGGTCTGCTCCAGATAGTCGATCGCCACGTCCTCCAGCAGGTAGCCGTTGAGGTCGTTGCCGATGGTTTCCAGCACGCGGTCGCGGAAGTCCTGGCGGTTCTCGAACAGGTCGGTGAACTCGAACTTCTTGCCCACGGTCTTCAGCGACTCGGAGAACTTGGCGTTGAACAGCTCGTTGACCGCGGCGCGGTCGGACGCGCGCTCGGTGCCGACGGCCTTGGCCACCTTCAGCACGTCCTGCTGGGTCTCGTTGACGCGCAGGTAGAAGGCCACGGTGATGTCCGCGCGCATGTTGTCTTTGCAGATCAGGCCGTCCTTGCCGCGGCGGTCGACCTCCAGCGTGATCAAGGAGATCTGCATCAGCTCCTTCTTGTAGATCACCGGATAAACCAGCGCGCCGGTGAAATGCACCTTCGGGGTCGACGAAAGATCGTTGACGATCAGGGCCGTGCCCTGCGGCACCTTGATGTAGAAGGCCTTGAACAGACCGAAGAAGCCCACGATCACGGCGAAGAACACGCCGAGGCCGATCAGGAAGGGCAGGATGGTGGTGATCATCGAAACGTCTCCTATGACTCGATGGTGTTGCTTACCGGGCTCAGAGGCCCTGGAATTCGTCTTCGCCGACCACGCGGTAGGCGTTTTGCTCGGGCAGGTATTCGATCAGCACGACGCGGTCGCCGCGCTTGTAGCGGCCGCCCTCGTCGCGCACTTGCAGGATCAGGCCGGCGCCGCCGTCCTCGACGCTGGCCATGCCCAGGCTGGGCGTGATCTCGGGGCTGCGCACGATCGCGGTCTGGCCCAGCACCGACTTCTGCGGCGCGGGCTTGAGCTTGGCGAAGAAGCGGCGCGCGGGGCGCAAGGCGATTCCGGTGGCGAAGGCCGAGACCACCAGCGCGCCGACGGCCACCGCCACGCCCACCGCCCAGTGCAGCGCGCCGGGGAGATGGCGCAGCACCAGCAGTTCGGCGAAGTAGCACAGCAGCCAGGCGAAAAACACCAGCACCGTCAGCACCAACGTCAGCGGCACCCCGCCCAGGCCATAACGCATCAGCGGACCGGCCATGGCCTCGGCATCCACGTCGGCGCTGTCGCCGGCGAACCAGCCGTCGAGCACGTCGATTTCCAGCAGGCCCAGCGCGGCGACCAGCCAGTACAGGACCGCGGCGGCCAGCAGCAGGCTGAACACCACGGTCGGAAACGACAGCACGATTTGCAGGAACAAGAACATCGCGACCCCCTTCCCCTAATGTCGCGGCGCGCGGCCTCAGCCGGCGCTCTTTTGCTTCAGCCTTTCCAGTACCGCGTCGGCGCCGGCGGGATCGGCAATGATGCCGGCCTCGCGCAGCTTGGTGTCCAGTGCGTCCTGGCCTTCATCGCGGGCCAGTTCGGCGGCCGCGTTCATGCGCGCGCCGCGCTCGGCCTGACGGGCCTTGATGCGTTCCAGCGATTCCACCGCGGTCTGCAGCCGGGTCTGCGAGCCGCTGTAGCGGCTGGCGACGGTGGCCTGGGCGCGCTGCACGCTCTCGGTGGCCTTGACCGTGTCGACCTGCTGCTTGAGCCGGCGGATGTTGCCTTCGGCCTGGGCGATGGCGCGGCGCAGATCGGCGATGCTGGCGGCGAACTGCGCCACCTGCTGCTCGTCGCCGTCGCGGCTGCCTTCCAGTTGCGCGATCTTGGCCGCGACCTCGCGCGCCAGCGGCTCGTCGCCGCCTTCCAGCGCCTTGATCGCGTAGGCCTCGTACTCGGCCACCTTGGCGCTCGACTTGCCCGAGCGTTCCTCGGCCAGTTTGTGCTTGGCCATGATCTCGGCCAGCGCTTCCTTGGAGCGGCGCAGCTCCAGGTCGGCGTCGCGGATTTCCTGATCGAGGATGCGCAGCGCCTGGCCGTCCACCAGCGATTCGCCGACTTCGTTGGCGCCGCCGCGCAGGGCGGTCATCAGCTTGTTCCAGATGTTCATGCCTGCTCTCCTGGGCGCGCTTACGCGGCCTCGCGCAGATGGGTTTCGTAGGCCTCGGTGGCCTTGATCACGTTGTCCGACAGGGTCTCGATCTCGAACAGCACGTTGGACAGCGACGAGGCCGCGCTGAGCGCGCCGAACATGATGTAGACCGCCTCGCCGTCGGCCAGGGTCTCGATGCCGATGGTCGACAGCGGGAACAGCTTGTGCGCGTGCAGGACCAGCTCGTTGAAGGCGGCGCTGTCGTAGACCTGGGCCACCGGCCACAGCATGGCCTCGACCACGATCTGCTCGCCGACCACCGCCACGAACAACGGCAGGTCGCCGTACTCGGACATGACCACGTGCAGGCTGGGTTCGGCGCCCTCGATCAGCTCGACCTGGGACTCGCCGCTGCGGAACTGCTCGGTGGCCGCCAGCGCGTCGTACAGGGCCGCCGCAGTCCACATCTTGGCTTCGCTCATACCGCTCTCCTTCTCCGATCGCGCCGGCGGGGCACCCATCGCGCCCCGCGGCTGGCGCATGCGCTTCTCCACTGCCACGAGTTCGTCGCCGTACTCGGGCAGGATCCAGACCTCCTTCTTGACCAGCCCCTTCTGCCGCAGGCGATCGCGGTGCAGGCGCTGGTAGTGGGCGGAGGACTTGCGTTCCATGGAGCGCACATTACGGCATTACATGTAACAACTGCAACGGCTGACATGTGATAATCGACAAACGGCGAGCCCTTTGCGCCGAACCGGTGCGGCCGCTTAAAAAACAAGCACTTATTTAGCGCCACCTGGCACATCGAGCCCCTCCGCAAACGACCGCGGCCCGCCGGAGCGGGCCGCGGGAACGGGCGGCAGTGGATCGATCGCGGCCTGCCTAGCCCATGCGACGCGGCCCCAGGGCCTGCTGCTCCAACTGCGACTGATCGCGCTGCTGGGCCAGGGCCACGTCCTGCCCGGCCTGGTCCAGCCGCCGCTGCGAGTCGGCCAGCGGGGTGCGGGCGGCATCGTTGATGGCGGTGGCGCTGAAGCGGTGGCCGGGATCGTCCAGGCGGCCCTGCACCGCGATCAGGTTGCCGTTGAGGTCGGGGCCGCCGGTCTGCGGATCGCGGCTGAAGACCAGGTGGTCGACGCCGGTCATGCGCGCACGCGTGGCGTCGCCGGCCACGACCATCGCCGTGCGCTGCATTTCCTCGGGGCTGGCGCTCTTGCCGTGGCGGTCGTACAGCGCCTGCACCTGCTCCAGCGACTGCCGGTACAGGGGGTTGTCGCCGGCATCGGCGCGCGGGCCGCCCTGCGTGCGCTCCGCCGGCGTGCGTTCGGCCGGCACGCGCCCGTCTTCGGCCGGCGCGGTCACCGGCGCATCGCCGGTGCTGCGCGTGCCGCCGCCGGGGGTGGTGGCGCCCAGGGTGATGCCCAGGTTGCCGCTTTCGAACTCCTTGACCGTGACCGTGGCGCCGGCCTGGTCGGTGATGCGCAGGTCGGTGCCTTGCAGCTGGTAGGTGTAGCGGCCGTCGGCGCTACGGTAGGTGTTTTCGGGGTCGCCCTCGTTGCGCGTGCCGCCGGTGAGCTGCTGCCCGCCCCAGCGCACTTCGCCGATGCGGTCGCTGTCGAGCACGGTGTCGCCATCGCCGACCACGTAGGTGTCGCGGCCCTGGCCGCCCTCGAGACGGTCGCGGCCGGCGCCGCCGATCAGGATGTCGTCGCCGCGCGCGCCGCGCAGGGTGTCGTCGCCGCCCTCGCCGATCAGCAGGTCGTTGCTGGAGATCTCGGCGTTGTTGCGGGTGCGGCGCGCATCCAGGGTGGCGGCGTGCTCGGCGTCGACGGCGACGGTGGCGGCGTTGCGGCCCGGATCCAGATAGATCGCGCCGGCCTCGAAAGATTCGTTGGTGAGGCGGTCGGCGAGGTCGGGATGCTCGCGGCGCAGGTCGGTGAGCAAGGCGTTCTTGGCCGGCGTCAGCGCTTCGCGGATGGTCTGCACGTCGCCGTAGTCGGCGGTGATGTTGCTGTAGTCGCGGTTGGCCGCGTCGATCATGTTGCGGGCGGCGTCGCGGCCGTCGATGGACTCGCCCCAGTTGGCTTCGTCGCGGACGATGCGGTCGCGGTGCAGCTGGAAGCTGCGGTAGACGTCGCGCGCCTCGTCGGCGCCGACGTTGGCCGGATCGTCGTACAGGCCGAACAGCTGGCCTTCCATGTAGCGGCGCTTGCGCAGGCCGCCTTCGGACGGCGCGTGCGAGCCCCAGGAGTTGTAACGCAGTTCGAACCAGGCCTCGGCGCGATCGCCGGCCTCGACCGCGTCGCGGAACGGCTCCATGTTGCGGTTGTAGGAGCCGACGCCGCGGTTGTAGACCACCGACACCGCCGCCGCCTTTTCGCGCGACATCGGCATGTTCAGCGCATTGACCGGCGCCTCGTATTCGGGGATGGACGCCTCCAGCAGCCGGTCGGCCTGGGCCGCGTCCAGCGCGCGCGGGAAGGTCAGACCCAGACGGGTGCGGTCGGCGGCGGGCGCCTCGTCGATGCGCTGCAGCAGCGCGCGTTCGTCGCGGGTCAGCTCGATGCCGGAGCGGTCCCAGATCTCGACGTTGTTGGAACGGTTGAAGGTGTAGCCGTAGCCGATCGTGGCGCGGGCGTCGCCGACGTCCTGCGAACGCTCGTGCAGCGACTCGGTGATCTTGACCAGCCGTTTGATCAGTTCGTTGTATTGCTCTTGGGTCAGCTCGTTGTAATCCATGACGCTATCGCTCCTGGTGATCCGCCCTTCCTAGGGCGCGGGTACTGCGGGTGGTTCACATCAGATCGGCGTAATCTCCGATCTGATCGCATACGGGTTTGGGCGGGTCGCTCAGTTCGACCACACGCTGGGCATGCGGATCCCTGCCCTTGCTGGCGCCGACGATGCCGTAGACCAGGTAGTAGCGGTCCTCGACCAGGATCAGGCCGAAACGCGACAGCTCGGTGAAGGCGTAGCGGCCGCCGTCGGCGCGCTCGACCGCGAACTGGCATTCGGAATAGCTGCCGGCGCCGCATTCGGCCGACACCGACTTCAGGCCGTGGCGACCGGCCAGATCGAAACGGTAGTTCAAGCCGCCCTCGTCGGAGCCGCTGGGCGCGACCTGACGGCGCGCGTAGTCGCCGGACGCTTTCCAGGCCCGCACCTGTTGGCACAGGTCGGTGCCGCCGGCCTTGGACGCGGCCGGCGCCGCCGAGGCGCAGCCCGCGAGCAGCAACGGCAGGGCCAGACTGTAGACGGAACCACGCATGCATCGCTCCTTGATGGATTGGCACCACTCAGCGGCCAGCATGCACCCGCGTCGCCCCTGGCGACAACGCTGGCGGCACCCGAACGCGGTTCGGACGCCGCCAGGGCGCGGGCACCGCGCCGTCGGCTGGGCTTCAGGCGATGCCGTGCAGGCGCCGCGCCTCGGCGATGCGCGTCTTCACGTTCGCGTCCAGCTCGCCCAGTTCGGCCTGCTTGAAGATGTTGCCCAGCACGCGCTTCTCGTCGTCGTCGATGCTCTGGTCGCGCAGCGCCAGCGCGAGCAGCTTGTCGAATTCCTGCGCGTCCAGTTCGCCGTCGTTGGTGAACACCGGGATCGAGGCGAGGGCGATTTCGAGATGGCTCTTGGGGGTCGTCATGGGCGTCCTGTGCGGTGGGCGATCGGGGGTCCGATGCTAGCGCGACGCGGATGAAGATTCCTATCACTCGCCAGCGACTCGACGCTTCCGCGATGCGCGGCACGCGCCGCATGCGTTGCGGCGCTCGTGGCCACGGCATGCGCGCCCCGACGGAATAACGTGCCCGCCCCGCGCGCGATCCAAGCCTCGAACCGATCCTGACGGCAAGGACGACCGCCGCACGGCGGAGGCCGCACGCTCGTTCGCCATAAGGGCCAGAGGCACACGCGCGCCATGGAGCGTCAACACACCGGATGCGCATCCAGTACGCCATACAGATGCCAGCCGCCGCGGCGTCCAGCCGGCACCTCGGCCGCTGGGACGCACAGGCAATGAACTGGAACGCGCAGGCCTCGCGATCGCGCGCGCGCTGAGGAATGCTCGCCGTGCCATGCGCCGGCCGGCCGGCGTGCCGGCGATTCCGTCCTCTATCAAAAGGAAGTGATATGAAACTCACATTGGTCAGCCTGATCGCGGTATCGGTGCTGCTAGCCGCGGCGCCGACCCAAGCGCGTATCCCACCCGGCGGCGGTGGCGGTGTGATCGGCGGTGGCGGTGGCACCGAGCCGACGCAGAGGTATTGCTCGGTGCGGGGCAGACGCTACAACCCCGGCTACTACGGCACCTGGGAAGTGGGGTACTGGGTCTGGCCCGCCTCGGAGGGCGCCTGCGACGGGCCGATTCCGGCCACGGCCGGCTTCATGGTCGACGGACACGAGGGCGACGGCCCCTACAACGATTGACCGCGCCTAAGATGGTCGCAGCCGGCGCCGCGCACCGCGGCGCCGGTCTGCCATGGAGCGGCGCGTGGAACGGCACTATCGTTTCTCCACACAGGGACTGAGCGAGGCGCAGGCTTTCGATCGTTGGCATGCCGAGTTCGGCACGCTGTTCGACGTGCGCCTGGATCGCGACGCGCGCATCGACTGCCGCGTCGACGGATGGCGGGTGGGATCGACCCTGCTGCTACGCCAGCACTGGCCGCAGGAGAATCCGCCGCTGGCCCGCATCCATCGCGGCGCCGGCAAGCTGCGCCGCGACGGCTACGACTTCTGCTACCTGCGCATCGGCCTGGCGCGCCACGCGCGCTTCGCATCGAGCGCGCGCGAGGTCCGCGCCGAACGCGGCCGGCCGTTGCTGATCGATGCCGCGCAGGCGCTGAGCGGCGAACTGCCGCTGGGCGATGCGATCACCCTGGCGATTCCGCGCGATGCGCTGCCGCCGGCGTTCGCGCTGCGCCACGTCAGCCTGGCCGAGGGCGAACTGGGCCATCTCCTGGCCGATCACTTGCTATCGCTGAGCCGGGCCCTGCCGCGCCTGGGCGCGACCGAACTCGCGGCCGTGGCGCCGGCGACCGAGCGCCTGCTGGCGGCCTGCCTGGCGCCCGGCCGCGACACGCTCGAGCGCGCGCGCGGCGAACTGCTGCATGGCCGCTTCGAGCGCGTGCGCCGCTACATCGACCAGCATCTGGAGTCGCCGTCGCTGGGCCCTGAGCGCATCTGCGCCGCGCTGGGACTGTCGCGTTCCAGCCTGTACCGGCTGTTCTGCGGCCTCGGCGGCGTGGCCCGTTACGTGCAGCGCCGGCGCCTGCGCCGTATCCATTACCTGCTCAGCTCAGGTCGCGCCGACGCGCCGGCCAAGGCGCTGGCCTACCGCCACGGCTTCAGCAGCGACAGTCATTTCGCGCGCGCGTTCAAACAGGCCTTCGGCTGCACGCCGGCGCAGGCGCGCGAGCTGCCGCTGTCGCCGCCGCGCCATGTCGCGGTGGGCGATGGTGGCGCGTCGCTGCCGCTGGTCGCGCTGCTGGAACACTTTTAGCCCCGCACAAACGAAAAGCCCGCGCGGTGCGCGGGCTTTCGCAGGCACGGCGGTCCGCGCTTACCAGACCACTTCGGCCATCGAGCAGTTCAGGCCCGAACCGATGCCCAGCAGGGCCACGCGGTCGCCCTTCTTCAGGCGGCCCATCTCACGCAGCTTGCTCAGCACGATCGGCACCGAGGCCGGACCGATGTTGCCGTGCTCGTTGAAGATGGTCAGAACCTTCTTCGGGTCGATGCCGAAGGCCTTGATGAAGGCCTGGGTGTGGACCTGGCTGACCTGGTGGATCACGAACTCGTCGAGTTCGTCGGCGACCCAGCCCAGCGCGCCGATCGCGGCGATCCAGGTGCGCTGGGCGAGCTTGAGGCCCTCGGTCAGCAGCATCTTGGTGTCGGTGACCATGCGGTCCAGGTTGCCGCGGCACAGGCTGTTCCACTGCGTGGCGGCGCGGGTGACGCCGCCGCGGTAGCGCGGCGCGCCCGGCGCGAGTTCGGCGCGCGCCATGACCATGGCGGCGGCGCCGCAGCCCAGGGTCAGGGTGGCCAGCTCGTTGCGGAACTGCTCGGCGGTGGCGTCGGGCGAGGTCAGGCGCTCCAGGGTCTTCTCGTAGGCCAGACCGGCGGTCTCGCCGTCCACGACCAGGGCGTAGTCGATCTCGCCGCGCTCGATCATGCGCGCGGCGATGTCCATGCCGTTGATGAAGGCCAGGCAGGCGTTGGCGACGTCGAAGTTCTGGCAATGCTCGGACAGGCCGAGGTTGCCGCTGACGATGCTGGCGGTGGACGGCTCGAGGTAGTCGCGGCTGACCGAGGTGTTGACCAGCAGGCCGACGCGGTCGGGCTCGATGCCGGCGTCGGCCAGCGCCTTCACGCCGGCCAGGGTGGCGGCGTCGGAGGCGAGCATGTCGCCATCCCACAAGCGGCGCGCGTGGATGCCGGCGATGTCCTTGAGCACATCGGCCTTGATGCCGAGCCGGTCGAGGGTCGGCTTGAGGCGTTCGTTGATCTCGTCCGAGCTCAGACGACGCGGCGCGTCGATGTGGGCAAGACCGGCGATGGCGACATGTTGGAACAGCATGGGCGGCGAACCGTGAGCGGAAACACGAAAGATTAACGGGTTCCAGGCCGCCCTGCATTAAATGGTGTCGCCCGGGCCACTGAATGGGCGCCACGGGCTGAAGGATTCAGCCCGTGCCGAGGGGCACCGGAAGCGTGCCAGCCGGGTTCGCGACCCGCTGGAGGCCGCCTGGCGGGGCGCAACCCGCCGAAACGGCCTCAGCCGCCGACCGGGTAGGTCTTGGCCGACTCCGAGGGCGCCGCCGCCGGCCGGCCGGCGGCCGGGACCGCGCCGCCGCAGCGGTAGGCGGCGTAGCGCTGCTCGCCGTTGGCCGGCGGGGCCAGGGGCTGGATGGTGTCGGCCTGCAGGCCCGGGGCCTCGTTGCGGGCCAGGGTTTCCAGCTCCTCGGTCACGCGCAGGGCGTTGCGTTCGTAGAAGGCGACGCTGTCCTTGACCGACACCGCGACCTCACCGCGCTTCTCGCAGGCCGGCGCGGCGCCGCCGCTGAGCACGCGCACCGAGGAGGCGCCGGGCGCCATCTGCACCCAGGTGCAACCGCCGAGGACCACCATGGCGAACAGGGAAACGGCGAGCGAACGAGGCATGCGGAACTCCGGCGGAGGGCGTCGTGGGTGACGCGCATTCTGGCGGCAGTTGCGTGAATTTGGGAGGACTGGGCGCGGCGGCCGTCGCTAGGGGGCCGCGATGGCGGCGCGGGCGCGCAGCCTGGATACGCGCGACACCGCCGCTCGCGCGCGGCTCACCGCAGGCTGGGGCCGCCCCTGCGCAGCCGTCATTCGTGGGAACGCGGCGGACCGGACGGCGATCGGCGCGGATGCGCGAATCGGCCAGGCCGGCGAGCCCGGCTTGGCCGGACGGGGGCGACGTTCGCCGGGCCAGGACGGCCGGCATCGGTGCCCGGTTAACCGCCCTGGCGTTGGACGGATTGCTCCGAGTCCGCGAGCGCCGCGAATTCCTCGGTTTCCGCCGGGGCCTGGGCTACTTCGAACGCCTCCGGGACCGCGGACACTTCGGATTCCGGCAAGACCTGGACCGCGTCAGATTCTGTCGAGACCCCGGATTGCGTCGGGCCCTCGGTCGCCTCACCCTGGCATGCCGCGTCCAACTCCGACGGCTCAGGACTCGGCGGCGGCTTCAGCGACTCGGCCAACGCCGCGCAACGTTCGCGGAATTCAAGCAAGCGCGCTTCGCCATTGGGCACCAGCGCATAGCGGCGCATCACTTCTTCCCTCGCCTTCGCATACAGACGCAGGTCTTGCTCGTTCAAGGCGACGACCTGCGCATACAGGGCATCTCCCCACACTTGCCGGCACGCGGCGGCCAGACCATAGGCGCCCTCTTCGCGTCCGGGCTCCTGCGGCGACGAGACGTTCTGCGGTACATATTCCATCGAGAGGGCCGGGAACATCGGCCTGAGGTAGTGCTCGATCGACACCATGCTGATGTCGAACATATCGACGATACCCAAAGCGCACGCCCGATCGACGACCGCGCACGCGTCCTGCAAATCGGCCGCACCGGGCGGGCGCGCGTAGAAGCCGGCGCAGGCCAGCAGATTGACCTGCACATCGTTGATCGCATGCGGCGCATGCAGAACAAGATGCGCGACAAACCCCCGCTCATCGAACGACTGCGCAAGCCCGCCCAGCCAGGTCGTGGGTTCCAGCTTAAGGCCGTAGTGATAAAGCGATCGGATCCGATCCAGCGGATGACGGATGAAGCAGAAATCGATGAAGCGCGTGCCGCGCACCACTGGCTTGGGATAGCGCAAGTGGTGGCTGGTGAGCGCACGGATGGACAGATCGCTGCCCACCAGACCCGCAACATGGTCGGCGCCCAGCATCGCGTCGTCGTAGCCACCGTGAAACGCGACCAATCCTTCGCCGAAGTTGCGATGCAGCGCGTAGTCGATCGTGCTGCCCGCATTCTTGAACGTGTGGTAATGCAGGATGACGAAGCGTTCCGCCGCCACGAATGTCTGGATCTGCCTCACCATAAAACCAGTCACATACTGTTACATTGCTGAAACAATAGCAGACTTCACCGTGGCGGAACCCGGCATCGCCGGCATCGAACGCCGTTGATAACGGGCGTTTTCTGGCTACGTTTCCGGCAGCAGCCGGCAAGGCCGCGATCGCCGCGCGCAGAGGGCCGCAGCGGCCCAGCGCAACGGCACCCAATGCCACGCGTCGCTGCGGACAGCGGCGCAACACACCGAAGCCCGCGAGGCGGCGCTCGCCATGAGCGCGCGCGGCCATCCGACGAAAGGCGCGATGCGCAACGGACGGCGGCTGCAATTCGAAGGGCACGGTCCCCTGCCACCGCCAACGGCAGCAGGGGCCCCGCGTGGCCGCGTCCGCGCAGGCTGCGCGGCGCGGCACCTTGGCGCGCTTACTTCTTGACCGGCTTGCCGTCCGCGTCCAGCACCTGCACCTCGCCCAGCTTGAGCTCGCGGATCGGCTGTTCGATCTTGGACAGATCGCCGACCACCACCCAGGTGACCGCGGCCGGGTCGATGGTCTTGGCCGCGGCCTGCGCCAGCGCCGGGGTCATCGCGTCGTTGCGGGCCTTGTACTGGACGATGTAGTCGTCCGGACGGCCGTAGCGCAGGTTGCCGGCGATCTGGCCGAGCACGGCGTTGGCGGTCTCGTAGGCGCCCGGCAGGCTGAGGGTGTTGCTGGCGCGGATCTTGACCACTTCGGCCTCGGTGATCGGCGCCTGCGCGCTGACGAAGGACTCGATCTCGCGCTTGAGCTCCTTGATCGATTCGGCGGTCTTATCGCTCTGCACCGCCGCCGAGGCGATCCACGGCCGCTGGCCCTTGGTGTAGCTGGCGCCGCTGTAGGAACCGTAGGCCCAGTGCTTGTCCTCGCGCAGGTTCATGTTCAGGCGCGAGCTGAACTCGCCGCCGAGCACGCCGTTGGCGAAATCGAAGTCGATCGAACCGGCGTCGCCGGTGGGCGGCACCACTTCGCCGACATAGACGTTGGACTGGATCGCGCCGGGCTGGTCGACCAGGAACACGCGCGGCGCCTGCGGGCGCGACACCGTCGCCACCACCGGCAGGGCCGGCGCGTTCGCGGCCGGCTTCCAGTCGCCGAAGCGCTGCTCCAGGCGCGGCACGATGTCCTTGAGCGTGGTGTCGCCGACCACGACGATGCGCACCTTGTCCGGCTGCAGCCAGTCGCGGTGGAACGCGACCAGATCCTCGCGCGTGAGCGAGGCGATCGCGGCCTCGGTGCCGCTGCCGGTGAACGGAATCGAATAGGCGTGGCCTTCGCCGTACAGCAGCGGCGGCAGCACGCGCAGCGCGGCGGTCTGCGGACGCGCCTTCTCCTGCTTGATGCCGGCCAGCCAGGTCGCGCGCACGCGCTCGATCTCTGCCGCGTCGAAGCGCGGACGCCGGACCACGTCGGCGAACAGATCCAGCGACGGATCCAGCTTGTCCTTCAGCGCCGACAGGCTGATCGAAGCGCTGTCCAGGTTGGCGCCCGCGCCGAGTTCGGCGCCCAGGGCCTCCTTGCGCGCCGACAGCTGCAGCGCGCTGTAGTCGCCCGCGCCCTCGTCCAGCATCGACATGGCGAAGCTGGCCGTGCCCAGCTTGCGGCCCTGGTCGGCGGTGTAGCCGCCCGGGAATTCCATCAGCATCTGCACCACCGGAATCTCATGGCGCTCCACCAGCACCACTTCCATGCCGTTGGACAGCTTGCCGCGCTGCGGGGTCGGGAAGCTCAGCGCCGGGAAGGTCTTGGTGACCGGCACGCCGGCGCTGCGGTCGACGTCGGACTTGACCGTCTTGAACTTGGGGTCCGGCGCCGGCACCGCGGCCGGCGCGCTGGCCGGTGCGGCCTGCGCGGTTTCCGGCAGCGACGAGGCCGGCTTGTCGCTGGGCTGCACGACCAGGGTGTGCGAGCCCACGCCCAGCCACTTCTGGCCGGCCGCGCGCACGCTGTCGGGCGTGGCCGCCATCAGCGTGTCCAGTTCTTCGCGGTAGCAGTCGGGCTTGCCGCTGTAGACCGCGCACTCGGCCAGCACGTCGGACTTGCCGCCGAAGCCGCCGATGCGTTCGATGCCGCGCACGAAGTCGGCGCGGATCGCGGTCTTGGCCTGGTCGAGTTCCTCGGCGGTCGGGCCCTGGGTCAGCAGGCGCTGCAGTTCCTCGTCGACGATCTTCTCGACCTTGGCCGGGTCCACGCCTTCCTTGACCGTGGTGGTGATGAAGAAGGTGCCGCTGATCTCGCTGTTCCACAGCGAGGTGCCGACGTTGTCGGCCAGCTTGTCCTGATGGACCAGGCGCGAATCCAGGCGCGAGGACGCGCTGCCGCCCAGCACCTGGCTGAGCAGGGTCAGCAGGGTCGAATCCTTGCTGCCGTTCTCGGCCACCGGCCAAGCGCGGTACACGCGCACCTGCGGCACGCGGTCGGGCACGGTCTCACGGGTGTCCTGGGCGCGCTTGGGAATGTTGGCGGCCATGTCCTTGAGCGTGGCGCTGGCCGGAATGTCGCCGAAATAGCGCAGCGCCTTTTCCTTGGCCGTCTTCAGGTCGATGTCGCCGGCCAGCACCAGCACCGCGTTGTTGGGGCCGTACCAGCTCTTGAACCAGGTCTTGACGTCGTCCAGCGAGGCCGCGTCCAGGTCGGCCATCGAGCCGATGGTCTGCCAGTGGTACGGGTGACCGGCCGGATACAGCGCCTCGAACATCTTGGCGTTGATGCGGCGGCCGTAGGGCTGGTTCTCGCCCTGGCGCTTCTCGTTCTGGACCACGCCGCGCTGCTCGTCCAGGGTCTTCTGGTCGATCGCGCCGAGCAGGTGGCCCATGCGGTCGGATTCCATCCACAGCGCCATGTCCAGCGCGGTGGTGGGCACGTTCTGGAAGTAGTTGGTGCGGTCCTGGTTGGTGGTGCCGTTCTGGTCGGTCACGCCGACCAGCTCGAACGGAGCGAAGAACTCGCCCTTGTGGTTTTCCGAGCCCTGGAACATCAGGTGTTCGAACAGATGGGCGAAGCCGGTGCGGCCGGGCGCCTCGTTCTTGCTGCCGACGTGGTACCACAGGTTGACCGCGACGATCGGCGCCTTGCGGTCGGTGTGCACGATCACGCGCAGGCCGTTGGGCAGAGTGAACTCGTCGTACGGGATCGCGACCGAGGCCTTGGGCGCGGCGGCCGACGCGGGCGCCGGCGCGGCGAGCCCGGCGCCGAGCGCGACGGACAGGGCGAGAGCGAGGGCGGCGGCGCGCGGAACGGCGCGGGACGTCGGCGAGATCGGGGACATGGAGGCTCCTGAAGCGATGATTTGTAGCGACGGATAGAAACGGCGAATTTGGACGAACGCAGGCATAGCGGACGCGGGCCAGGCCCGGCATACGACCCTGCATCCTAGTCGCCGCGGCCGCCCCGGGGCACTAGGCCACAAGTTAGGTAGGGGGTCTGCGCCCAGGCGCGTTGCACATTTTCGGTGCCTACAGGCGTCAGGTCCGGCCCCGCATAATGGGCGCATGTTCGACGTCATCCTCTACCAGCCCGAGATTCCGCCCAACACCGGCAACGTGATCCGGCTGTGCGCCAACACCGGCGCGCGTCTGCACCTGATCGCGCCGCTGGGCTTTAGCCTGGAGGACAGGCAGCTCAAGCGCGCGGGCCTGGACTACCACGAGTACGCCACCCTGCGCGTGCACGAAGGCCTGGACGCGGCGCTGGCGGCGATCGCCCAGGACCAGGGCGCGCCGCCGCGGCTGTACGCGCTGAGCACGCGCGGCCGCATGCGCCACGACCGCCCGCAGTACCGGCCCGGCGACGCCTTCCTGTTCGGCCCGGAAACCCGCGGCCTGCCCGGCGAGGTGCTGGAGGCCGTGCCCGAGGCGCAGCGCCTGCGCCTGCCGATGCGGCCGGACAACCGCAGCCTCAACCTGTCCAATGCGGTGGCGGTGGTGGTGTTCGAGGCCTGGCGCCAGCTCGGTTACGCCGGCGGCGAATGAGGCGCAGCGGCGACGGCGCGGCCGCGCCGCGGGCCATCGCCCATGTGAACGCGGTCTTCGCATCGCTGAACCTGAGTAGAGGCGCGCAACGCGATCGGCGCAGGTCGCGTCCGCTTGCGCGGCGGCAACGCGATGTAGTGGGTAAGGCGAACGAATCCGGCGCCAACGCCGGGCCCGTCGCCGCAACCCGCAGCACAGCGAGTACCCGCATGACTCTTGCAGCTATCGATCCCGTCGCACCGCCCGGCCTGTGCATCCTGCGCAGCGCCTACACCGTCTCCAGCACCATCGACCGGCTGGTGGCGATGGTCGAACAACGCGGCCTGCGCGTGTACTCGCGCATCGACCACGCGCGCATCGCCGACGGCTGCGGCCTGCGCATGCCGCCGACGCAGTTGTTGTTGTTCGGCAATCCGCTGGCGGCCGCGGTGGCGATGCTGGAGCAGCCGACCATGGCGATCGACCTGCCGATGCGGGCGCTGGCCTGGCGCCACGACGACGGCCACACGCGCGTGGCCTATGTGGACCTGCAGTGGCTGGCGCAACGCCACGGTTTGCCGGATTCGCAGCGCGAGATGACCGAGGCGGTCAACGACAGCCTGCGCACGCTGGTGTGCGCGGCCGCGTCGCGGCAGGTGATTCTGGGGCTGCGCGGCGCGCCGGAGCCGCAAGCGCGGCGCGCCGAAGCGATCGGCGCGCGCCGCGGCTAGGCGCGGTCGCGCAGGTACGCTGCGCGCGGCGGCCGTCGCGCAGCGCGCTCAGGCGCCCAGCATCAGCCAGGCGCCGACCGCGGCCACCGCCAGCGCGCCGGCACCGGCGCCGACCAGGATGCGTTCCTGCCGGCGCGCGCGCGCCAACGCATCGCCGTACGGCATCGTGGTGTGCGCGATCATGGTGTACAGCGGCAGCCAGGTCTTGGGCAGCAGGCGGTTCAAGCTCACGTCCAGGCGTTTGCGCGCCAGGAACCACGGCGACTGCACCTTCTGCCGCAGCTCGACGAAGTTGGCCTTGGACAGCTCGGCCAGGGTGTCGGTGTGCGGGCGCCGCGAACGTTCGTAATCGGCGAACGCGTCCGCGCGCCGGCCCGGATGCCGCGCCAGCGCGGCCATCAGCGCCGAACAATCCTCGAACGCCGAGTTCATGCCCTGACCATAGAACGGATACACGGCGTGGCAGGCGTCGCCGACCAGCACCATCCAGTCTTCGCGGCTCCACGGCGCGGTGCGCGTGGTCACCAGCGCCCCGACCGGGTGCGCCATCCATTCCTCCACCAGCTGCGGCAGCAGCGGCAGCAGGTCGGGGAAATACTTGGTGAACAAGGCGCGCACGTCGTCTTCGTCGCGGGTGGTGGCGAAACTGTCGGGGCCCTCGAACGGCAGGAACAGGGTCAGCGTATGCGAGCCGTCGCGGTTGGGGTGCGAGACGAACAGGCCGTGGCTGCGCGGCCACACGTGCAGCGCTTCCAGCTCGATCGCCGAACTGCCGTCGGCCAGCGGCTTCAGGGTGAGTTCCTTGTAGCCCCACTCCAGGTATTCCTGGTGGTAGTCGGCGCGCTCGCCGCGCTGCATTTCCTGACGCGTGCGCGAGAACGCGCCGTCGGCGCCGACCACCCAGTCCGGGCGCACGCGCAGGCGCGCGCCGGCGTGCTCGAATTCCAGTTCGCGCGCGGTCTTGTCGACACCGACCAGGCGATGATCGAAGTGCAGGCGCACCTGCGGATGGCGTTCGGCGCGATCCAGCAGCAGGCGGTTGAGTTCGTTGCGGTCGATCGAGTGCAGGACTTCGCCGCGGTCCTTGCCGTACGGCTGGTAGCGCGTGCTGCCGTCGGGCGCATGGATCACGCGGCCGGCCATGGTCACGCAGGTCGGCATGACCTCGTCGATCAGTTGCGCTTCGGTCAGCGCCTGGATGCCGCGCTTGGACAGGCCCAGGTTGATCGAGCGGCCGCCTTCGGCGCCGCTGACGCGCGGATCGGGGCGGCGCTCGTAGACGTCGACGCCATGGCCCAGCGCGGCCAGGCGCAGCGCCAGCAGCGAGCCGGCGAGGCCGCCGCCGACGATGGCCACGCGCGCGGTTGCGGAGGCCTCAGTCATCGAGCGCGGTTCCGGCGGTGCTGCGGGCGCTGCGCGCGTTGGCGCGCGCGACCGGGCGCGACACCGCGCTCAGGCGCGGCGATTCGCTCTGCAGGCCGCGCAGGCGCAGCTGCAGTTCGGCCTCGACCAGGGCTTCGATCGCCTGTTCGAAATTGTTGCGGCGCAGGTTGGGACCGAGCCGGCGCAGGTAGGAACGCAGATACGCCGCGCGCACTTCCGGCGCATCGATGTCGCGGCGCAGGAACGGCAGGTCGGATTCGACCATATGCCGGATCGCCAGCATCGGCACCGGGCTGCGCAGCGGGAAGAAATCCGGATTGCGCAGGCCAGGGCTGGCGTTGCGCGCATGGAACTCGCCCAGCATCAGACCCAGCTCGACGAAGCCGCCCTTGTGTTCGGCCTGGATGCGGTCGACCACGCTGGCGCCGTCGGGCCCCAGGTTGGGGAACACGATCAGGATCGACTTGTTGACCGCCGCCGCGCCGGAACGCGGCTCGATCTCCAGGAACAGATCGCGGTAATGGGCGATCAGCTCGGCCATGCGCTCCGGATCGGGATCCGGGTCGACGACCTCGGTGAGCCAGATCGTGTCCAGGCCCAGCGCCAGCGGCGTGAACGGACACACCGGGCCGGTGCGTCCCAGGTTCGGATGCGGTTGCGCGAGAAACTCGCGCACCCAGCTCACGATGGTGGGCAGCGGCGCGCTGGCGTGCTGGTTGCGCTCGACGTCCGAGGCGCGCAGCAGCTGGCCGCGCGCGGCCGCGCCGGCGCTCTCGACATGGGTGCGGCCGGCCATCATCGCCGCATCCGGGTCGGGCAGTTGGAAGGAATCGTTGTCTGGGCTCATCGCCTTGCTCCTAGTCCCTGACTTATCCGCCGCTGGCCGGGTCGCGCACGCTGAGCGGGCGCATATCGGTCCATCGCCCACGGATGTGGGTCAGGCATTCGTCCTTCGATCCCTCGAAGCCGGCATCGCGCCAGCCCTGCGGAATCGCATACGCCACCGGCAGGATCGAGTACTGGTCTTCGTGATTGACCAGCACGCGATGCGCGCCGAGATCCGTCTCTTCTCCTTGCATGACGCCTCCCTCTGAAACTCAAGCCGCGGCACTGACCTGCGCCGCCGGACCCGTCGCCAGGATCGGCGCATCGGGCAATTCGTCCTCGACCCGGCGGATCGCGCGCACCGCATAGGCGCTGGCCGCGACCGCCGTCATCAGGACTCCCAAGACAATGAACATCAGGCCCAGCCCGCGGCCCGGACCGACGCCGATCCAGGCCCCGACCGATGCGGCCAGGGCGCCGCCGGGCGCCATCAAAGGCTCGAACACGCGTTCGGCCAGCGGACCGGCCAGGCAGTAGCCCAGCGGCATCGCCGCTTCCGACAGCACGCGCTGGATCGCGAAGCAGCGGCCCTGCAGATCGGCCGGGACTTTGCTTTGCCACAGCGCGGCGTTCGACGCGTTGAGCACAGGTAACGTCAGGAAGAAGCCGAAACCGGCCACCAGCACCAGCGCGAACGAAGGCGCCAGGCCGTGCACGGCCAGCAGCACGCCGGCGGCCAGCGAAAAACCGAGCACGCCGTGCACGCGCCGGCGCGGTCCGCCCCAGGTGCTCATGGCCAGGCCGCCCAGCAGCAGACCGCAACCGCCGACCGCCATCTGCACGCCCAGCAGGCCGGCGTCGGCGAAGGACAGCACCAGCGGCGTGATCGCGATGCTGGCGATGCCGAACAAAAAGTTGGTGGCGCCGAACACCAGCAGCAGGCCGTACAGGCCGGGGCGCTCGTGCACGTAGCGGAAGCCGGTGGCGGCCTCGCGCCACAGGCTGTCCTCGGCCGGCTCGCTGCGCTGCGGACGCGGCACGCGCGCGAACAGCAGCGCGACCACGCCCACCACGAAGGTCAGCGCGTCGACGATCAGCACGCCCTGCATCGAGATCGTGCTGACCAGCACGCCGGCCAGCAGGGGGCCACCGACCTGGGCCACGGCGAATCCGGTCTGCACCAGACCGTTCACGCGCGTGAGCTGTTCCTGGCTGGCCAGCAAGGGAATGCTGGCGGCGTAGGCCGGCTGCAGGAAAGCGTTGGCGATCGCCGAGATGCCGACGCCGGCGTAGACGTGCCACAGCGCCAGCGTGTCGGTCGCGTACAGCGCCGCCAGCGCGAACATGGTCAGTGCCGAAGCGGCGTCGCAGACGATCATGGTGCGGCGCCGGTCCCAGCGGTCGACCAGGGCGCCGGCGATCGGCGAGATCAGCAAGGCCGGCACCGCCATCGCGACGAAGATCAGCGCGAACTGCGTGGTCGAACCGGTGCTCTGGTACACCCAGATGCCCAGCGCGAACGAAGTCAGGCGCGAGCCCACGCCCGACACCAGCTGGCCGACCCAGATCAGCAGGAAATCGCGCAGGCCGGCGTAGCGGTTCACGCTTCCTCCTCGACCGCCAACGGCAGCGCGCCGCGGCTGCGCAGGAAATCCAGGTAGGTCGCGAACAGCACGCGATCGGCCGGTGGACACACCAGACCCAGCGCCGCCACCGCATCGGTGGTGGCGCTGCAGTCGAAGCGCGGCTCGCGCGGGTCCGGATGCTCGGGGAACAGGCCGGCGAACGGCGCCAGCGCGTTCTCGCGCGAGACCGCGGCGTCGGCGAGCAACGCGCGGCGCCAGGACGCGTAGTCGATCTCCTCCACCGCCAGCCCGGCGTCGCGCATGGTCGCCACCGCCTCGACGATGGGCAGGCGGCGTGCGTTGAAGAAGTGGTACTGGCCGTTGGCCTCGCCCGCGCCCAGCGCCAGACGCACGATCGCGCGCCCGACGTAATCCACCGGCGCCATGTCGAAGGACTCGTCGGGCAGGTGCGGCGCGTAGCCCAGCTGCACGCAGCCCTTGATCCAGGCGTTGAAGTAATCGCCCAGGTTGCTGGTGCCCAGACGGCTGTCGCCGGTGATGCGCGCCGGACGGTAGATCGCCACCGGCAGTCCGCGCTCGCGCGCGGCCAGCGCCAGCTGTTCGCCGACCCACTTGCTCTGGTTGTAGCCGCCCGACTGGCCCTCGGCGTCCGGCGGCGGGTCGGACTCGCGCACCGTGCGCTCGAGGTTCTGCTCGGTGAGATAGACGCCCAACGTGGACACCAGATGCACCGGCTTGATGCGGTGACGCGTGGCCAGGCGCAGCACTTCGACGGTGCCGCCGACGTTGGCCGCTTCCAGGTGCTCGTAAGGCGCGAGGAAGTTGACCTGTCCGCCGTTGTGGAAGATCAGCTCGGCGCGCTGGGCCAGCGCATCGAACGCGGCCTCGTCCAGACCCAGGCGCGGTGCGGCCAGATCGCCGCACACCGGCAGCAGCCGGCGTTCGTCGCCCGTGCGCCACAGCGCGTAGCTGTCCAGGTTGGCGCGGATGCGGCGCAGGCCTTCGGCCGGCGTGTCCGCACGCACCAGGCACAGCAGCTCGGCCGCGGTGGTGTCCAGCAGCTCGCGCACCAGGTAGGCGCCAAGGAAGCCGGTGGCGCCGGTGACCAGGGCGCAGGCCGGCTGCGAGCGCGCGGCCGCCGGCAAGGCACCGCGCGGATCGACGTCCGCCGGCAGCACCACGCGCGCGCGCAGATCGGTGCGTGCGCCGGTCTCGCCGGCGCGCTGGGCTTCGATCACGCGCGCCAGGCCGGCCACGGTGGGGCTGGCGAACACCGCCGCCAGCGGCAGCTCGACGCCGAACGCGGCGTGCAGCTTGAACACCAGCGGCAGGGTCGACAGCGAATCGCCGCCCAGCGCGAAGAAATCCTCGTCCGCGCCGATGTCCTCGCGGCCCAGCACCTCGCGCCAGACCGCCAGCACGCCCCGTTCGGTCTCGCCCTGCGCGGCGCGGATGCGGCGCGCCTGCGCGATCGCCGTCGGCGGCACCGGCAGCGCATGCCGATCGACCTTGCCGTTGCGGTTCAGCGGCAGCGCCGGCAAGGGCACGAACAAGGACGGCAGCAGCGCCTCGGGCAAGCGCTGGGCGAGGAATTCGCGCAGCGTGGCCAGCTCCAGCGCCGCGTCGGCGACCACATAGGCGACCAGGCGCTTGTCGCCGGGCCGGTCCTCGCGCAGCGCCGCGGCCGCGGCCTGCACCTGCGGGTGCGCGGCCAGCGCGGTTTCGATCTCGCCCAGCTCGATGCGCACGCCGCGCAGCTTGACCTGGTGGTCGCGGCGGCCGAGGAACTGCAGGCTGCCGTCGGTGTTCCAGCGCGCCAGATCGCCAGTGCGGTACAGGCGCGCGCCGGGCGCGTCGGCGTGCGGATCGGGCAGGAACGCGGCCTGCGTCAGCGCCGGCTGGCCCAGGTAACCGCGCGCGATGCCGGCGCCGCCGATGCACAGCTCGCCGACCACGCCGCGCGGCAGCAGGTTCAGTTCGGCGTCCAGCACGTACACGCGCACGCCCGGCAGCGGCGTACCGATCGGCAGCTCGCTGCCGGCGTATTCGCCGCCGTCGCGGGTCGACAGCATGGTCGCGCACACCGAGGCCTCGGTGGGGCCGTAGTGATTGCACAGCGCGACGCGGCCGCCGCTGACGCCGGCGTAGCGGCGCACCTGCTCCAGCGGCACGCTCTCGCCGCCGATCATCATCAGCCGCAGCGCCGGCAGCAGCGGCCGCGTGCGCGGGGCGGCGAACCAGCCCTCGCTCCAACGCCGCCACAGCGCGGCCGGCGCGTCGATCGCGGTCACGCCGTAATCGCGGCAGAAACTCTCCAGCTCGTACGGCCCCAGTTCGGCCGGCGCCGGATGCAGCACCAGCGCCGAACCGCTGGCCAGCGCCGGGAAGATGTCGCCCACAGACGCGTCGAACACCAGCGGCGGGATCATCAGCAGGCGCTGGGCGACGAAGTCGTGGCGCGCCATGAAGCCCAGGCTGAGGTTCACCGCGCCGCGATGCTCGACCACCACGCCCTTGGGCGCGCCGGTGGAGCCGGAGGTGTAGATCACGTAGGCGGCGTTGTCGGCGCCCGCCACCTCGGCCGGCGCCTGCTCCGACGGCGGCACCGAGTCGGTGATCACGCAGGGCAGGTCCACGCCGATCGCGTCGGCGCGCGCGACCAGCGCGGCAGGCGCGACCAGCGCCAGCGCGCCGGCGTCGGCGAGCAAAAAGGCGATGCGTTCGTCCGGATGCGCCGGATCGATCGGCACGTAGGCGCCGCCGGCGGCGAGCACGCCGAGCACGCCGATCAGCGCCTCGGCGGACCGGTCGGCCAGCACCGCCACCCGCGTCTCGGCACCGGTGCCGAGCGCGCGCAGGCGCCGGGCGATGCCGTTGGCGCGCTGGTGCAGCTCGCGGTAGCTCAACTCGCGGCCCGGTTCGACGATCGCGATCGCGTCGGGACTGCGCTGGACCTGGCGTTCGAACAGCGCGTACAGCGTCGGCGCCGGCGGCAGCGGCGCGGGACCGCCGTCGCCCAGCGCCAGCACTTCGTGGCGCGCGTCCTGGTCCAGCAGCGACACGCGCGACAGCGGCAGGTCGGGGTCGGCCAGCACGCGGTGCAGCAGCACGCCGTACTGGTCGGCCAGGCGCGCGATGGTGGCCGCGTCGTAGAGATCGCTGTCGTAGTCGAGCACGCCGTCCAGGCCGGCCTCGGAGGCGCCCAGCGACAAGGTGAGTTCGAAGCGCGCGGTGTGCACGTCCGGCTCGCGCCATTCGCTGCTCAGACCGCGCAGCGCCAGCGGCGCGGTGCCCGCGTTCTGCAGCACGAACAAACTTTGGAACAGCGGCGTGCGGCCGGGCACGCGTTCCAGCGTGAGCTGGTCGATCACGCGCTCCAGCGGCGCCTGGCCGTGCTCGAACGCGTCCAGGCAGTGCGCGCGCGTGCGTGCGAGCAGCGCGCGAAAACTCGGATCGCCGGACAGATCGCCGCGCAGGGCCAGCGTGTTGACGAACAGACCGATCATCGGCGCGACGCCGTCGATGCCGCGGTTGGCGACCGGCGAGCCCACGACCACATCGTCCTGGCCGGCGTGGCGGCCGAGCAGGGTCTGGAACGCGGCCAGCAAGGCCATGAACAAGGTCGCGTGTTCGCGCCGCGCCAGATCGGCCAGGCCGGCGGCGACGCTGAGCGGAATACGCAGGTGGTGGCGCGCGCCGCGGCCGGTCGGCACCGGCCGGCGCGGCCGGTCGGTGGGCAGTTCGAGTATGCCGCTGGCGCCGTCCAGGGTCTGGCGCCAATACGCCAGCTGGTCGGCGATCTGCTGCTCCTGCGCCGGCTCGCGCTGCCACAGCACCGCGTCGCCGAACTGCAGCGCCAGCGCCGGCAGCGCCGGCACCTGCCCGTCCAGGCGCGCTTCGTAACAGCGCGCGAGTTCGTCGAACAGCACACCGCAGGACCAGGCGTCGGTGACGATGTGGTGCATCACCACCAGCAGCAGATGCTCCTGGTCGTCCAGGCGCAGCAGCGTCGCGCGCAGCAAGGGCGCGCGCGCCAGATCGAACGGCCGCTCGGTTTCCTCGCTGGTGGTGCGGCGCGCCTGCGCCTCGCGTTCGATCAGGTCCAGGCCGCGCAGATCGATCAGCGGCAGACGCACTTCGACCTGTTCGGCGACCGTCTGGCGCGGCTCGCCGGCGACCTCGGCGAACGAGGTACGCAACGCGTCGTGGCGCTGGATCACGTCGGCCAGCGCCTGTTCCAACGCGACCGGATCGAGCTCGCCGCGCAGGGTGTGGTGGCCGTAGACGTGGTAGGCGCCGCTGCCGGGCTGCAGGCGCTCGAAGAACCACATGCGCTGCTGCGCGGCCGACAGCGGCAGCGATTCGCCGGGCCGGCTGCGGCGTTGGATGGCGTTGTCCTGCGCGTCGGCGTTGTCGGCCTCGCGCGCGGACAGGCGTCGGCGCAGCAGTTCGCGCTGCTGCGGCGTCAGCCGGGCCAGGCGCTCGGCCATGGCGCCGGGCGCGTTGTCGTCGGCTGCGCTCATGCGCACTCCCTTCCCTGGATGCGACGCTGGCTCACGATTCGGCGCCCTCGCCGGCCAGCAACAATTGGATGTCCTCGTCGGACAGACCTTCGAGTTGGTCGAGCATGCCGGCCAGCGCGTCGGCGTCGACGCCGTCCATGCGCTGGCGCAGCAACAGTTCGGCGAAGCCGGCCACGGTCGGCGCCTCGAACAAGGTGCGCAGCGCGATCTCGCCGCCGAAGGCCTTCTGCGCGCGCGTGATCAACTGCGTGGCCAGCAGCGAGTGGCCGCCCAGGTCGAAGAAGTCGTCGTGGATGCCGACCCGCTCCAGCCCCAGCACTTCGGCCCACAAGCGCGCCAGCGTTTCTTCCTCGCCGTTGCGCGGCGCGACGTAGGCGCGCGCCTCCAGCGCGTCGGCGTCCGGCGCCGGCAGCGCCTTGCGGTCGACCTTGCCGTTGGGCGTCAGCGGGTACTGCGCCAGGCTCACATAGGCCGAAGGCAGCATGTATTCGGGCAGGCGCTGGCGCGCGTGCGCGCGCAGCTGCGCGGCATCGGCCTCGCCGAGGGTGTAGGCGACCAGGCGCTTGTCGCCGGGCCGGTCCTCGCGGCAGATCACCACCGCCTGCCGCACCTGCGGATGATCGGCCAGCACGGATTCGATTTCGCCCAGCTCGATGCGGAAGCCGCGCAGCTTGACCTGATGATCGATGCGGCCGAGCACCTCGATGCGGCCGTCGCGCAGGCGCCGCGCCAGATCGCCGGTGCGGTACAGGCGCGCGCCGCGGTTCGGGCCGTAACGGTCGGGCACGAATTTTTCGGCGGTGAGGTCCGGCCGCGCCAGATAGCCGCGCGCCACACCCAAGCCGCCGATCAGCAGCTCGCCGGGCACGCCGACCGGCACCAGCTGGCCGCGTGCGTCGACGATGTGCAGCTGCGTGTTGGCCAGCGGCCGGCCGATGGTGATCGCGGCATCGCCGGCGCCGACGCGCTCGACCGCCGACCACACCGTGGTTTCGGTGGGACCGTAGAGATTCCACAGCTCCGCACCGCAGGGCAGCAGGCGCGTCGCCAGTTCGCGCGCCAGCGCTTCGCCGCCGCACAGCATGCGCAGCTGCGCACGGCCGGCCCAGCCGGCGTCCAGCAGCATGCGCCAGGTCGCGGGCGTGGCCTGCATCACCGTGGCGCCGCTGTGGTCCAGCAGGCGCGCCAGCGCGGCGCCGTCGGCGGCGGTGGCGCGGTCGGCCAGCACGATGCGCGCGCCGACCTGCAGCGGCAGCAGCAGTTCCAGCACGGCGATGTCGAACGACAGCGTGGTGACCGCGCACATCGTGTCGCGTTCGCTCAGGCCCGGTTCGCGCGCGACCGCGGCGAGGAAATTGACCACCGCGCGGTGCGGAATCTGCACGCCCTTGGGCCGGCCGGTAGAGCCGGAAGTGAAGATCACGTAGGCCAGGTCTTCCGGGCCGACGCCGCTGTCGACGCGCGTGCCGGGCGCGGCGTCCAGCTCGTCCAGCCACAGCAGCTCGCAATCGCTGGCCGGCAGCTGCGACTGCAGACCGCGCTCGCTCACGATCCAGCGCGCGCGCGCGTCTTCGAGCATGTAGCCCAGGCGTTCGGCCGGATAGCTGGGATCCATCGGCACATAGGCGGCGCCGGCCTTGAGGATGCCGAGCAGGCCGACCAGCATGCGCGGCGAACGTTCGACGAACAGGCCGACCAGATCGCCCGGTCCGGCGCCGCGCGCGGCCAGCGCACGCGCGAGCGCGTCGGCCTGGGCATCGAGTTCGGCGTAACTGAGACGTTGCGGGCCGCACTCGACCGCGATCGCATCGGGCCGGCGCTGCGCCTGCTGCTCGAACAGACGATGCAGCGGCAGGTTGAGCGGCACATCCAGATCGGTGGCGTTCCATTCCGCGATCAAGCGTTGACGCTGCGCCGGATCGAGGATGTCCAGCTCGCCCAATCGCGCATCCGGATCCTGCGCGATCGACGCCAGCAGTTGCTGGAAGTGCGCGGAGAAGGCCTCGACGGTGGCCGCGTCGAACAGGTCGCTGGCGTATTCGAGGAACAGCGCCAGGCTGCCGTCCTGCTCGCTGGCGAACAACGCCAGATCCGAACGCGCGGTACCCGGATTGATCTGGTCGAAGTCCACCGGCGCCAGGGTCAGGCCGGCCAGGTCGACTTCGTCGTTGGGGAAGTTCTGGAAGAACAGCATCGCCTGGAACAGCGGCGCATGGCTCAGCGAACGTTCCGGCTGCAGGTCTTCGATCAGGCGTTCGGCCGGCAGATCCTGATGCGAGTACGCGCCCAGGGTGCTGTCCTTGACCTGCGCCAGCAGCTCGCGGAAACGCGGATTGCCGGACAGGTCGTTGCGCAGGGCCAGGGTGTTGACGAAGAAGCCGGCCAGCGATTCGAGTTCCTCGCGGCGGCGGTTGGCCACGCCCACGCCGACCACCAGATCGTGCTGGCCGGAGTAACGCATCAGCAGCGTCTGGTACGCCGCCAGCACGGCCATGAACGGCGTCGCGCCTTCCTGCCGGCTCAGCCGCTTGATGCCTTCCCAGGTCGATGGCGCCAAGGTGCTGCGCAGCACGTCGCCGCCGTAGCTCTGCACCGGCGGGCGCGGGCGGTCGCCCGGCAGCTCCAGCACCGGCAGCGGGCCGGCCAGGCGTTGCCGCCAGTACGCCAGCTGCGCCTGCAGGGTCGGGCCTTCCATCAGCTCGCGCTGCCACAGCGCGTAATCGACGTATTGCACCGGCAGTTCCGCCAGCGGCGAGGGCTGGCCGGCGTGGTAGGCGCCGTAGAGTTGGCGCAATTCCTGATTCAACAGCCCCAGCGACCAGCCGTCGACGGCGATGTGGTGGGCGTTGAGGGTGAACAGATGGCGGTCGTCGTCCACCCGCACCAGCAGCGCGCGCAGCAAGGGACCGCGCGCCAGATCGAACGCGCGCGCGGCCTCGGCGCGCGCATGCGCGAACGCCGCCGCCTCGCGTTCCGATGCCGGCAGCGCACGCACGTCCTGGCGATCGATCGGCACCGGCGACGGCGGCTGCACCACTTGTTGCGGGCCCTGCTCGTCGCTGGCGATGGTGGTGCGCAGCACTTCGTGGCGACGCTGGATTTCGTCCAGCGCGCGCGCGAACGCGGCCTCGTCCAGCGGCCCCTGCAGCCACATCGTGGTCGGCACGTTGTACGCCGCCGATCCCGGATCGAGCTGATCGAGTATCCACAAGCGCTGCTGCGCGTACGACAGCGGAATCCGCGCCGGGCGCGCGCGCCGGCCGATCTCGCTGCGCGGCGCGGCCGGCGACTGCTTGGCCAGCTGTTGCAGCAGCAACGCGCGTTTCTCCGGCGACAAGCCGGCCAGACGTTGATTGAGTTCAGCCATGGCCGCCCCCCGGCAGCGTTGCGGCCAGGCGCGCGCTGGCTTCCTCATCGCTGAGGTGTTCCAGGCTCGCCAGCAGACTTTCCAGATCGTCCGGCGCCAGGTCGTTGCAGGCGTCGGCGACGCGCGCGGCCAGACGCTCCAGGGTCGCGTCCTCGAACAGCACACGCAGCGGCAGTTCCACGCCGTACTGCTGCTCGATGCGCGCCAGCAGGCGCGTGGCCAGCAGCGAATGGCCGCCGAGGTCGAAGAAGTTGTCGCCGCGGCCGATGCGCGGCGCACCCAGCAGCTGCTGCCAGATCGCCGCCAGGGACTGCTCTTCCGGCGTGACCGGCGCGTCGTAGGCCTCGTCGTCGCCGCCGGCGACGGCTTCCGGCGCCGGCAGCGCGCGCCGGTCGACCTTGCCGTTGGGCGTGAGCGGGAAGCGTTCCAGCACCACGAACGCGCTGGGCACCATGTAGTCGGGCAGCGCCGCCTTGAGATGATCGCGCAGCGCGGCCGTGGCCGGCGCCTGCCCGTTGGCGGTGACATAGGCGACCAGGCGCTTGTCGCCGGGCCGGTCCTCGCGGCAATGCACCACCGCCTGCGTCACGTCGGGGAATTGCGCGAGCACCGATTCGATTTCGCCCAGCTCGATGCGGAAACCGCGCAGCTTGATCTGGTGGTCGATGCGGCCGATCACCTCGATGGTGCCGTCGCGGCGCCACAGCGCGAGATCGCCGCTGCGGTAGAGACGGCCGCCGGGCGCGCCGAAGGGATCGGCGATGAACTTCTCCGCGGTCAGGTCCGGGCGGCCGCGGTAGCCGCTGGCCAGTCCGTCGCCGCCGATCAGCAGCTCGCCCGGCACGCCGGCCGGCAGCAGGTTCATGTGGCGGTCGACGATGTGGATCTGGGTGTTGTCGACGGGCTTGCCGACCAGGATCGGGCCGCTGCCGGCATGCACCCGGCACAGCGCCGAATACACCGTGGTCTCGGTGGGACCGTAGAGATTCCACAGCTCGTTCGCGCACGGCAGCAGGCGGTCGGCGAGCTCGCGCGGCAGCGCTTCGCCCGTGGAGATGATCTTGATGCCGGCCTTGCCGCTCCAGCCCAGCTCCAGCAGCATGCGCCAGGTCGCGGGCGTGGCCTGCATCACGTCGATCGCGGTGTCGTCGACCAGGCGGCGCAGGCGCAGGCCGTCGCGCGCGGTGTCGCGGTCGACCAGTAGGATGGTGGCGCCCACGGTCAGCGGCAGCACCAATTCGAACAGGGCGATGTCGAACGACAGCGTGCTGATCGCGCACAGCACCTGGCCGCGCGCCAGGCCCGGCTCGCGCGCGACCGAGCGCAGCAGATTGACCGCCGAGCGCTGCTGGATCTCCACGCCCTTGGGCTTGCCGGTGGAGCCGGAGGTGAAGATCACGTAGGCCGGATCGCGCGCCTGCGCGCCGCCGTCGGGCGCGCGTTCGGCGCGTGCGTCCAGCGCCGCATCGGCGTCGGCGTAGATCACCGTGGCGACAGCGCCGGGCAGGCTGTCGGCGAGTGCGCGCTGGCTGACCAGCACGCGCGCATCCGAGGCTTCCAGCATGTAGGCCAGACGGTCGGCGGGATAGGTCGGATCCAGCGGCACATAGGCGCCGCCGGCCTTGAGGATGCCGACCAGGCCGATCAGCATTTCCGGCGTGCGTTCCACGTACAGGCCGACCAGCTCGCCGCGGCCGACGCCGGCCGCGCGCAGCTCGTGCGCGAGCGCGTTGGCGCGACGGTCGAGTTCGCGATAGCTCACCTCGCGCGTGCCGCAGCGCAGCGCGATCGCGTCCGGCGTGCGCTCGACCTGGGCCTGGATCTGCGCGGCGATGGTGGGATCGGCCGGCAATTCGCGCGCGGTGTCGTTCCAGCGCGCGAGCTCCTCGCGCTCGCCGGGCGTCAGCAGCTCCAGCGAACTCAGCGGCGCGTCCGGCGTCGCCGCGGCCGCGGCCAGCAGGCGCAGCAGGTGCCCGCACAGGCGTTCGATGCGCGCGGCGTCGAACAGATCGGTGCTGTATTCCAACATCAGCTCGCGCGCGCTGTGCTGGTTCACGAACAGGCTCAGATCGCCCTGCGCGGTACCGTGCGCGACGTCCATCAGATGCGCCTGACGCAGCTGCAGACCGTCCATGGACAGCCGGTGCGCGGGATAGTTCTGGAAGAAGAACAGCGCCTGCGCGAACGGCGTGTGGCTGGCCGAACGCGGCAGGCGGCGACTTTCCAAGATGCGGTCCAGCGGCGCGTCGGCATGTTCCATCGCGCCCAGCACGCCCTCGCGCACCTGCGCCAGCAACTGCGCGAAGCTGGGATCGCCGTCGATGCGCGCGCGCATCGGCAGGGTGTTGACGAAGAAGCCGATCACCGGCTCCAGCTCGACCCGCGCGCGCCCGGCCACGCCCATGCCGACGGTGATGTCGTCCTGCGCGGTGTAGCGCGACAGCAGCGCCTGATAGGCGGCCAGGAACACCATCGACAGCGTCGCCTGACGCTCGCGCGCCAGCCGTTCCAGTTGTTCGTAGACCGCCGCCGGCACTTCGCTGCGGTACAGCGCGCCGCGGAAACTCTGCGCGGCCGGACGCGGCCGGTCGGCCGGCAGGTCCAGCGTGGTGAGCGCGCCGTCCAGGCGCTGGCTCCAGTAATCCAGTTGCGGCTGCAGCCCGTCGCCGCCCAAGGTTTCGTTCTGCCACAGCGCGACGTCGGCGATCTGCAGCGGCGGCGCGGCGGTGTCGGCCGCGCGGCCCGCACGCAACGCGTCGTAGCCGGCCTGCAGCTCTTCCAGCAGTGCATTGGTCGACCAGCCGTCGATGGCGATGTGATGGAAACCCAGCACCAGCAGATGGCGCTGCGGCGCCGTCGCGATCAGGCTGGCGCGCAGCATCGCGTCGCGGCTGAGATCGAAGCTGCGCGCGGTTTCCGCGCGCGCCAGACGCAGCGCATCGGCCTCGCGTTCGTCGGCGTTTTCGCCCTGCGCGTTCAATTCGCGCCACGGCAAATCGATGCGATCGAGGATGTGCTGGTACGGCTCGCCGTCCTGCGACAGGAACACCGTGCGCAGGGTTTCGTGGCGGTCCAGCAGCGCCTGCAGCGCCGCGCGCAACGCGCCGCGATCGAGCTCGCCGTCCAGCCACAGGCCGACCGGCAGGTTGTAGGCGGTCATGCCGGGCAGGAACCGGTCCAGCCACCACAGGCGGCGCTGGCCGAAGGTCAGCGGAATGCGCGCAGGCCGCGCACGCGCCTGAATCCGGTTCTGGCCGGCGCGCTGACGCGCGCTCAACTGACGCAGCAGTTCGCGTTTCGCAGGCGATAGCTCGGCGATACGCGGGTCGATATCACTCATCCCTGAACTTCCTTGACTTACGAGCATCCTCGGCCGACCGATTCCTGTCGGCACCCCTTTGGCATCCAGCACGCGTCGCTTCGGAGATGCTCTTGCACGCGAACGGCGTTCGCGATCATCCTTGGCGTTCCATCCGTGGTGCCCCCGTACGTATCCTATCCACATAACGTGGTCAGGGGGCAAAAGCGGACCACATCGGTTGCCGGGTCGTCCAGTGCCCGGCAGGGGAAACCGATGCGGACAGCGTTCGCCCGGCCGTAGGACGGCCGGTTGCGGGCCCAAACCGAGTATTAGGGGTTTCAGGAGCATCAGCAGCAGGGAGGGGAGCACATGGATCGGCAGTTCTCGCAGCAGCGTGGGGCACTTAATTTGCGCAGGGACGCCGCGCCGGCGGGGGCGTGATGGGCGCTATTGCGGCCGCGCTCGACGCCTTGATCGCATGGTCCGCGCGGATCGGCGCCGATCCTCTGCTGGTCCAGGGCGGCGGCGGTAACACGTCTGTCAAACAAGACGGCACCTTGTGGGTCAAGGCCTCCGGCACCTGGCTCGCGCAGGCGCGCGAGCGCGACATCTTCGTGCCCTTGCCGCTGGACGAGGCACGCGCCGCGCTGGGCCACGCCGACGGCGAGTCGCGTCTGGCGCGGCTGGGCGCCGCGCATGCGTTGCGGCCGTCGATCGAGACCTCGCTGCACGCCTTGTTGCCGCATCCGGTGGTCGCGCACGTGCATTCGGTCAACACCATCGCCTGGGCGGTACGCGCGGATGCGCGCACGCGTCTAAGTGTTTTGTTGCAGGGACTGAATTGGGCCTGGGTGCCGTACCGACGCCCGGGCTACCCGCTCACCCAGGCGGTGCGCGAGGCCTTGCGCGAGCGCGACGCCGACGTGTTGGTGCTGGCCAATCACGGCCTGGTGGTGGGCGCGCGCGACTGCGCCGCGGCCGAGGCCCTGCTGGGCGAGGTCGAACGCCGCCTGGCCCTGCCCGAACGCGCGAGCGCCGCGCCCGATCTAGCGCGCCTGTACGCAGTCAACGACCTGAATTGGGAGCTGCCGCGCGATCCGCGCGTGCACGCGCTGGCCACCGACGCGGCCGCGCTGGCGGTCGCGCGCGACGGCGCGCTGTATCCGGATCACGCGGTGTTCCTGGGCGCGCGCGCGGCGGTGCTGGACGGCGCGGACGCCTTGTCCGACGCGTTCGCGCGCTGCGTCGCGGCCGGCGGCGTCGCGCCCGCGTTCGCGCTGCTGCCCGGCGCCGGCGTGCTGGTCGCCCCCGGCCTGTCGGCCGGCGCGCAGGCCATGCTGTTGTGCCTGGTCCTGGTCGCCTTGCGCCTGCGCGGCGATGAAGCGTTGGTCTATCTGGGCGATGAGGATGTCGCCGCGCTGGTGGACTGGGAAGCCGAAGCCTATCGCCGCGCGCTGTCGCGGCCGGGGCACTGAACCGCATCACCGCCGCACGACGCCACGGAAGGAGCCCATGCAGATCGTCGTCCCCATGTCAGGTTTCGGAGAGCGCTTCCGCCGCGCCGGCTACCGCGTGCCCAAGCCGCTGATCGAGGTCGACGGCAAACCGATCATCGCCCATGTGGTCGACCTGTTTCCGGGCGAGACCGACTTCGTGTTCGTGTGCAACCGCGACCACCTGCAGCGCGACGACTACCGCATGGCCGAACAGCTGGCGCAGATCTGCCCAAGCGGCCGCGTGCTCGGCATCGAGCCGCACAAACTGGGGCCGGTGCACGCGGTGCTGCAGGCGGTCGATCTGCTGGACCCCAGCGCGCCCACCATCGTCAACTACTGCGATTTCTCCTGCGCCTGGGACTACCGCGACTTCAAGGCTTACGTGCGCGACAGCGGCTGCGACGGCGCGATCCCGTGCTACACCGGCTTCCATCCGCACATGATGGGCTCGACCAACTACGCCTACGTGCGCACCGACGGCGCGCGCGTGCTCGACATCCAGGAAAAGCAGCCCTACACCGACCAGCCCACGCGCGAGTACGCGTCCAGCGGCAGCTACTACTTCAAGTCCGCCGCGCTGATGCGCGCGGCCTTCGAGCGCTGCGTCGCACGCCCGGATCTGAGCCTGGGCGGCGAGTACTACGTGAGCCTGGCCTACAAGCCGCTGCTGGAAGACGGCGCCTGCGTGGCGGTCTACGAACTCAACCACTTCATGCAGTGGGGCACGCCGCAGGATCTGGAGGAATACCGCTACTGGTCCGACGCGTTCCGGCGCCTGGGCGATCCGGCGCGCGCGCAAACGCCGCCGCGCCAGCACGGCGCGGTGATGGTGCCGATGGCCGGATTGGGCGCGCGCTTCGCCAGCGAGGGCTACCGCGAACCCAAGCCGCTGATCGCGGTGTCGGGCGAGCCGATGGTGGTGCAGGCCGCGCGCGATCTGCCCGAACCGGCGCGGCGCGTGTTCGTGCAACGCCGCGACCTGGACGGCGCGCAGGGCATCGCCGAGGCCTTGCGCGCGCGCTTCCCCGGCTGCGCCCTGGTCGATCTGGAACGCGTGACCGACGGCCAGGCGCGCACCTGCCTGCTCGGGCTGGACGGCCTGGACCCCGCGCAGCCGCTGACCATCGGCGCCTGCGACAACGGCGCGGTGTTCGACGCGCAGGCGCTGTCGGCGCTGCTGGACGACGAGGACGTGGACGTGATCGTGTGGGTCGCGCGCGGCTATCCGGGCGCGGCGCGTCGGCCCACGCACTATGGCTGGGTCGACGAGGTCGACGGCCGCGTGCTGTCGGTGTCGGTGAAGCAGCCGCTGTCGGACCCGCTGCGCGACCCGATCGTGCTGGGCACCTTCACCTTCCGTCGCGCCGGCGATTTCGCCGCCGCCGCCGAGGCGATGATCGCGCGCGACGGCCGCGTCAACGGCGAGTTCTACGTCGACAGCTGCATCAACGACGCCGTCGCCGCCGGCCTCAACTGCCGCGTGTTCGAGGTCGACCACTACCTGTGCTGGGGCACGCCGGACGACCTGCGCACCTTCGAGTACTGGCAGTCCTGCTTCCACAAATGGGACGCCCACCCCTACCGCATCGAGCACGACCCGCGCGTGCCCGCCGACGCGCGACCGGCCCTGGCCGAGCGCTACCGCATGCGCGAACCGGAGCGCTTCCGATGCTGAGCCCGCAACCCGCGTCCGCCGCACCCCGTCTTGCCGGAGAGTCGTCCCATGGTCCTGCCTAGCACCTACTTCCCCACGCACGAGGAGAACCGCTTCGAGCACGAGGGCGAAGTCGGAATGGCGCGCGAGTTCTTCCTCAAGCACCGCCCGCGCAACCTCGAATTCCTGCTGCACAAGCGCTACGACTGGATGAACGCCTACCTCAAGCCCGGCCAGCGCGTGGTCGAGTTCGGCGCCGGTTCGGGTTTCAGCAAGGAATTCATCCGCCACGACAACTTCCGCATCACCGACGTGGAAGCGCGGCCGTGGATCGACGACGTCGCCGACGCCATGGACCCGCCGTACCCGGACGGGTCGATCGACGTGGCGGTGTTCAGCCACATGATCCACCACCTGCCCAACCCGCTGCGCTTCTTCCAGGTCATGCAGCGCAAGCTGGCGCCGGGCGGGCTGATCCTGATCCAGGATCTCAACACCTGTTTCCTGCTGCGCCTGGCCTTGCGCGCGATGCGCCACGAGGGCTGGTCCTACGACATCGACGTGTTCGACGACACGGTGGTGGCCAACGACCCGCGCGACCCCTGGTCGGCCAACTGCGCGATCCCCTTGCTGCTGTTCCGCGACGAGGACGCGTTCCGCCGCCATCTGCCCGGATTCGCGATCGAGCGCAACGAACTCAACGAGTGCTTCGTGTTCCTGGTCTCCGGCGGCGTGGTGGTGCAGGCCAAGACCGTCGAACTGCCGCGCGCGCTGCTCAAGCTGATCGACGCCACCGACCGCGCCCTGGTCAAGCTGCTGCCGTCGGTGTTCGCGATGGGCCGCTCGGTGGTGTTGAGGAAGATCGAAACGCCGTGAGCATTTCCCTGCGCCTGTCCCTGGTGATCCCCTGCTACAACGAAGCCCGCAACCTGCCGTTGCTGGTGGCGCGGCTGCGCGAGACCTTCGTGCGCGAAGACGTCGAGGCGATCCTGGTCGACAACGGCTCCACCGACGACACGCCGGCGGTGCTGGCCGAACTGCTGCGCGACGCGCCGCGCATCCGCAGCGTGCGCGTGGAACGCAACCAGGGCTACGGCTACGGCATCCTCGCCGGCCTGCGCGCCGCGCGCGGCCTGATCGTGGGCTGGACCCACGCCGATATGCAGACCGATCCGGCCGACGCGCTGGAGGGGCTGGCGCTGTTCGACGACCGCGATCCGGACACCGTGTTCGTCAAGGGCCGCCGCCACGGCCGCCCGGCCGGGGACGTGGCCTTCACCGTCGGCATGTCGCTGTTCGAGACCTTGCTGCTGCGGCGCCGGCTGTGGGACATCAACGCCCAGCCGACCCTGTTCGCGCGCGCGTTCTTCGAGCGCTGGCAGGCGCCGCCGCACGACTTCTCGCTGGATCTGTACGCCTATTACCAGGCGCGCCGCAGCGGCCTGCAGGTGCGCCGTTTTCCGGTGCGCTTCGGCGAACGCGCCCACGGCAGCTCGCACTGGAACGTGAACTGGCGCGCCAAGGCGCGCTTCATCCGCCGCACCGTGGATTTCAGCCTGCGCCTGCGCAAAGACCTGAGCCACCCCGCATGATCGTCGTCCGCCACCGTCGCAACACCCGCCAGGAACTGCGCGAGACTTCGCCCGAGTACGGCATCGAGCTGGACCTGCGCAGCCGCGGCGACGCCATCATCATCCACCACGACGCCTTCGCCGACGGCGAGGACTTCGAGGACTGGCTGGACGACTACCGCCATCGCCTGCTGATCCTCAACGTCAAGGAAGAGGGCCTGGAGGACCGCCTGATCGCGCTGATGCGCGAGCGCGGCATCCAGGACTGGTTCTTCCTCGATCAGTCCTTCCCGTTCCTGGTCCGCACCGCCGCGCGCGGCGAGTCGCGCTGCGCGGTGCGCGTGTCCGAGTACGAATCCATCGACACCGCCTTGAGCCTGGCGGGCAAGGTGCAATGGGTCTGGGTCGACTGCTTCACGCGCTTCCCGCTGGACCGCGAACAGGCGCAGCGCCTGCGCGCGGCCGGCTTCCGCCTGTGCCTGGTGTCGCCGGAGCTGCAGGGCCGCGACGCCGCGCAAGGCATCGCGCAGATGCGCGCCCTGCTGGAACGCGAAGGCATCGTGGTGGACGCGGTATGCACCAAGGAGACCGACCGTTGGCGATGAGTCTGGCGCGCTGGTGGCGGGACCCGATGTTGCGCACGGCGCAGTTCCGCGCCGGGCTGCTGCTGCGCGTGGCGCTGATCGTGCTGCTGGTGCCGAGGATCCAGCAGGAATGGTTCCTGCCGTTCCTGGATCACGCCATCGGCCATCCCGGGCTGGACCCGTGGTCGAGTTTCCTCGCCGCCGGCGGCAGCGCGCTGGCCTATCCCTACGGCCCGGTGATGCTGCTGGCGCACGCACCGGGCAGCGCGCTGGGCTGGCTGCTCGATGCCGCCACCGGCAGTCAGGCCTTCCTGGGCATCGGCTTCCGCCTGGGCCTGCTGAGCGCGGACCTGGCCTGCTTGCTGCTGCTGCGCCGCCTGCTGCCCACCGACCGGCCGCGCATGCTGCTGTGGCTGTACTGGTGGTCGCCGATCGTGCTGTTCGTGACGTATTGGAACGGTCAGACCGACATCGTGCCGATCGCGCTGCTGCTGCTGTCGCTGCTGCTGATCCGCCGCTACCGGCCGCGCGCCAGCGGCGCCGCACTGGGCCTGGCGCTGGCGGCCAAGCTCAGCATGGGCCTGGCCGCGCCGTTCATCGGCATCTACCTGTGGCGCAACAAGCGCCTACGCTCGATGCTGGCGCCGTTCGCGCTGGTCTGCGCCGGCGTGGCGGCGCTGCTGACCCTGCCGTGGCTGGCCTCGTCGGGTTTCGTGGCGATGGTGTTCGGCTCGCGCGAATTCGGCCGCGTGTTCGATCTGGCCTTGCCGCTGGGCGAGGAGCTCAAGCTCTATCTCACCCCTACGCTGTATCTGCTCGCCGCCTACGCGGCCTGGCGCTTCCGCCGCATCAGCTTCGAACTGCTGATCGCCAGCACCGGTCTGTCGTTCTTCCTGGTCGTGCTGGGCACGCCGGCGCCGCCGGGCTGGTACCTGTGGCTGGTGCCGTTCCTGGTCGCGCATCAGTTGCAGGGCGACCGCAGCGCGCGCGTGCTGGCCGGCGGCTTCTCGCTGCTGCTGATCGCGATGCACGTGTTCATTTCTTCCGGCGCCAGCGCGCCCTGGCTGGGCTGGGATCCGACGGCGGCGATCGCCGCCGTCGCTGTCCGCGTGACGCCGCACGTGCACTCGCTGTGGATGACCCTGGTGGTGGCGTCCGGTCTGGTGCTGATCGTGCAGATGCTGCGCGAACGCGTCGGCCGCAACGACTACTACCGCATCGCGCAGAAGCCGCTGGCGCTGGGCATCGCCGGCGATTCGGGCTCGGGCAAGGACACGCTCAGCCGCGCTCTGGCCGGCGTGTTCGGCGACCACTCGGTGGTGCACGTGTCGGGCGACGACTACCACATCTGGGACCGCTACGCGCCGATGTGGAAGGGCCTGACCCACCTCAATCCGCGCGCCAACGACCTGCAGCGCTTCAGCAGCGACGTGCTGGCGCTGATGGACGGCAAGGCCATCGTCTGCCGCCGCTACGACCACGCCGCCGGCCGCTTCGAGGCGCCGACGCTGCTGGCCAAGAACGACGTGGTCATCGCCTCGGGCCTGCACGCGCTGCACTTTCCGCGCCTGCGCCGGCGCTTCGACGTCAGCGTGTTCCTGGACGTGGACGAGTCGCTGCGCCGCGCCTGGAAGATCCACCGCGACGTGCACCAGCGCGGCCACGACCTGGCCGCGGTCGAGGGTTCGCTGCAACGGCGCGCGCCGGATTCGCAGCGCTACATCCATCCGCAGAAAGCCGTCGCCAGCCTGGTGCTGCGCCTGCAGCCGGTCAATCCGCAGCAGCTGGAACGCGGCATCCCGCCCGACCAGGTGCGCCTGAAGCTGGTCGCGCTGATCCGCAACGGCACCTACCACGAGCGCGTGGCGCGGATCCTGATCGGCGTCTGCGGCCTGCACCTGGACGTGCAGTTGGCCGAGGAGTCGGGCGAAGTCGAGATGACGATCGAGGGCGACGTGGTCGCCGAGGACATCGCCCTGGCCGCGCGCAATCTGGTGCCCGGCCTGCAGGAAATGCTGGATATCCGTCCCCAGTGGGAGGACGGCATGAGCGGGATCATGCAGTTGCTGGTCCTGGTGCACACCGAAGAAGCCTTGAAGAACCGCATCCAATGAGCCTGAGCATCCACAACACGGACACGGCCCTGCGCGCGCCGCAGGCGATCATCTTCGACACCGACAACACGCTGTACGCCTACAGCCATCCGCACGCCTGCGCGCTGGCGGCGGCAGAGGACAAGGCCGCGCGCCTACTGGGCTGCGGCGTCGGCGACGTGCGCCAGGCCTTCGCCCAGGCGCGCCAGGAGGTGAAGCAACGCCTGGGGCGCACCGCCAGTTCGCACAGCCGCCTGCTGTACTTCCAGCGCGGCATCGAACTGCTGGGGCGCAAGACCCAGCTGGTGATCACGCTGGACCTGGAGCAGACCTACTGGCGCACCTTCCTCTCGCATTGCGAGCTGTTCCCGGGCGTGCGCGAGTTCCTGATGAGCCTGCGCAGCCGCGGCATCGGCACGGCGATCATCACCGACCTCACCTCGCAGATCCAATTCCGCAAGATCATCTACTTCGGCCTGGACGATTGCTTCGATTACGTCGTGACCTCCGAGGAAGCCGGCGCCGACAAGCCGCAGGAGGCGCCGTTCCAGCTGGCGATCGACAAGCTGGGCATCGAACCGGACCGGATCTGGATGATCGGCGACGACCCAGCCAGCGACGTCGCCGGCGCGCGCCGCTTCGGCATCACCACCCTGCTGCGGGTGGACCGCGCGCACAACGGCAACGGCCACGAGGCCGCGCCGGATCTGGTGTTCGACGATTTCGAGGAACTCAGCCGCTATCTGTTCTCGGGCAAGGTCGAAGGCTGGGCCGCGCAATGAACGCCCGTCGCCGTCCGCGCCGCAACGCCTCACGGAGCCGCACCGCATGAACCTGTCCGCGCCTCGTATCGCCAGCGAACGCTGGATCGTCGCCGCCTTGATGAGCCTGCTGTTCGCGACCCTGCCCGCCGTGGCGATCGCGGCGTTCGTGCCCAGCGCACTCGCGCCGACGGTGGCGCTGGCCAGCGCGATCGTGTTGGCGGGCCTGGCCACGCCCTGGCTCGCGCGCCGCCTGCCGCACGAATGGGACGGCCTGAGCCGTGCGCATCCGGGCTGGAGCGCGCTGTGGCTGCTGATCGCCATCGCCGCGATCGCACGCACCGCCGGCATCGCCTTGTTCATGGTCGATGCCAACCAGGCGCAGGCCTCGGCGTACTGGTTCGACGAGTTCTACGTGCGCCACAACTGTTTTTCCGGCATGTGGAAAGCCGCCGGCCTGGCCGGCCAGGGCGTGCCCAACCTCTACGACCCCGAGCACTACGGCGGCATGGAAGGCCGCTTCAAGCTCGACGATTTCCTCTATCTGCCGCAGTTCCTGATCCTGCCGCGCGCCGGCATCGCGTTGGGCGGCGGCTTCCTGGAGCTGCGCGCGCTGTGGTTCGCCATCGAAGGCGCCCTGCTGGCGATGAGCGTGCTGATCCTGGGCCGCTGGATCGGCGGCGCGGCCGGCCGCCGCATCGCCCTGCTGTTGCCGGCGCTGTGGCTGAGCACGCCGGTGCTGCTGACCCTGCAGTTGGGCAACTTCCAGATCGCCGCGATCGCGATGTCGCTGCTGGCGATGATGCTGTTCTGGCGCGGGCGTCCGGTGCTGGGCGGCGCGGTGCTCGGCTTCGCCGTGTTCAAGTTGTTTCCGGGCTTGCTGGGCCTGTACCTGCTGGCCGCGCGGCGCTGGCGCGACGCGGCCTGGACGATCGCGTTCTCCGCGCTGTACAGCGTGATCGCGCTGGCCTGGCTGGGCACCGCGCCGTTCGAGGCCTTCTTCCAGTTCCAGGCGCCGCGCATCCTCAGTGGCGAGTCCTGGGCCTTCCTGTGGCTGGACGGCCTGGAGCCGGTGGTGGCGATCAACGACTCGGTACCGGGCCTGGCGGTGAAGCTGGACGCGCTGGGCGTGGGCGGCATGACGCCGGTGGTCGAGAAGGCCGTGTCGTGGGTGTGGACCCTGGTGGTGTTCGCGCTGGCGATTTTCGCCGCGCGCCGCGCCAGCGCGATGTCGCGGCTGGAACTGGTGTCGACCTGGCTGGCGCTGCTGGCGCTGGCCGCGTATCGCAGCCCCTTCGTGCCCGACCACAACGGCCTGTTCGCGCCGATCTGGCTGTGGCTGCTGGTCGCCGCCGGCAGTCGCCTGCAACCCTCGCGCGTGGCCGCGTTGGCGATCGCGTATCTGGGCTTGAGCGCCGTGCTGCCCTTCGGCGGCATGCCGCTGCCCGAACTGCACGGCCGCATGGCGTTGTCGACCTTCAGCCAGGCGATCGCGATCGGCCTGTGCCTGTGGGTGGTGCTGCGCCGGCCGCAGGGCGACACCGCGAACGCGCGCGCATCGGCAACGCCGTCGCCGACGTTGTCGATGGGCTGAGCGCACGCACGGCCGCCGGCCTCAGCCGGCGACCGTCACGCGCCAGTGGTCCGGCGCGATCGGCTGCCAGTCGATTTCCACCGGCAGGAACTTTTCGATCAGGCGCGCATTGCTGCTCAGGTGCTCGCTGATGACGGCGGTGGTGAACGCGCCGCCGCCGGCCAGCGCCATCGGCAGCAGCAACTGATCGGCCAGGTGTTCGCCGACGCAGGCCGGTGAGTCCAGATAGCCACGCACTTCGTCGGCCAGGCGAGCGGCGATCTGCTCGGCTTTCACCCCACGCTCGCCGTGGCCGGTGAAGGTCTCGCAGTGTTCGCTGTGACGCACCTGCACGCTGAGCGCGTTGCCCGGCCCGATCGCCGGACGCACGCTGCGCAGCTCCAACGCGCTTTCGTCCAGTCCCAGGCGCGCGCCCAGCACCTCCAGTTCGCGCTGGCCGATGCTGGCCGACAACGCCGACAGTAGGGCGGTCGCGCGTAGCGATTGCAGCTCGCCGCGCGACTCGAACACGCCGTGGCGCAGCCGCGCGCCGCCCGCCACCGTCGCATGCAGCACGCCGCCACCGGCCGGATAGAAGCCGTGACGCTCCAGGCGCAGCTGCGCGTCCACGCCGATGCGACGCAGCGCCGGCAGGTAGCTGTCGGCGATGAAGTCGGCGCTGGGCGCCAGCGGATTGTGGGTGCCGCCTTCCAGCACCAGTCGCGACGGCGCCTCGCAGCGCCACAGCGCCGGCAACACCGTCTGCAGCACCAGCGTGGTCGAGCCGGCGGTGCCGGTGGCGAAGCGATAGTCGCCCGCCGTCGGCTGCCCGGGCTCGAAGCGCAGGCTGGTCGCGCCCAGGTCGACGCCGTGCACGAAGGCGCGGCCGACCGCCGCGGCCGCATTGACCGCGGTGAGGTGCTGACGCATCAGGCCCGGGCGCGAACGCTTGGCGCGGATGTGCTGCATGGTGAAGCCGATGCCCGTGCACAGGCTCAGGCTCAAGGCGGTGCGCAGCAGTTGCCCGCCGCCTGCCGAGCCGTCGAGTTCGATCATGTCCATTGCGATATTTCCGATAACGAATGCGGACGGAGCCCGGCTCCGTCCGTTTGCTGTTTCCTTCGCGCCGCCCGCGGGCGGCGCATTCAACCCTTCACGCAGACCACCTGACGCAGCGTATGCACGATCTCGACCAAGTCGCTCTGCGCGGCCATCACGGCTTCGATCGGCTTGTACGCGGCCGGCGACTCGTCCACCACCTCCGCGTCCTTGCGGCATTCCACGTGCGCGGTGGCCTTGATGTGGTCGTCCACGCTGATCAGCTTGCGCGCCTGGGTACGGCTCATCACGCGGCCGGCGCCGTGGCTGCAGCTATGGAAGCTGTCGGCGTTGCCCAGGCCGCGCACGATAAAGCTTTTCGCGCCCATGCTGCCCGGAATGATGCCCAACTCGCCCTTGCGCGCGCTCACCGCGCCCTTGCGGGTCACGAACACGTCCTTGCCGAAGTGCTGCTCGCGGTTGACGTAGTTGTGGTGGCAGTTCACCGCCTCGGCCGCGGCCTCGAACGGCTTGGCGATCACCGTGCGCGCCGCCGCGACCACGTGCTGCATCATGATCTCGCGGTTGATGCGCGCGTAACGCTGCGCCCAGTCGACCGCGAACACGTAGTCGGCGTAGTGCTCGCTGCCCTCGGGCAGGTAGGCCAGGTCCTGATCGGGCAGGTTGATCATCCAGCGGCGCATGTCCTGCTTGGCCAGCTCGATGAAGTGGGTGCCGATCGCGTTGCCGACGCCGCGCGAACCCGAGTGCAGCATGAACCACACGCGCTGCTCCTCGTCCAGGCAGACCTCGACGAAATGGTTGCCCGTACCCAGGGTACCCAGATGGTTGAGGTTGTTGGTGTTCTTCAGGCGCGGATGGCGCTCGCAGATGCGCTGGAAGTCGGCGACCAACTGCGTCCAACCCTCGATCGCGCGCTCGGGCGGATTCTGCCAGGCGCCCTTGTCGCGCACGCCGCGGCCGGTGGTGCGGCCGTGCGGCACCGCGCGCTCGATCGCGCTGCGCAGCCCGGACAGATCGTCCGGCAGGTCGCTGGCGGTCAGCGTGGTGCGCGCGGCGATCATGCCGCAGCCGATGTCCACACCCACCGCCGCCGGCACGATCGCGCCGATGGTCGGCACCACCGAACCCACGGTCGCGCCCTTGCCCAGGTGCACGTCCGGCATCACCGCGATCCAGCGGTGGATGAAGGGCAGCTTGGCGATGTTCTGCAGCTGCTGGCGCGCTTCGTCCTCCAGCGGAACGCCGCGAGTCCACAGCTTGATAGGGGCGGAGCCGGGCTCCTGGATGACGTCGTAGTTGTGCGTGCTCATGGGATCACTCTATCGGTGTGGGTGTTGCGGTCTAGGTCGCCGCGACGCGGGAAAGCGATGCGGCGATGAAGTGCAGCGGATGACGGGCGATGCGTTCGCGGTGCCGGACCGAAGTCCGAGTACCTGCGCCTCCCCCCGCCCGGCTGGCCCTATTGCCAGCCGGGCACCACTGAGGGGTTGGTCCCGAACCGGCCTGCGCAGCGTGCGCAGGTGGCTCGGGGCCGCACTAGGCTTAGAGCAATCGCCGTGCCAACTTCGGGCGATGAATCTAAATCACTGATAAATAAGATGTTATCGAGATAGCAGCAGCACGACCGGTTCGAATGCTTCCATATTTCGTATATTGGAGGCGAAGTTTTTATAGGAACGGATATGCGCAAGCGCCAAGTCGTGATCGGCATGCTCGGCACCATGCTCGACAGCGGCACCGGCCCCGGACGCTGGGAGAAGTGGCGGCCGACGGTATCGCTGGGCATGCACCAGGACTTCCTGCTCGACCGGCTGGAGCTGCTGCTGGACCAGCGCCGCTACGGCAAACTGGCCCAGGTGGTGCAAGAGGATCTGGGCCAGGCCTCGCCGGAAACGCAGGTGCGCTTGCACGACACCTACCTGTCCGATCCCTGGGACTTCGAGGGCGTGTACGCGACGCTGCACGACTTCCTGGCCGGCTACGCGTTCAAGCCGGACGAGGAGGACTACTACGTCCACATCACCACCGGCACCCACGTCAGCCAGATCTGCTGGTTCCTGCTGACCGAGAGCCGGCACTTTCCCGGCCGCCTGCTGCAGACCTCGCCGCCGCGCAAGCAGGGCGGCGCCGATCCGGGCACCTACGCGGTGATCGACCTGGACCTGTCGCGCTACGACCTGATCGCGCAGCGCTTCCAGCAGCAGCAATTGCAGGACCGCGACCTACTCAAGAGCGGCATCGCCACCCGCAATCCCGCCTTCAACCGCATGATCGAGCAGATCGAAACCGTGGCCACGCGCTCGCGCGCGCCGATGCTGCTGATGGGGCCGACCGGAGCCGGCAAGAGCCAGCTGGCCAAGCGCGTGTTCGAGCTGAAGAAGCTCAAGCACCAGCTGCCAGGCCAGTTCGTCGAGGTCAACTGCGCCACCCTGCGCGGCGACGGCGCGATGAGCTCGCTGTTCGGCCACGTCAAGGGCGCCTACACCGGCGCCGCCGGCGACCGCGCCGGCCTGCTGCGCTCGGCGCACCGCGGCCTGCTGTTCCTGGACGAGATCGGCGAGCTGGGCCTGGACGAGCAGGCGATGCTGCTGCGCGCGCTGGAGGAAAAGCGTTTCCTGCCGGTGGGCAGCGACAAGGAGGTCGAGAGCGACTTCCAGCTGATCGCCGGCACCAACCGCGACCTGCACGAGGCCGTGCAGCAGGGGCGCTTCCGCGACGACCTGCTGGCGCGCCTGAACCTGTGGACCTACCGGCTGCCGGGCCTGGCCGAACGCCCCCAGGACATCGAGCCCAACCTGGATTTCGAACTCGAGCGCTGGTCGCGCGAGCAGCATCAGCGCGTGGCCTTCAACCGCGAGGCGCGCGAACGCTATCTGCGCTACGCCACCAGCGCCGAGGCCATCTGGAGCGGCAACTTCCGCGACCTGGGCGCGTCGGTGATGCGCATGGCCACCCTGGCCAACGCCGGACGCATCCAGACCGCGCAGGTCGAGGAGGAAATCGAGCGCCTGCGCCGGCTGTGGCGATCGGGCCGGCCGGCCTCGCCGCTGCAGGCGCTGCTGGGCGAGCGCTGGGAGCAGCTGGACCGTTTCGACCGCGTGCAACTGGAAGACGTGCTGCGCGCCTGCGCGCGCGCCAAGTCGCTGTCGCAGGCCGGGCGCGAGCTGTTCGCGGTCTCGCGCGGACAGCGCGCGAGCACCAACGACGCCGATCGCCTGCGCAAGTACCTGGCGCGTTTCGGGCTGGACTGGGACGCGATACGCGACAGCGCCACCGAGCTCGCCTGAGCGCGAGCGGCCGCGTTGGACGGCGATGCGCGCCAGGCAAAGCGGCGCAATCGCCGGCGTTGGCAGGCCTGCATGTAAACGGTGCCAATCCGCATTCATCCGCCGTTTTGTTCGGCGAATACTGTGCAAACCCTTTGTTTACAAGCATTTAACAGGCATGACTTTCGGCGCGACCGTGCACGAACAGCAGAGTTCCTAAACTTCCAGGTACAAAATTCAGCTTCGATTGAATCGGCGCTTGGATACTGCGCCACATCCGAATCACAAGAGCCGCCCCACCCCGAGGCGCCGCGATTCGGACGAACAAAACCAATAAGAGGCTGAGACCTTTATGAAGCGCACTTTGCTTGCCCTGACCCTGCTTGCCGCCCTGCCGTTCGCCGCCTCCGCGGCCGAGGGCGTGTCCTACAACTACGTCGAAGGCGGCTACGCCAAGACCAACACCGATGGCGGCGACGCCGACGGCTGGGCCCTGAACGGCTCGGGCGCGATCGCCGACAACTTCCACATCTTCGGCGGCTACAGCAAGCAGGAGATCGACAACACCAACATCGATTTCGACCAGTGGCGCGTCGGCCTGGGCTACAACCACGAGCTGAACTCGCGCGTCGACCTGCTGACCCGCGTGGCCTACGAGAAGTTCGACGCCGGCCAGGGTCTGGACTTCAACGGCTACAGCGTCGAAGCCGGCGTCAACGGCGTGCTGACCCCGAACATCCAGGGCTACGCGCTGGCCGGTTACGAGGACTACGAGAAGTCGGACGGCGAGTTCTACGGCCGCGTCGGCGCTCTGGTCAAGTTCAACGACACCTGGGGCGTGAACGGCGACGTCAAGTTCGTCGACGGCGATACCCAGTTCTTCGTTGGCCCGCGCATCAGCTTCTAAGCGCGAGCGCGGCACCCCGTACCAATCGCGATTTCTCTCTCTCCCCCGAACGTCGCGATCGAGCCCGGCCCCGGCCGGGCTCTTTTTTTGCGCCGAACCGGTGGAACCTGCGCTAGGCCGGCTCCAGGCAAAACCGTGTTGCCTTTGGCAGTTGTAGCGGTGTGAATTTTTCGTTAGTGTGCGCCCCGCCGCAATGCGGCATGGACGCAAACCACATATCAGGATTGAGAATTCATGAAGAAGCAACTCGTGCTGGCAGCGCTGCTGGCCTCCGCCCCGTTCGTCGCCTCGGCCGAGGGCCTGAGCTATTCCTACGTCGAAGGCGGCTACACCCGCGTCAACGCCGACACCGGCATCTCGGGCTTCGACCCGGAGCTGGACGGCGGCTACATCCGCGGTTCGGCTGAGCTGGGCGAAAACTTCACCATCTTCGGCGGCTACAGCAAGACGCAGGACGACGTGCGTTTCAGCGGCTTCAGCTTCGACACCGACTTCGAAACCGCCGAAATCGGTTTCGGCTACCACGCCGACATCAGCGACCGCGCCGACTTCATCGCCGAGCTGTCGTACCTGCGTCAGGAAATCGACATCGACGGCATCAGCGGCGAAGCCAAGGGCGGCAAGCTCAACCTCGGTATCCGCGGCGAGATGACCGACAACCTGGAAGGCTGGGTCAAGGCCGGTTACGTCGACGGCGGCGACTTCGAAGGCGACTTCGTCGGCACCCTCGGCGGCCAGTACAAGTTCAACCAGACCTGGGGCATCGTGGGCGAAGTCGAGTTCAACGACGAGACCACCCAGTACATGATCGGCGCTCGCGCCAGCTTCTGATTTTCCCGGAAGCGGTACGATCCTGAAAAAGCCCGGTTCGCCGGGCTTTTTCTTTGGGCGTTCCATTCGCGGCGGCGCCAGCGCGACCGCGCTTTCACGGACACAAGTTCGTAGGATGCGGCGAGCGCAGCGAACCGCATCGCCGCGACACGCCGCACGCGTATGACGGCGCGGTTTACGCCGCGGCCTACTCCTCGGGCGGCGCCTCGCCTTCGCCCTCGGCGGGCAGCTTCTCCAGCAGCTCGCGCAGCGATTGCTCGACCTCGCGCTCCAACTGCTTCTGGTTGACCGCCGCGGCGTTGGCCAGATCGAGTTCCTCGCAGGCAACCGAGCGCGGCTCGTCGTGGCAGACCTTGCGGATGCCGGTCAGCAGCTGCTCGTCGCCGGTGTTGTGGTAGGCCGTGACCACGTTGCCGCAACCTTCGCGCACGTGCATGGCGCAGACCTTGTCGTAGTACGCCGCCGCGCGCTTCCAGTCGCCGCTCAGCGCCGCGCCGTGGCCGGCGCCCATGCACGAGGACATGGAGCCACGCGCGCAGCAGGCCTCGTTGCCGCCCGGATCGGCGAGCGCGCATTGGTCGACGCGGTAGGGCGTTTCGATGATGCGGTCGCTGGCGACCGGCATCGGCACCGGCTTGCAGGTGGCCGGCTGGCCGCGCAGGTAGACGGTGAATCGGGTCCAGTCGTCCATGCCGACCAGAGTGTCCTCGCCCAGCCAGCGCAGCACGAAGTCGTCGCCCTTGTCGTGGCGTACCAGCACCTGGTCTTCGCGCAGGCGGTAGCGCATCGTCGGTTCGCCGTCGGCGGATGCGGCGACCGCGCGTTCGTCGCCGAAACGGAACACGTCGAACAATCCGCCCTCGCCGCTGGCATAAGTGCCGCAGGGCTGCTGCGGCTTGCGCCGCGGCGGACCGTCGGTCAGCTCGACCACCTTCAGGCCCTGCGCGTGCTTGCAGGCCTGCGCGCTCAGGCGCCATTCGCAGGCCTGCGCCAGCGTGTCGCGCGCGCTGGCGTAACGACCGGCGATCCAGTGCTGCTCGGCCAGCGAAGTGCAGGCCTTGGCCGAGCGCACCTCCTCGCAGCCCACGCGCAGCGCGGCCAGCTCCGGCGCGGTCACCGGCTTGGTGCGGAACAGATAGAGCACCGGGTTCGGATCCTCGGGCGCCAGCGCCTTGGTCCATTCCTCGCAGGCGTAGGGACTGGCGTCGCGGCGGCAGTAGGCCTCCAGGCGCGCGATGCGCTGCTCGGGCGGGGTTTGCTCGTCGTAGAGCAACCGGTCGACGCAGGCCTGGATATCGCCGGCGGCGCAGGCCAGGCGATCCTGATCGGCCTTGGGCGTGCCCTCCGGCGCGATCGCGACGCCGGCGCCGCCGGTGGGCACGCAGACGGCGGGATCGTGGCGGGTGTAGGTGATCGGCTCGCTGCGCAGCTCGCCGGGCAGCAGCACCAGACGCTCGCCGTCGGCTTCGATGCGGTAGCCGTCGAGCAGGGCGCTGTCGGCGTGGCGCATCCACAGGGTGTCGCCGTCGATGCGGTAGCGCCAGGCGTCGCTGGTGCGGAAGCCCTCGCGATCGTGGGCGCTCACGCTGTTGCCGGCGAAGTTCAGCAGCGGCGCGTAGTCGCTGTCCGGCCGGTACTCGCCGCAAGGCGGGACGGCGGACGGGGCGGCTTGAGCGGACGCGGAAAAACACAGCAGCAGCGGCAGGGCCGCGAGTAACGCGCGCATCGGAAGTCCGTTTCGTCGGGAGGCGCGCTAGTGTGGCGCCGACGCGGTCGCAGGCCAAGGCGCGCGATGCGCGCCGGGCTCAGCCGAACAGGTCGTGCGGGTACTCGGGCTTCTGTTCGCGCGCCAGCAACTGGCGCAGGCCGTCGGCGGGCGTGATCGTGCCGTGCAGCACGGCCTGGACCGCGCTGGAGATCGGCAGTTCGATGCCGTGGCGCTGCGCCTGGCGCATGACTTCGTCGGCGGTCTGCACCGACTCGACCACCTGGCCGATCTCGCGCACGGCGGCGTCGATGCTCTGGCCGCGGCCCAGCGCGAGGCCCAGGCGGCGGTTGCGCGACAGGTCGCCGGTGCAGGTCAGCACCAGATCGCCCAGGCCGGCCAGGCCCATCAGGGTTTCCGGCTGGCCGCCGATGGCGTGGTTGAGGCGCAGCATCTCGTTGAGGCCGCGCGTGATCAAACCGGCGCGCGCGTTGAGACCCAGCTGCATGCCGTCGGCGACGCCGGTGGCGACGGCGAGCACGTTCTTCATCGCGCCGCCGAGTTCGGCGCCGAGCATGTCGTCGCCGGTGTAGGCGCGGAAGCTGGGACCGTGCAGCACGCCGGCGACGGCGCGCGCGAACGCGGCATCGTCGGAATGCACGGTCAGCGCGGTGGGCAGGCCCTGCGCGACTTCCTTGGCGAAAGACGGGCCGGTGACCACGGCCAGCGGCACCGCTACGCCCAATACGTCGCCGGCGACCTCGTGCAGGAAGCGGCCGCTGCCGGGCTCGAAGCCCTTGGTCGCCCAGGCCACGCCCGCGTGCGCGGGACGGTGCGGCGCGAGCGCGCGCAGGGTTTGCGCGAAAGCGTGCGAGGGCACCACCACCAGCACCAGGTCGGCGCCGGCCAACGCGGCCGCCATGTCGGCGGTCGCGTGCAGCGATTCGGGTAGGGCGATGCCCGGCAGGTAGCGCGGGTTTTCGTGTTGCGATTCGATCGCCGCGACGCCGTCGGCGTCGCGGCCCCACAGCACGGTCGGATGACCGTGGCGGGCGATCAGGGCGGCGAGCGCGGTGCCCCAGGAGCCCGCGCCCAGCACCGCGACGCGCGGCGGGGTCTCACGTTCCTCGGGAGCGGGAGACGTCGCGTCCGTGCCCATGCGTGATCCGATCGCGGGCGGCCCTCAGGCGTTGCCCGCGGTCTCCGCGTCGGCCAGACCGCCCTGCTGCTGCGCGGCGCGCTGACGCAGGCCTTCGGCGTACAGGGCGTCGAAGTTGATCGGCTGCAGGAAGAACGGCGGGAAGCCGCCGGACTGGATCAGGTCGCTGACCAGCTGACGCGCGTACGGATACAGCACGTTCGGGCAGTGGGTGCCCAGCATGCCGTCCAGGGTGGCCTCGTCGAAGCCGGCCAGGCCGAACACGCCGGCCTGCTTCACTTCCACCAGGTACATCGGCTTGTCGGCGGCGGTGCAGGTCAGGGTGATGCCCAGCACGACTTCGAACGCGGCGTCGTTGAGGCGCTGCACGCTCTGGTTGAGGTTCATCTGCAGCTGCGGCTGCGTGGTCTCGTTGAACACCGCCGGCGCGCCGGGGACTTCGAAGGAGACGTCCTTCACGTAGATCTTTTCGACCGTGAACGCCGGACCGGCGGCTTCGACCGGCGCGACGGCGCCGTTGACGTTTTCTTCGGACATCGGATGACTCCAGCGGTGTTAAGTGTTTGATGGTGCGGCCGAAACCGCGGAAAGAGGCCGATTATGGCATGCGTGATGAAGCTCGCCCCGCGTTCAGGCGTGGGGGCGCCGCGGGCGGTGCGCAAGGGCCGCCGCGCACGGCGGCCGCGATCAGGCGCGGCCCTTGACCAGCGGCAGATCGGCCTGCTGCCAGGCCTGCACGCCGCCGTCGAGCCAATAGACCTTCTCGAAACCGGCCTTCTTCAGGCGCTTGGCGGCATCGGCCGAGGCCTGGCCGTTGCGGCAGACCATGACCACCGGCAGCGCCTTGGCGCTGGCCAGCAGCTTGTTCTCGGGATCGAACTGGCTGGGCGCGACCGAACGGCTGCCGGCGATGTGGCCCTTCTCGAAATCGTTGGTCGCCGACAGGTCGACCACCAGCGCGTTCTCGCGGTTGATCAGGCCGGTCAGCTCGGCCGGACGCAGGGCCTTGTAGCCGCGGAACAGGCGCGCGCTCTCGGTGTAGAGCAGTGCGACGGTCAGGCCGACCAGACCCATCGACAGGAACATGTGGCGGCTGCCGAAGGCGAGCAGTTCTTCTAAGGTCACAGGATCACGGGGGCGGACGGATGGGGGCGCGATTGTCGCCCAGCACGGCGGGCGGCGCAAAAAAGCCCGTCCCGGCCCGTCGCGACGGGCCCGGGGCGCGGCTTACAGGCCGTCCCAGAGGTCCGGCAGGCCGGAGACCAGCCACCAGGTCTTGGCGATCGGATCCCAGCGCCATTCCTCGCGGTAGCGCACGGTGCGCTCGGCCTGGGTGTGGCGGTTGATCACGCCGATCTCGATGTCGCGCACCGCCAGCCCGAGCTCCTTGTCCATGCTGGAGCCGATGTCGCGGTAGGAGGACACCTGGACCTGCTTGTAGCGCTCCAGCTCCAGCGCGGTGACCGGGTGCTCTTTGCGGTACTTGGGGTCGATCAGGTTCTGCGCCTGCTCGAACTCGCCCCAGCGGATCGCGCCGGACCAGGCGTACTGGTTGGTGTCCAGGCTGTTGGTCTTCTTGCTGGCCAGGGCGCCGCCGGCGACCGCGCACAGGCACAGCAGCAGCAGAACTTTGAACAGGCGCATCGCAACTCTCCGGCAAGGGACCGCGTCGGCCGACATGCTAGCCGGTTCCGCGCGCGCTGTCGGTGCCGGCGATCAGCTTCGCGCTATGGCGACGTAGCGGGCGGTGAAGTCGGTCGCCACGCCGCCTTCGGGCAGCCGCACCCGTGCCACCAGACCCGTGCGAGCCCGTCCGCGCTCGCGCAGCGTGCTCAGGAAGCCGTCCCAGTCGGCGTCGGCGGCAAGCTCGGCGTCGACGTCGATGTCGGCGAACAGGGGGGCGAGGTAGCGGATTTGGCTGTCGGCCACATAAACGTCGGCATCCAGGCCGGCCTGTTCCAGGCGCAGCGAGACCAGTCCCCACGAGGCCAGCGTCATCATCGAGGCCAGGCTGCCGCCGAAGGCGCAGCCCTTGTCGTTCACGTGTTGCGCCAGCGGCGCGTGCAGGCGCAGGCGCTGGCCGTCGTAGTCGGCGACGTCGATCTGCATGGCCGCCACCGGCGGCATCGACTGGTAGTGGTGACGCAAACGTTGCAAGGCTTCTTCGAGGCTCATGAGGCACGCGCTGGGGGAGGCGGATGGGATGCCGCGGCTCGCGCGGCTGTGCCAAGCTGCCGGCATGCATCCGCGCACACCGCCACAGCCGCCGCGATGGTACGTGATCTCGCTGCGGCCCAGCGGCGGACACGCGACCCTGCGCCGGGCGGCGGCGCGGTTGGGCGCGCAGACCATCGCGCTGTCGCCATGGCGCCTGCGCCGCTGCGACGACGAGGCCGCGCGCGACGCGCTGGCGGCCGCGCTGGCCGCACCGTACGCGGTCTTCACCAGCCCCGAGGCGGTGCGCGCCGCGCATGCGCTGCGGCCCTTGCGCGACGACGGCCGTCGCGAGTGGTTCGCGGTCGGCGCCGGCAGCGCCGCGGCCCTCCGCCGCGCCGGCATCGGCCGCGTACATGCGCCGCAGCGGATGGACAGCGAAGGCCTGCTGGCGCTGCTCGACAGCTACGACCTGGCCGGGCGCGAACTGGGCCTGATCACCGCGCCCGGCGGACGCGGCGCGCTGACCCCGGCGCTGCAGGCGCGCGGCGCGCGGGTGCTGCGCGCCGACGTCTACCTGCGGGTGCCGATCGCGCCCGCGCCGCGCGCGATCGCGCGCCTGCGCGCGCTGGACGCGCCCGCCGCACTGGCCCTGTCCAGCGGCGACGCGTTGCAACGCGTGCTGGAACTGCTGCCCGACGACGCCGCGCGGGCGCTGCGCGGCGCCACCGTCCTGGCCGCCAGCGAACGCCTGGCGACGCTGGCGCGGGAGCTGGGTTTCGCCCAGCTCCGGGTCGCCGCCGGACCGCGTCCGCGCGAGCTGCTGGCGGCGGCGCCGGCGGCACTGCGTCACGGTTCCTGATTGCAACGGCGAGGCTTCCGGTAGCATGGCGGTGTCATGAGCGACTCCCCCGAAGCTTCCGCCCCGGCCTCCCCCTCCTACCGGCCCGCCTCCGACGTGTCTGCACCCACGCCCACTCCCCGCCGTACCTCGTTCGCCTGGCTCTGGCTGCTGTTGCTCGTCCTGCTCGCGGGCGGCGGCTGGTACGGCTGGAAGCAATGGCAGATGCGCGAAGCGCGCGATCGCGCCGCGGTCGCCGACGCCGACCTGCGCCTGGATGCGCTGGACGAGCGCATCAACGCGCTGCGCAACGATCAGCGTTCGCAGAACCGGCGCCTGCAGCAGGCCGATGCGACCAACCGCGTGTTGCGCGACGAACTGCACGGCATCGGCACCCGCGCCAGCCTGATCGAGGACAGCGTGTCCAAGCTGGCCGATCCCGACCGCCACGGCGCCCAGGCCATGCGTCTGGACGAAACCGAATTGCTGCTGACCCTGGGCCAGCAACGCCTGCAGATCGCCGGCGACCTGGCCGGCGCGCGCCGCGCCTACGCGCTGGCCGGCGGCGTGCTCGACGGCATCGACGATCCGGCCTATCTCAGCCTGCGTCAGACCCTGATGCAGGAGCGTGCCGCGCTGGATGCGCTGGGCATCGATCCGCGCGTGCGCGCGGGCGCGCAGCTGGACGCGTTCGCGCGCACGCTGAGCCTGGCGCCGGTGCGCGACGCGCAGCAGGCCGCGCCGCAAGCGCCGTGGTGGCAGCGCGCGTTCGGCAACATCGTCGACGTCCAGCCCAGCGACGGCGCGGTCGCGCTGCGTCCGGCCGATCGCGCGATCGCGCTGGCCGGGCTGCAACTGGAAATCTCGCTCGCGCGCGCGGCGGCCGAACGCCGCGACGAGGCCGGCTACCGCAACGCGCTGACCCGCGCCGACGGTTGGCTGCAACGTCTGGCGCCGGCCTCGGCCGCGCAGACGCGCCAGCGCGACACCCTCAAATCGCTGGCCGCCTTGCCGCTTTCACTGTCGGTTCCCACCCTGGGCAGCACACTGCAGCAACTGCGCCAGTTGCGCACCACGCGTTGAGGCCTGGATGAATCTGTTCCGCAACCTGCTGTTCTGGATCGTGCTGGCCCTGGCCGGCGCCCTGGTCGCACAACTGTTGGTGCAGGACCCGGGCTATGTGCTGGTGCGCTACGGCGGCAACGACTACACCACCAACGTCCCCAAGGCGATCCTCATCGCCGGCGCGACCCTGATCGGCCTGTGGCTGGCCTGGAAGGTGCTGTCGCTGCCGTTCGCCGCCGTGCGCCGGCACCGCAAGAAGCAGGCACGCGCGCGTCTGATCGATGGTCTGGACGCCTTGCATCAGGGGCACTGGTCGCGCGCCGAGAAGTCGCTGGCCCTGGCCGCGCGCAGCGACGAGGTCGCGGCGATCGCGCACGTCGGCGCCGCCCAAGCCGCCGCCGCGCGCGGCGATGCCACCGCCAGCGCGCAGCACCTGGACACGCTGGGCAACAGCGGCCACCCGACCGCACGCGCGATCGCCGCGGCCGAACTGGCGCTGGCCGACGACCGCGCCGCCGATGCCCTGGCCGCGCTGGATGCGCCGGGCGCGCAACCGTTGCCGCCGCGCGGCCTGATCCTGCGCGCGCGCGCGTTGGCCGCGCTGGGCCGCGCCGGCGAGGCCTACGGTTTGCTGGGCGCGCTGCGTCAGCAACAGGCGGTGCCGGCCGAGCGCCTGGGCCGGCTGGAAGCGCAGTGGGCGGAAGCCTCTCTGCGCGAAGCCGCCGACGCCAACGTGCTCGCCGATCGTTGGGAAGCCTTGCCCAAGCCGCTCAAGAGCGAGCCCGCCGCCGTCGGCGCCTATGCCGAGCGCGCCGCCGCGCTGCGCTGGGAAGAAGCCGCGGCCAAGAGTCTGGAACAGGCCTTGGACACGCGCTGGGACGAGTCGCTGGCCGCGCTCTACGGACGCCTGCCGATCGGCCGCCTGGACGCGCGCCGCAGCAACGCCGAGCGCTGGCTGTCCGCGCACCCGGCCAGTCCGGCGCTGCTGGTGACGCTGGCGCAGCTGGCGCGCGCGCAGGGCCAGTGGCCGCAGGCCGAGGCCTATCTGCATCGCGCGCTGGCGCAGGGCGCCAACAGCGAAGCCTGGGAAGAGCTGGGCCACGGGTTCGCCGCCGCCGGCGACGATGCGCGCGCGCGCCTGAGTTATGCCAACGCCCTGCGCGCCGCGCGCGGCGAAGCGGCCGAGGAGCTGCCGGGCCGGGACCTGCGCCAGAAGATCTTCGATGAGGCCGTGGTCGAGGAACGCGACGAACACGGCATGCCGCGCCTGCGCGGCTGAACCCTCGCGCGCCTCAGCGCCCGCCCAGGTAGGTCGGCAGGCTCGCCAGGAACTGCGGGCCGCAGCCTTTGAAGCGTGTGTAGACCGGGCCGATGTGGCTGGGCGCGAGGATGCGCGCCATGCCCACGCCGACCAGCAGCAGCGTCAACAGGCTCACCGCGCCGGCCAGGATCACCCAACCGCGCTGCTGATCCACGCCGACGAACATCAGCGCGATGCCCAGCGGCGCGCTGAGCAGGGCCAGGCCCAGGCCGATCCGCCGCCGTTGCAGGTGGCGCGCGCACAACCCCGCGCTGACGCGCACCTGCTTGCGCACCAGCACCGCGACCAGCAGATAGATCAGCAGGTTGAACAGGATCAGCAGGTACCACGCCGGCGAATGCCAGTAGTAACGGCGGTGCTTGATCGGCTGCAGCGCAGGCGCATTGCACTTGATGCAGCGCTGCGGCAGCTTGCACTCCGCGCGCACCACCAGCACCGAGCCTTCGCGCCAGCAATCGCCGTCGAGCTCGAGCCGGGTCGGCGCGACGTACAGCGGCGCTTTCGGCGCCTGATACGGATTGAATGCGGTCATCGCTTCCCCTGTCCTTGGCGATCGCGGCCGCGTCCGTACGCCGTCGGGCCGATGGACGCGCCGCCTGCGCCCGCCATCCCCATGGCGGCGCGCCGCGCCTGTGCCGGCGAGGATACGGCGCGTCCGCGGCGCTTGCCTAGCCGCTTGCGAGCAATGCGCGATACACCGCCAGGTCGGCGGCGGAAAAACAGCAGAACCGTACGCGCGGCGGTCGCGCCTGCGCGACCAGTGCCGCGGACACGGTCGCGATCGCGATGCGCGCGGCGGCTTCGATCGGATAGCCGTAGATGCCGGTGCTGATCGACGGGAACGCGATCGATTCCAGCCCGTGCCGCTGCGCGATGGCCAGCGCGTTGCGATAGCACGCCGCCAGGGTCTGCGCCTCGCCGTGGTCGCCGCCGCGCCAGACCGGTCCGACGGTATGGATCACGTGGCGTGCCGGCAAGCGGTAGCCGCGCGTGAGCTTGGCCTCGCCAGGCTTGCAGCCGCCGAGCAAGCGGCATTCGGCGACCAGCTCCGGTCCGGCGGCACGGTGGATCGCCCCGTCGACGCCGCCACCGCCCAATAGGCTGCTGTTGGCGGCGTTGACGATGGCGTCGACCTCGAGGGTGACGATGTCGGCCTGCAGCGCGTCGGGATTCATGCGGGGCCTAAGTGGCGGCTGGGGCGCAATAGCTCTGGGGTAGGCGCGGCGCGAGCCGCGATGTTGCCGTAGCCGTGCAGGTTACGCCGCCGCTCGGACTTCCGGGTCGCGGCTTATGAACGAAGGAAATCCCTGTGGGACGCCGCTCTTACAGAGAGAGGTGTAGCTACGCGCTTTGGGGTAGGAGCGGCGTGAGCCGCGACCGTGATGCAGCCGAGGCCATGCAGGTCACGCCGCCGCGCGGTTCCGCAGGTCGCGGCTTACGAGCGAAGGAAATCCCTGCGGGACGCCGCTGCTACAGGGCCTAGTGCCGGCCCTGGCCTACCATCGCGCCTCAGCGCTCCAGGATCGCCACCACGCCCATGCCGCCGGCGGTGCAGATCGAGATCAGGCAACGGCCGCCGCCGCGCTGCTTCAGTTCCTTGGCGGCGGTGGCGACGATGCGCGCACCGGTCGCGGCGAACGGATGCCCGGCCGCCAGCGAGGAGCCGTTGGGGTTGATCTTGGCCGGATCGATGCGGCCCAGCGGCGCGTCCAGGCCGAGGCGGTTCTTGCAGTAGTCCTCGCTCTCCCAGGCGCGCAGCGTGCACAGCACCTGCGCGGCGAAAGCCTCATGGATCTCGTAGAAGTCGAAATCCTGCAGCGTCAGGCCGTTGCGCTTGAGCATCTCCGGCACCGCCACGGTCGGCGCCATCAGCAGGCCCTCGCCGTGCACGAAGTCGACCGCCGCCACCTGCGAATCGCGCAGGTAACACAGCACTTCGTGGTTGTGCGCGCGCGCCCACTCCTCCGACGCCAGCAGGCAGGCCGCGGCGCCGTCGGTGAGCGGGGTGGAGTTGGCCGCGGTCAGGGTGCCGCGGCCGGAGGTCTTGTCGAAGGCCGGCTTCAGCGTCGCCAGCTTTTCCAACGTGCTGTCGCCGCGCAGGTTGTTGTCGCGCGAGACGCCGCGGAAGCTGACCACCAGATCCTCGAAGAAGCCGCGCTCATAGGCGGCGGCCAGCTTCTGGTGCGAGGACAGCGCCCACTCGTCCTGCGAGTCGCGCGAGATGTTCCACTCCTTGGCCATGTCCTCGCAGTGGTCGCCCATGCTCTTGCCGGTGCGCGGCTCGGCCACGCCCGGGAACTCGGGCTTGAGCTCGCGCAGGTGGAAGCCCTTGAACGCGGCCAGCTTGCCCTTGGTGGTCTTGGCGCGCGCGGCCTGCAACAGACGGCTGCGCAGACGCTTGCCGTACACGATCGGCACGTCGGAGGTGGTGTCGGAACCGCCGCCGATGCCGACCTCGATCTGGCCGGTGGCGATCTTGTTGCCGATCGTCACGATCGAATCCAGCGAGGTGCCGCAGGCGCGCTGCAGGGTGATGCCCGGCGTCAGCGGCGACAGGCCCGAGGACAGCGCGGCCTCGCGGCCGAGGTTCCAGTCGCTGCTGTGCTTGATCACCGCGCCCATCGCGACCTCGCCCAGCTGCTGGCCGTGCAGGCCGAACTTCTCGACCAGAGCGCCGAGGGTCCGTACCGACATGCCGAGGTTGCCGACGTCCGCGTAGGCGGTGTTCTGGCGGCAGAACGGAATGCGAACGCCACCGAGCACGGCGACGGGACGGACAGGACGCATCGGAATACCTCGGCTGGCGGGATAAAGACCGGCCCGCAACATCATCGCGGGCATAATGGTGCAGTGTAGCGCCGCCTCCGCGCGCAACCAAACGCCAGCGTATCCAAGCCCGCCCATGACCTCAGACGCCAGCCCACGCCCCGCGCCGCCCGCCCCCCTGCACGTGCTCGGGGCGCTCGCGCTGGAGCTGCGCGGCGACGCCGCGGTGGCCCGCCAGGCCCTGTCCCAGGCCCAGGTCGGCGCCCTGGCGGACCTGATCGCACGCGATTTGGCCGGCTTTTCGCCGCAGGCCGCGGCGTTGGAGCTGGTCGTGGTCGGCGCCCATTACGACCCGATCGAGGTGCTGCGCCCCGGCTGGCCGCTGCATCACGAGCTCGACCAGCTGGCCGCACGCGCGCCCGGCCGGCGCGAGTCCGAGGGCCGGATCGTCGCCTTCGGCGCCCACGAGGACCGCCTGCCCGGCACGTTGGCGCCCTCGCCCGACTATGCCGGCGGCCCGCTGCGGCTGGTGCCGTTCCTGCTCGGCGGCGATCCCGACACCGCCGCGCGCGTCGGCGACGCCTTCGAAAGCACCCTGCTGGAACGCGGCATGGCCGGCGCCGACACCGCCCTGGCCGCGCAGGACGCGTTCGGCCTGCAGGTCGAGCACGCGCGCTATCTGACGGTGCACGATCTGGCCGCGATGATGGCCATGCAATACGAGCACGCCGGCCTGGCCCCGCTGTGGCCGATCCTGGAAACCGCGCTGCTGCAGCCCGACGGCGAGGAATGGCTGGACGCGCCGCCGGAGCCGCTGATCCGCTACGCGCAGGGCGAGGCGCGGATCGCGCTGTTCTCGCCGCCGGCCTGGCATGCGCGCTATGCGCCCGAGGCGCCGTGCGACAGCGACGAGTGCCGCGCCCAACTCAACCGCCGCTACCAGCATTTCGAGGCGCGCCTGCGCCAGATCGCCGCGGTGCTGGGCGCGCACGGCATCCCGGCCACGTTCGTGCATTGCGACGACGGCGTCGACGCGCGCGGGCAGCTTTAAGGCGGGCGGCGGCTCGCAATCCGCGGTTCACCGCGCTGCGTAATCGCGGCTCACGCCGCTCCCACAGAAGGCCGTGCCTAGCCCGCGCCTTGGGGTAAGTCGAATGCGTGGCGTACCCGGCTTTGGGGTAGGAGCGGCGTGAGCCGCGACCGTGATGTAGCCGAAGCCAGCGCAGGTCGCGCCGCCGTGCGAATTTCCGGGTCGCGGCTCACGCCACTCCTACCGTCGCAAGCACGACTGCTCCGGTCGACGCAGCGCCTGGGCAAGCGATATGGCTGTCTGTGGGAGCGGCGTGAGCCGCGATGTCCCCACGCGCCCGCGCTTCAGCCCTTGCCGAATTCGGTCTCGAAGATCGCGTAGCCCGCATCGTCCATGTCCAGCGCGCGGTAGGTGCTCTGCGCGGCGGTGTTGGCGCGCTCCACGTACAGGCGCAAGCCGATCACCCCCGGCGCGGCCTGCGCCAGCGCCGCGACATGGCCGTGCATGGCCTGGTACACGCCCTGGCGACGATGCTCGGGCGCGACGTAGACGCTCTGGATCCACCACCAATCGCCGTTGCGCCAGTCGCTCCACTCGTGGGTGAACATCAGCGTGCCCGCCGCCACCGCGATGGTCTCGCGACCGGCCACCTCGACCTCGCGCATCGCCACGAAGTAGCGCGCCTTGGCCGCATCGGCCAGGCCGGCCTCGACGCCGGCGCGCACGGTGTCGGGATCCAGCCGCTTGTGTTCGGTCTCCCAGGCCATCGCGATCATCCAGTCGGCGATCAGGTCGCGGTCGGCGGGTTCGGCGTCGCGGATGCGCAGGCGGGTCATGGGCGTGGGGTCGGCAAGTAATGGTTAACAGGATAAGCGCGCGATGCGGCGCGGTCGTGCTCGACTAGCGCGACATCGCAGCGCGTGGATAGGGCTCGCAAAAGCGATGGTGCGAGCCGACGCCGCGCATCGTGGCGCGCGACGCCGGCCGCCCGCTGCATCAATGCGAAATCGAGATCACGCCGCAAGCGATGCGCGCACCGGCATTGCCGGCCGGCTGGCTGGCGTAGTCGTCGGGCGCCGCATGCACCACCACCGCGCGACCGGCGACGTCGTTGCCCGCGCCGCCGCCCAAGGTCACCGCGCGCGCATGCGCATCGACCTTGGCCACGCCCTCGCCATCGGCGACCAGATTGTCCATGTCGCCGCCGTGGTGGGTGCCGCTGTCGACCTTGCCATGCGCGCTCATGCCCGGATTGAAATGCCCGCCCGCGCTGCTGGCGTCGACGGCGCTGCAATCGCCTTTCTCGTGGATATGGATCGCATGCACGCTGTTGGGCGCGAAACCGCCGACCACGCCGGTGAGGCGCACACCGTCGGCGGTGGGCACGATCTTCAGCTTGCCGCTGACCAGGCTGCCCGAGGCGGACGCCAGGATCGCCTGACCCGACTGCGCGGTGGACACCGGCTTGGGCGGCGGCGGCGCGGTCGTCTTCTTCGGCGCCGAACCGCAGGCGGTCAGGGCCGCGGCGGCGATGGCGGTCAGGGCGATACGGGCGGCGGTGTTCATGACGGCTCCTCAGTACGATGACGATGGAATACGAATTCGAATAGCGGCAGCGGCACGCTAGCGCGGCGCCGGTTCAGCGCCGGTGAAACTAACTGCGCTTGCGTCCGGAACCGAGCTTGCGGGTCAGCGTGTTGCGGCCCAGGCCCAGACGCGCCGCCGCTTCGGTGCGGCGCCCGCCGGTGTGCTCCAGCGCGGCCTCCAGCAGCGCGCGGTCGAAGCGCTCGCGCGCCTGCGCGTGGATGTCCTGCGCGCCTTCGGACAACTGCGCGCGCACCCATGCGGCCAGGCGCGCATCCCAGTCGTCGTCGCGGCGCGCGCTGGCGCCGGCGGATAACACCTCGTCCAGATCGGCGCGGCTGATGCTGTCGCCCGGCGCCAGCGCGGCCAGCCGCCAGCACACGTTCTCCAATTCGCGCACGTTGCCAGGCCAGTCGTGCGCCTGCAGCCGTTCCAGCGCGGACTTGGACAGGCGTTTGGGCGCGGCCGCGAACTTGGCGGCGGCCGCGGCTAGGAAACGCTCGGCCAGCTGGCCGATATCGGCGCGCCGTTCGCGCAGCGGCGGCAGGCGCAGCCGCACCACGTCGAGGCGGTGCAACAGATCGGCGCGGAAGCGGCCCGCGCCCACCAAAGCCTCCAGGTCCTGGTGCGTGGCCGCGATCACGCGCACGTCGACGCGGATCAGCTCGCGTCCGCCGACGCGGAAGAACTCGCCCTCGGCCAACACACGCAGCAGACGCGTCTGCAGCGGCAGCGGCATGTCGCCGATTTCGTCCAGGAACAGACTGCCGCCATCGGCCTGCTCGAAGCGGCCGATGTGGCGACGCTGGGCGCCGGTGAAGGCGCCGGCCTCGTGGCCGAACAATTCGCTTTCCAGCAGCTCGGCCGGAATCGCGGCGGTGTTGAGCGCCACGAACGGCCGCGACGCGCGCGGCGACTCGCGGTGCAGCGCGCGCGCGACCAACTCTTTGCCGGTGCCGGTCTCGCCGGTGATCAATACCGACAAGGGCGCTTGGGCAAGACGGCCGATGGCGCGGAACAGCGTGCGCATGGCCGGCGTGTCGCCGATCAGGGCGTCGGCCGCGCCGGCTTCGGCGCCGGCTTCGACGGTGTCGGCCGTGCCCTGTTCGGCGCCCAGCGCGCGCGCGGCCAGCGCGACCGCGTCGTCCAGATCGAACGGCTTGGACAGGAACTCGTGCGCGCCGCCGCGGAACGCGCCGGCGGTGCTGGCCACGTCGGTGTAGGCGCTCATCACGATCACCGGCAGGCGCGGCGCGGCGGCCTTGAGGCGGTCGAGCAGGACCAGGCCGTCGTCGCCGGGCATGCGCACATCGGTGAACAGCAAGTCCGGCGCGCCGCGCGCGGCCAGGGCATCGAGCACGTCGTGCGCGTTCTCGAAACCGTCGACGGCGTAACCGGCCTCGCGCAGGGCGGTGGCGAGCACGAAGCGCACGCTGCGGTCGTCGTCGACCACCCACACGCGGGCGGAGGCGGAGGTCGGACTCATGCGGGCGGCGCCTCCGGTTCTATCGGCATCGGCAACAACAGGGTGAACACGGTGTGGCCCGGACGCGAGCGATACGCGAGCGAGCCGCGATGTTCGCGCGCGACCTGCTGCGCCAGCGCCAAGCCCAGGCCGCTGCCTTCGGCGCGGCCGGACACCAGCGGCAGGAACAATTGCTCGGCCAACTCGTCCGGCACGCCGCGGCCGTCGTCGCCGATGTCCAGGCGCAGCGCGATCGCGTGCACCGCGTCGGCGATGCGCACGCTGTGCTCGGCGCGCGTGCGCAGGCTGACCTGGGTCGCGCCGGCCTCGATGGCGTTGCGCACCAGGTTCCACACCGCCTGCATCAGACGGTCGGCGTCGCCGGCGAATTCCGGCAGGCTGGGATCGTAATCGCGCACCAGGCGCACCGCCCAGCCGGCCTCGCTCTCGGCCAGGCGCAGCACGCGTTCGAGCACGGCATGGATGTTCAGCGCCGCGTGCGCGCGCGGCGGCGCCGGCGACAGCAACTGGTCGAGCAGCGCGGTCAGGCGATCGACTTCGCTGCCGATCAGCCCGACCAGCTCGCGCGAATCGCCGTTGCCGGCATGGCCCTGGTCCAGCCGGCGCGCCAGCAACTGCGCGGCGCCTTTCACGCCGGCCAACGGATTGCGCAGTTCGTGGGCCAGACCTTTCAACGAGGCCGACAGCGCCGACGGCAGCAGCAGCGCCGGATCGTCGCCGGGGAACTCGTCGACCGGATGCGCTTCCAGCAGCCAGCCGTCGTCGTCGAGCCGGCTCAGCCACAGATCGGCGAAGCGCTCCTCGCCGTCGGCGTAGCGCAGGCGCGCGCGGCGCAGGCGCAGCGAGCCGTCGGCGGTGGTGCGTTCCAACGCGGCGGTCAGGCGCCCGTCGCCCGCGTCCAGGCTGGCCAGCGGCCAGCCCAACAGGCGCCGCACGCCGACCCCGAGCCAACGCGAAAACGCCGCATTGCAGCCGACGATCGCCCCGCCCGCATCGCTCCAGGCGAGCGGGGTGGTGAGGCTGTCCAGGGCGGGCGCCGGGGCGGGATCGGTGGGCATTGCACCATATTAGTGCAAAGCGCGGTGGGTGCAGTATGCAGGTACGGGCCGTCGCAGGGCGGCTGCGCGGTGCCGCACGATCGTCGCGACCGGTGGCGATGGCCGCGCATCGGTCGGATGCGTGCACGACACGTGCATCGCTGCGGTTGCCACCGCACGGCACGCCTACGGGCGATTCCTCTCCTGCCGCGCGCTACGCGCTCGCCTTGTCTGGCGATGACGATCGTCGCATCCTGATGCGGTGAAGAAGCCGCCGCCCACCGCCGCCGAACTGGCCATCCTGCGCGCCCTGTGGCGCGACGGGCCGGCGACGGTGAAGCAAGTCCACGAGGCGGTCTATGCCGGCACCGACACCGGCTATACCAGCGCCCTGAAGATCCTGCAGAACATGCTGGCCAAGGGCTTGGTGTCGCGCGCCACCGACGCGCGCCAGCACGTCTACAAGGCCGCGGTGTCCGAGCGCCCCACCCTCAACACCCTGGTGCGGGGCTGGATGGACAGCGCGTTCTCGGGCTCGTCGCTGGCCCTGGCCATGCAGGCGCTGGACGCGCGCCCGATCGACCAGAAGGAACTGGCGGAGTTGAAAGCCGCCATCAAACGACTCGAAGCCGACGCGGACTGAGCATGGCGGCCACCACGCTGGCGTACGTGTTCGAGCTGCTGGCGTTCGCCCTGTTCGCGACCCTGTTGCAAGGCGGCCTGCTGTGGCTGTCGTGGCAGCTGTTGAGCCGCGCGATTCCCGCCGCCCAGCCGCAACGGCGCTACCGGATCGCCGGCGCGCACTTCGCGCTGCTGGCGGCGTTGCCCGTACTGACCGTTGCCGGCTTCCACCTGCTGTTCGTGGCCATGGGCGGCGAGATCTCCCGCGAGAAACCGGCCGCGGACCTGTGGCCGCTGGCGAACGGCACGCCGTATCTCGGCTTGCCGGCGGCGGTGGCGGCCTGCTGGCTGCTGGGTGCGGCGCTGCACTGCCTGCGGCTGGCGCGCGAGCTGGTCCGATTGGCGCGATGGCCGCTGCGCATGCCGTCGCCCGATCTGGTCGCGGCGGTCGAGCGTTTGCGCACCACGGTGCCGGGCCACCGCAGGTTGATCGCGCGCGTGGCGGAGGTCGCCTGCCCGCAGATCGTCGGGCTGCGGCGGCCGGTGCTGATGGTGCCTGCGGATTTCATGACGGCATCGCCGGCCGCCGAACGCGACGCTATCTTGCTGCACGAGCTGGCGCACGCGCGCCGCCGCGATTTCGCCTGGAACCTGCTGCAGCGGCTGGCATTGGCCGGGGTCTGGTTCCATCCGGCGGCGTGGGCGCTGCACCGGCGCATGGCGGCGGAACGCGAGGCCGTGTGCGATGCGTCGGCGGTGCGCCACGGCGCCACGCCGGCCGCGCTCGCGCGCGGCTTGCTGCGTTTGGCGCAGACGCGCGAGCCGTCGCGCATCGCGATGGCGTCTTCCGGCGGCGCCGCCTTGAGCGAACGCGTGCAGCGCCTGCTCATGCCCGCGGCGGCGCCGGTCGCGCCGCTGCGGCGGACGCTCACCGCTGCCGGCCTGCTGGCGCTGGCCGCGGTCGCGGCGGCGCTGGCCACACCGGGGTTCAACGCCGCGCGCATGCGCGAGCTGTACATCGCCAGCGGCTTCGGGCCGACGGTGGTCGTCAACGCGCGCGACCCCGCCGGCAGTTTCGCGCTGCGCATCCGCCAGGGTCGGGTCGTGCAGGCCTCGATCGAGCGCCAATCGGTGCCCAGCGAACGCATCGTGCAGAACGGCGATTCGGTGGTGCTGCTGGGCGCGAACCGTCGCCCGGCGCTGGCGCTGCAGGTGTTCGCCAATGGGCGCATTCGCTGGGATGCGCGCGACTGAGGCGGGCGCTTTATCGCGTTACTGCGAGTTGCGCCCTCAGGCCCAGGCCGCGTGCTGGCTGCCGCGGCTCTCTGTGGGAGCGACGTGAGTCGCGATCGTGACCTGGTCGGGCTCCGGCGCGTGACGTCGCCTTGCGCGCTGACGCATCGCGGCTCACGCCGCCCCCACAGAAGGCCGGACACGATCGCGGTAACGGAACGCGTAGGCCCCCTCCCCAAGGCAGTTGACATACGACGGGCGTCGTAGATAAATACGACAACCATCGTAGAGAACGCTCATGCGCCTGCCTTCCGCGCTTTCCCGCCCCGCCCTGGCCTTGGGCATGACCGCCCTGCTGCTGCCGGCCCTGGCCTCGGCCGCGCCCGACCAGGCCGGCGCGGCCGAGGTGTTCGCGCAGGCTCGCGCGATCTGCGAGAGCGACGGCGGCGCGCTGTGGGGGCAATCCCTGTGCGGCCCCATCCTGCTGGTCGACTACACCGATCGCTCGGTGGTGGCCAACGTCGCCGACGCACAGGGGCAGCTCACCGCAGCCGGCCCGGTGTTCGTCGGCACGCTGCCCGAGAGCGTGATCATCGCCAACACGCCCACGCAGTGGTCGGGCCTGCGCTGGACGCAGCTGCTGTGGCCTCTGCCCACGGACCCGGCCCAGCGCCAAGTGTTGATCGCGCACGAGCTGTTCCACCGCATCCAGCCTGAGCTCAAGCTCACCCGCAACGAAGTCGGCAACCGCCACCTGGATACCTTGGACGGCCGTTACCTGCTGCAACTGGAGTGGCGCGCGCTGGCGCGCGCGCTGCAGGCGCCGACGCCGGAACAACGACGGGCGGCGGTGGCGGACGCGATGCTGTTCCGTCACGAACGCCAGCGCCTGTTCCCCGACGCCGCGCGGGAAGAAGGTCAGTTGGAAATCAACGAAGGCGTGCCCGAATACACCGGCGTGCGACTGGGCCTGAGCGATCCGCGCGAACGCGTCGCCTACGCCGTCCACGACCTGTCGGCCTTCGTCGCCGCGCCCACCTTCGTGCGCTCTTTCGCCTACGCCAGCGGCCCCGCCTACGGCCTGCTGCTGGACGAGAGCGATCCGGCCTGGCGCGGCAAACTGCAGTCCGACCAGCGCCTGGACCAACTGCTGAGCGCCGCGATGGCGCTGCCGGCGCCGGACCCGGCTCAGCTCAAAGCGCGTGTCGCGCAGTACGACGACGGCGCGCTGCGCACGGCGGAGGAACTGCGCGACAACGCCAAGCGCAAGCGCCTGGCCGAGTTCAAGGCGCGCCTGGTGGACGGCCCGGTGCTGATCGTGCCGCTGAAGAAAACCAACCGCCAGTTCAATCCGCAAACGCTGCAACCCTTGGGCGAGCTGGGCATGGTCTATCCGACGATGCGCCTGACCGGCGAATGGGGCGCGCTGCAGGTCGACAGCGGCGGCGCCTTGCTCACGGATGCGCGCGCCACCGTATCCGCGGCGGGCATGAGTCCCGCGACGGTCGCGGGCGACGGCTGGAAGCTCGACCTTGCCCCGGGCTGGACCGTGCAGCCGGGCGAGCGCGCGGGCGATCTGATCGTGGTACCCAAGCCGAACGCACCATAATCCTCGCGCGCGGTCGGGGCGGCATCGCGCTCAGGCCACGTTGGCGGTCACCGCCCCGGTGCCGGTCTGGCGGATCAGCTCCTGCAAGGGGCAAGGCTCGTGGATGGCATAGCCCTGCGCCGCGTCCACGCCGATGTCGCGCAGGCGCTGCAGCACCGCCTCGTTCTCCGCCCACTCGGCCACGGTGCGCTTGCCCTGCGAGCGCGCGACTTCGGTGATGGCGCGCACCACGGCGTAGTCGAGATCGTTGCGGTCGATGTCGCGCACGAACAGTCCGTCGATCTTGAGGATGTCCACCGGCAGGCTTTTGAGATACGCGAACGAGGACAGTCCGCTGCCGAAATCGTCCAGCGCCACCAGGCAGCCGCGCGCATGCACGGCATCGATGAAAGCGCGCGCCTGCGACAGCCGGTCGATCGACGCGGTTTCGGTCAGTTCGAAACACAGCTTGCGCGCGACCTCGGGATGCGCCTCCAGCAAGGCCTCGGCGCGGCGGCAGAAGTCGCGCGAGGCGGCCGACTGACCCGACACGTTGACATGGCACAGCTCCAGCCGGTTCAGATGCGCGCGATGGCGCGACAGCGCCTGCACGGTGAGGATCAGCACCTGCAGGTCGATCATGCTGGCCTGACCGTAGCGCTCGGCCGCGGGCAGGAAGGCGCTGGGGTAGCACAGGTTGCCGCTGACATCGCGCAGGCGCACCAGGATTTCGTACTGCAGTCCGCCGCCGGCGTCGTTGAGCGGCACGATGCGCTGCGCGTACAACTGCAGGCGGTCCTCGGCGATCGCCGAGCGCGTCTGATCGACCCAATGCATCTCGCGCTGACGCTGAGCGACCTCGCTGTCGCTTTCGACGTACACCTGGATGCCGTTGCGGCCGCCGTCCTTGGCCAGGTAGCAGGCGGTATCGGCGGCGCGCAGCAACCAGGCCACGCTGGGGCTGTCGGCGTTGATCTCGACCAAGCCGATGCTGGCCGTCAGCGCCAGATGATGGCCCTCCCACAGCAGGCAGGTGTCGGCCAGCACCTGGTTGATGCGGCCGGCGAATTCGGTCGCGGCCTCCACCGGCGTGTCGTGCAACAGCACGGCGAACTCGTCGCCGCCCAGGCGTCCCATCCAGTCCTCGGGGCGCAGATGGCCCGGCAGCGTGGTCGCGATCAAGCGCAGCACTTCGTCGCCGGCGGCGTGGCTGCAGGTGTCGTTGATCAGCTTGAACTGGTCCAGATCGAGGAAGCACAGCGTGTGGCGGCGCCCGTCGCCATGCGCCTGCGTCAGCAATCCGTCCAGGCGCTGTTCGATCTCACGCCGGTTGATCAGGCCGGTCAGGCCGTCGTGGCTGGCCTGGAAGGTCAGGATCTGGGTCAGGTCGCGCGCTTCGGACACGTCCTCGACGATGAGGAAGATGCGGCCGTCGCCGCTCTCGATCTGCACCGTCGAAGGCGTCACCCGCCCCCAGAACTCGCTGCCGTCGGCGCGCCGCACGCGCCGTTCGACCGGCGTGGAGCCGTCCATCCAGCTCAGGCCGGCGGCGCCGCCGTCGGCCAGGTGATCGCCGAAGCGCGTGCCGACCAGATATTCCGACGAGTAGGACAGCATAGCCGCCAGCTCTTCGTTCGCGGCCAGCACCCGGCCTTCGTGATCGAGCTTGGCCATGCCCACGCTGGCCTGCTGGAAGGCGGCGCGGAACCGGCTTTCGGTGGCGCGGATGCGGCGCAGCGAGGAGTAGTAGGCCAGCACCGCGAGCGCGGCGATCACCACGAACAGCACGCCGCTGACCAGCAACAGCATCACCCGCACCTGCGCCACGCCGCCGAGCAGGGTGTCGGCGAACTGGCGTTCCATCGGTTTCAGCGTGCGGCTGATGCGGTCCAGCTCCGCGCGCAACTCGGTCCCGGCCGGGCCCGCGCCGGGTTGGCGCCAATGCGTTTCCAGCCGGTCGGCGATGGCCTGCAGGCGGAAGATGTGCGGTTCGGCCCGGCGCCAGATCGCCACCGCGTCGGCGAAGAACGGCGCATGCGAGAAGTTGCGGTACACCCAGATCAGACGCGGGATGTCGGCCTCGGCGTTGCGGCCGGCGCGAAAGCCGCGCCGCGCGGTGTCCAGGTCCGGCGGACTGCGCTCCAGCGCCAGACGCGCGGCGCGGTCGCCCATCGGCACTTCCAGCGCCTTGCGCGCCTGCGCCAGATCGTGCGGATCGCCGCGCGCGGCGTAACGGTCGAGGTGGTAGACGGTTTCCAGCCGCGCGCGCGACCAGTGGCCCTCGCCGACCAGATAGGCGGTGGCGCCGGCCTGGATCTCGATGACGGCGGCGGACACCACCGTGGCCAGCCCGGCGGCGAACACCAGGGCAACGAAGCCCAGCCAGATGCGTCGTTGCGCCTGCTTGATCCCCGGCGTCGCGTACCACGACAGGCTACGCGCGGCAGCTACATCCCTGTGCCGCATGTCCACTCCCCCGAGAGGCATGTACGCAGCGAATGTACGCCGTTGCCGACGAAACTCAACTGTCCGCCGGGAACCCCGTACCCGCCGGGTTCCCGGCGCCCGCGCGGCGTCGGGAGCCGGGAAAACGCGGGTCAAAGCGACATCGAGGCCTCGATCTCCGCGGTCTTGATGCGCGCCAGCGCCAGGCTGGATTTGGCCTTGTCCAGCACCAGGTAGATGAAGATGCCCGAACGCTCGGCCATCGGACGGATCACGTGGTACTGCTTGCCCAGGGTGATCAGGATGTCCTCGATGTTGTCCTTGAGGCCCAGCGATTTCATGGTCTTGAGCTTGGCGCGCACGACCTCGGTGTTGCCCGCGCCGGCCACGTCGAGATCGACGCCGCCGCCGGCCTTGCCCAGCACCATGCCGCTGTTGGAATCCACCACCGCGGCGGCGGCGGCGCCATCGATCTGCATCAGCTCTTCCAGCGATTGCGTCAGATTGCCCATGGCCGTACTCCTCGATTTCGCACCGGAAAGTGGACGGCTTCGGACCCGATGCGACGTCCGCAGCCGTTATGCGGATCAGATCGTCAGGCGCTGCCCCAGCGCGCGCGCGGTGTCGCGCGCGGCGTACAGCACCGAGCCCAGGCTGGCCGCGTCGCTGCAAAGCACGCTCATCAGCAGTTCGTGGCCCGACACCGGAACGCGCAAGGTGACCACCGCGCCGGTTTCGGTTTCGACGATGACGTTGCGGCAACCGCTCATGCGCAGCTCCAGCGCCACCGCCTCGCTCAACGCCAGCAGCGAGCTGACCATGGCCGCCAGCCGCTCGCCGGCGACGCCTTCGCGCAGCACCGCGGCGACTTCGAAGCCATCGCCGGTGACCACCGCCGCCGAGTCCACGCCCAGGGTCTGGCTGACCAGGACTTCCAGCATGTCGCGGCAGGGCAGCCGCAGTTCGTGCGCGCTCATGCGGTGGCTCCGGTCGGCTGGCGGGCGGCCTGGGCTTCGACCATCGCGATCAACGTGCCCAGCATGGTGCGCACCTGCGCGGCATTGCGCGCGTCCACGGAAAACACCGGCAGCACGCGGCCGAGTTGCGCCAGGCGCGCGTGATAGGCCTCCAGCGGCGGCATGCGGCCGAGGTCGCGGCGGGTGATGCCGACCACCAGCGCGCCGCGCGCGCCCAGCGCCTCGAAGCTGTGCAGGTAGCGCTCCAGCTCCGACAGCGGATCCGACGCGGTGTTGTCGACCAGCAGCATCATGCCCAGCGCGCGCTTTTCCAGGATGCGCCACATGAAATCGAAGCGGTCCTGACCGGGCACGCCGTACAGCCGGACCTTGTCGCCGTCGCCCAGCGAGATCTCGCCGTAGTCCAGGGCGACGGTGGTGGTCGCCTTGGCGTTGCGCGCCGGATCGGTGTTGAGCGCCTCGGTGCGCACCACCGGAATTTCGCTCAGCGCGGCGATGGCCGTGGTTTTTCCGGCGCCCATGGGGCCGGCCACCAGCACGATGTATTCGCGGGCCATCGATGCCTCCTATTTCACCCAGCGGCGCCACAGGCGGTCGAACAGGCCGCCGGCGGCGCGCTCCTGCGCGGGCGCGGGCGGCGGCGGATCAGCGCTGGCGGTTTCCAGCACGCCGCACAGCTGGCAGGCATGCAGGAAATGATCGGCCTCGACCGCACTCATGCCGGTGGCCGCGGCCAGTTCGTACGCGTCCATCGCCGCGGCCGCGAGTACCGCGCAGGCCTGCAGATGCCGCGGTTCGTGCGGCAGGCGCGCGAAGTCCGGCCACTGCCGCAGGCGCTGGCGGTCCTGCCGCGCCGCAGGTTCGCGCGGCGCCATCAGTCCGATCGGCCACAGCACTTCGTCCAGCGGCGAGCCGTGATCGCGCTCGGCGGCCAGCTCCGGCGAGTCCGGCGCGATCGCCGTCAGCACGAAGCGCTTGGTTTCCAGCGCCTTGCCCAGCTGTTCCTGGGCAAAGTCCATGCAGTACATGCGGCTGCGCATGCACAGGTAGATCGTGCCGTGGCCCAGCACGCGCACGCGCAGGGCGTGATCGACCGGACGCGCCAACAGGCGCGCGAGCGAGCAAGCCAGGGTTTTTTCGTCGTCGACGGTCTCGACCGTTGCCGCGGCATGGCCGTGGTCGGCCAGGTGTTCGTGCTGCAGGCGGTCGCTCGCACCGTCCAGCAATTCCAGCACCGCCATCACCCGGAACGGCGCCGTCAGCGTCAGCGTGCCGGCCGGCGCGCCCGCTTCGTGTTCGCGCAGCAGCAGGCCCGACACGCCGGCGCGCACGGACGCGCGGCGCGACGCGCGCGTATGCAGGTAGAGGTCGGTGTCGGTGCCCACGGCCCAGGTCCAGCCGCGCAGGGATTTGGGGCCGACCACCTTCAGGATCGCATCGAGGGTGGCGTACTCGTCGGGCTCCAGCCCGTCGACGAGCAAGCGCAGGGGTGCGGCATCGCGCTCGGACGCCACCGGATGCGGCGGCGGATCGTAAAGAGCGTCGGTGTTCATCGGCGCGCACCTCCCTGTCATCGCGGATGCGATCGGCGGGTGCGGGGCCGAGTGGAGCGGATGGCTCTGCCGGTTCGAGGCGGAGCGGAGGTCGCGGCGCGCGGTCGGGGCGCTGCGGCTGGGACAGACGCTAAGACCAAACGCCGGGCGGTGTCAACCCGACGAACCGCGACGGCAATCGCTAGTCGGCGCGGCCGCTATTCCGAGCGTTCGCCGCTCAGCGCGGACGCCGCCAGCGCGTCGGCGGCGAACACGATGCCCTCGGCCAGATCGGTCATCTTGCGCCGTTGCGAGCGGGCGGTGTCGCGCAGGCGCAGTTCGGCCTCGCTGCGCGACAGCCGATGCCGCTCCATAAGGATGCCGATCGCCACGCTGATGCCGCGCTGCTGATCCAGCGCCTGCTCCAGTTGGCGGCCGGTGCTGCGCAGACGCGCGAGATCGGCGGCGCGCTTCAGCGCCGCCTCCACCGCCGGCACGATCTGCGGAATGTCGATCGGCTTGACCAGAAACCCGACCGCGCCCAGCTCGGTGGCCTCCTCGACGGTGGCCTCGTCGCCGTAGGCGGACAGAAACATGAAGGGTATGCCGTCGCGCGCCTGCAGTTCGCGCGCGAGTTCGAAGCCGCCGCGCTCGCCCATGCGAATGTCCAGCAGGGCCAGGTCCGGGCGCACGCCGTCGAGCAGCGCGATCGCCTCGTCCACCGACTGCGCCGATTCGACGCGATAGCCGGCGGCCTGCAAGCCGCGGCTGATCGTGGCCAGCACCAGGCGGTCGTCGTCGACCACCAGCAGACAGCGGGGCGCGCTCATGCGATCGCCTCCTGATCCTTGCTGGCGCTCAGTACGTCGGGGGCCTGCAGCGTCAGCGTGGCGACGACGCGGCGGCCCTGTTCGGCCAGGCCGATGCTGGCGCCGCGCCGCGGCAACAGCGAACGGATCAGGCTCAGACCGTTGCCCAGACTGACGCCGGCGCCGAAGTCGAAATTGGCCGGCAGGAAGCCGGGATTGCTGATGCGGATTTCCGCGTGCTGCGCATGGGCGGTCGCGTCGATGGCGACGATGCCGTTGACGCCGGCGCGCGAGCGGTGCTTCGCGGCGTTCATGATGAGCTCGTTGAGTACCATCGCCACCGGCACGGACTCCTCTTCGTTGACGCTGAAGCGCTCCAGCACGGCGCAGCGCTCCGACACCGTGATCGGCACGTGCATGATGCCGGAAATCGAAGCGGCGACCCGCACCATCAGCATGCGCAGGTTGATCTGACCGTCCTTGGCCTCGCCGTGCAGGCCATGCACCGCCGCGATCGTCGACACCTGGGCCGACGCGGCTTCGAGCAAGGGTTTGAGCAGCGGCTTGTCGGACAGATGCTGGCGCAACAGTCCCGCCACGCCCTGCAGGCTGTTCTTGATGCGGTGATGCACCTCGCGGACCAGCGCGTCGCGTTGCGCGCGCGCGACGTCGGCCGAACGCGCGTCGGCGGCACCGGCGTCCGCGTCCTCAAGGGCCGCGACGATCAGGCCTTCGCCATCGGCGGCCAGCGCGACCGTCGCGTCCACGTTCGCGCCGTTGGCGGCGCGCAACGCCAGGCGCAGCGGCGCCCGCGCATCGTGCAAGCGCTCGGCCGCAAGCGGCAACGCCTGCAACTGCGCGGGCAAGGGCCGGCCCAGCACGCAAGCGGCTTCGAAACCCAACAGTCGCTCGGCACCGGCGCTCCACAACACCACGCCCTCGCGCGGTTGCCAGGCGACGAAGGCCACCGACGCGGGCGCGGACAGCGCCTCGACCATGGACAGCCAGTGCCGCGCGCGCTGGCGGCGCTCGCGACGCCGCCCCGCCAGCCAGGCCAGCGGCGCCAGCGCGACGCCAGCCAAGCCCAGCGCCAGCGCCCAGGCGTTCATGCGCGCTCCGCGAGCGGCGGCGAAATCCGCCGCGGCCGGCCGGCGCGCGGGCGCGATGCGGTACCGTCCTTGCGGCGTCCGCCCCGTGTCCGGTGTTGGCGCATGCGCGTAGTCGTCCTGACCATCCCCGGGCCAGTATGCGCCTAGTCGCGCCGGTGGGATCGGTGCGCCCTCACGCGCTCGGAACGCCGCGCCCAACGTCGCCGGATAGGATGCCCGGCGCGAGCGCGGATGCGACGCGGCAACGCGCGAACGCGGGCGAATCGCGGCGCCGGCTCAGCGCAAGCTGTCCCGCCACGCCAGCAGATCGGCGAACTCCGTCGCCAGCTCGGCATTGCGCCAACAGGCGCGATGGGCGGGCCCCAGCACCTGCGGCCCGGAGCTGGGCGCCACCGCTTCCAGCAGCACCGACATGGTGATGTCGGCGTAGCTGAAACGGTCCAGCACATAGCCGCTGCGCGCACGCGCCAGCGCCGCGCGCAAACTCACCAGCGCGTCGCGGTGCGCATGCGGCCAGGCCAGATGCGCGTACTTGCGGTCCAGGCGTTGGGCGACGCGGCGCGCGACCGGCCGCAGCAGGAAGCGCGCGCCGCTGGGCAGCAGCGGCACCGACTCGTCCAAGGCGCGGTCGTCGGCCAGCACCGCACGCACCACGCGCGTGCGCGCGGCCGCCAGACCGAGTTCGCTGATGTTGTCCCAGGTTTGGATGTCGGTCATATCGCCCAGGCGCGCATCGCCGGCGCGCTGCGCCGCGTACTGCGCGATCGCCCAGGAACCCAGCACTGCCTGGCGGCGCGTCAGCAGCACCGGCACCGACACGGGTTCGCGCCAGCGATTCAATTTCCAGCGCAGCCACGGTTCGCTGAGGCCCGGGGTGTACTCGCGGTAGAGGTAGTCGACGCCGCAATGGTCCAAGGCCCACCGGGCCTTGATGGTCCACGGCGAGAAGGCCTCGCCCACCAGTAGCGCCACGTCGCTCATCCCAAAGCCGGTCCCCTCCCGCCGTGCGCGTAGTAGGCCACGGAACGCGCCGCCGCGCCTTGGCGCAACGTGGCTATTGGGCACTGCGTCGCGGTCGCGGCGGCCTGCGGCGCGCTAGCCGGGGCTCAAGACCGCGGCGTCGAGCTCAGCCGCGGAGCGCAAGTGCGATTCACTGCGCCGGCCCGGTCGGCGCACCTTGCCCACGCCGCGCGGCGCGTCGCCCGTAGATCACCACCGCCGCCGCCGGCAGATACATCAGCATGCCGTACATCAGCGCCGGCACCGCGATCTGCTCCGACTTCATCAGGCTCAGGGCGATCAGCGCGGCCAGGGTGGCGTTCTGCACGCCGACCTCGATGCCGACCGTCAGCGCATCGGGCAGGTTCAGCCGCAACAACCGTCCCAGCACGACGCCGCCGGCGGTGGCGCCGCAGGCCAGGGCCAACGCAGGCAGGCCGACGCCGCGCAGCAGCGTGGGCAGGTTGGCCCACTGCTGGATCACCAGCGCGACGATGATCGCGAACAGCACCAGCATCGCGAACGCGCCGGTCCATTTCTCGATCCTCAATGCGAACGCCGGCGCGACCCGGCGCAGCCCCATGCCCAGCAGGATCGGGATCAGCACCAGCGCCGCCAGGTGCATCGCGGTGCTGCGGAACGGCACCTGCAGGTCGGCGCGTTCGCCGGCGAAGAACTGCAGCGCCAGATTGACCAGCAAGGGCACGCTGAGGAACGTGATCAGGCCGCTGATCACGGTCAGGCTGACGGCCAGCGCGACATTGCCGCGCGCCAGATAGGTGAGCGCATTCGACGAGGAACCGCTGGGGCAGGCCGCCACCAGCACCAGGCCGACCGCGAATTCCGGCGGCAGCGCGAACGCCCAGGCTATGAAGAAGCCCAGCGCCGGCAACCAGACGTAGTGACCGAGCACGCCGACCAGCACCGGCTTGGGCCGCTCGCCGATGCGCAGGAAATCGGCCGGCGTCAGCGACATGCCGATGCCGGTCATGATCAGGGCGATGGCGATCGGCAACAGCACCTGCAACAACTGGCTGTCCTGCATACCGGCGGATACCTGCGAGTAAGGAGGGGACGACGGGCGATGCCACGGCCGCCGTTACGCGATTGATGCCGCGAACCGGCGCGCAGGTCAACCGTCGGCGGCGATCACGCCATCACCATGCGCTCGCGCCGATCCAGCTGCGCCTGCACCAGGCGCGCCAGCTGCTCGGCATAACGCAGGTTGAGCATCAGCGCGTGCTCGCACGGCAGATCGTGCACGCGCAGCGCGCCGCGCACGTAAGGCGCCCAGTACTGCGGCGAGTGCGGCGCCGGCCCGCGCGGCGGCGCGGCGCGGACCAGCAGCAGGTCGCAGTTCAGGGGCGCGGGCCGGTAGCGGTCGGCGATGGCGAAGGTGTTGGCGCCGGTCTCGGGGTCGAACAGGATCGGCGAGATGTCGTAGTAGCCCTCGTCGATCTCGGCGATCACGCGCGGCGGCGCGCGGACGGCGCCGTCGTGCGCCTCGTCGGCGCTGCCTGCGTCGTCCTCGGTCTCCAGCTCCGGCACCAGCGCGGGCTGCGATTCGGCTTCGAACTGCCCCGGAAAGAAATCGACCACGCACAGCAGCGATACGCGCTCGCCCTGCGCCTCCAATAGCGCGGCGGCCGCGCTGGCGGTGGCGCCGCCCAGGCACCAGCCCAGCAGCCGGTACGGGCCGTCGGGCTGCAGCGCGCGAATCTCGCGCACGTAGTCGCTCGCCATCGCCTCCACCGATGCGGGCAGGTAGCCGGCCTCGCGCAGGCTGCGCGCCTGCAGACCGTAGATGGCGTAGTCGCCGCCCAGATGGCGCGCCAGTCGCCGGTACGGCCAGCTCAGTCCGCTGCCGGGATGGAAGCAGAACAAGGCCGGCTGCGTGCCCGCGCGGATGGGCAAGGCCGGCACCCGCAGCGCCGATGGAATCTCGCTGTGGATCGGCGTGTCGCCGTCGTCCCGATCCGCGGCCGCGCTCAGGCGCGCCACGCTGCGGTGCGCCAGCACCTGCCGCGCCGATACCGCTAGACCTTCGCGCGCGGCCAAGGCCGCGACCCGCACCGCGCTGAGGCTGTCGCCGCCCAGGGCGATGAAATCGTCGTCGGCGCCGATCGTCGCCGGGTCCAGGCCCAGCACGTCGGCGAACACGCCGGCCAGCACCTGTTCCTGCGGGCGCCATGCGCTGTGCGCGTCGGATTCGCCGGCACTGGGTGCGGGCGCCGGCAAGGCCGCCAGATCGATCTTGCCGTTTGCGGTCAGCGGCAGGCGCGGCAGCATCACCCAGGCCGCCGGGTGCATGTAATCGGGCAGCTGCGCGGCCAGCGCCGCGGCGGTGGCACGCAACCAGTCGGCATCGTGCTCGCCGGCGTCGGCGCGCGCCACGTACGCCACCAGGCGTTTGTGCCCCGCACGCTCGTCGATCGCCCGCACCGCCGCCTGCGCCACGCGCGGCAGGCGCGCCAGGCGCGTTTCGATCTCGCCCGGTTCCACGCGGAACCCGCGCAACTTGATCTGGCGGTCGGCGCGTCCGAGAAAGCACAGCGCGCCGTCGGCGCGACGCCACACGCGGTCGCCGCTGCGGTAGAGGCGATCGCCCGGTGCGCCGTACGGATCGGGCACGAAGCGCTGTGCGGTGAGTTCAGGACGCTGCAGATACCCGCGGGCCACGCCCGCGCCGCCGATCCACAGCTCGCCGGCGACACCTGCCGCCACTTCGCGCTGGGCGTCGTCGAGCACGCGTAGGTAAGCGCCGTCCAGCGGCAGTCCGATCGGCACCTCGTCCTCGTCGCTGCGCAATACCGGCAGCTCGCACAAGGTCGCGAACGTGGTGGTTTCGGTGGGCCCGTAGCCGTTGAGCACACGCAGCTCCGGGCAGGCGGCCTGCACCCGCCGCACCGCCGCGGCCGCGACCGCATCGCCGCCGGCGATGACCTGCCGCAGGCCGCGCAGACTGGACGCGGCGTCCGCCGCCAACGCATGGAACAGGCCCGCGGTCAGCCACAGGTCGGTGACGCCGTGTTCGGCGATCGCGCGCCGCAGGCCGGCGGCGTCCAAGGCGCCGGGCGGCGCCATCACCACCGTCGCGCCGTTGATCAACGGCGTCCACAGCTCGTAGGTGGACGCGTCGAATGCGGGCGAGGAATGCAGCAGCACGCGCGCATCGGCGGCGTCGCGCCAGTGGCGGTCGCGCGCGAACGCGGCGATGTTGCCGGCGGTGGTGCAAATGCCCTTGGGCTGGCCGCTGGAGCCGGAGGTGTACATCACATAGGCCAGCTGCGCCGGGTCGTCCTCGCGTTGCGGGGCGGCGTGCGCCATGGGCAGCGGCTCGTCGGCATCGACGGCGATGCATTGCAGATCCTGGGCGAACGCAGGCGGCGGCACGCCGCGCTCGTGCAGCAGTAAGCGCGCGCCGCTCTCGGCCAGCATCTGCCGCTGCTGCTCCGGCGCGGCGCCGACGTACAAGGGCAGGTAGGCGGCGCCGGCCTTGGCCACCGCCAGCAAGGCGATGGGCAAAGCCGCGCAGCGTTCCATCCACACCGCCACCAGCTGTTCGCGCGCCAGACCCAAGGCCTGCAGGCGCAGAGCCAAAGCGTTGGCGCGCGCATCGAGTTCGGCGTAGTCGTAGCGCCGGTCCGCGGCGATCAGGGCGATGCGCGCCGGCGCGAGCGCGGCTTGGCGCTCGAACGCCGCCGCGGGCGTCTGCGGCCGATCCGCCGCGTCTGCTTGCGCCTCTTGCCGACCGTCCATGCCGCTCTCCGCGCAGTCCTTGCGTCTGCGTCGGATGGTAGCGGCAAAGCCGCGCGCCCACTACCGGGCGCAGGCTCAGGCGGGCGCGCGGTCGGCCACGCCTTTCACGCCGGCGTGCTTGGCGCAATGCGCGCAGCAGTAGATCGCGTCGCCGCCCTCGATGCCGTGGCCGATGATCGGGCAGGCGCAGTGCGCGCAGCGTGGCGCCAGCGCGTGGATCGCGCATTCGAACGAATCGAAGGTGCCGCCGCGCCCGCCCATGTCGATCAGGAAGGCCTTGTCGTAGTCGTTGCCGCACACGTCGCAGATCGCCATGACGCACTCCCGGCGCTGAAGCCTGCCGACGAGGCTACGCGCCGGCGAGTTAAGCGCTGCTGCCGTTGGCGTTAGCCCGGTGTGTAGGCCGCGCCCGCGTTCAGGACTTGCGCGGCGCCGCCGGCGGCTTGATCCGCACCTTGTTGCCCTCGGCCAGCAGTGCGTTGGGCGCCTGCACCACGCGATCGCCGGCTGCCAGGCCGGACACGATCTCGATCTCGCTGCCCAGGTTGCGGCCCAACGCCACGCTGCGGAACTCCAGGGTCGAATCCTGGCGCAGCGCGGCCACGCGCGGACCGGCACCGCCCTGAATCACCGCCGACACCGGCACCAGTACCGCGGGCGCCGCACGCGGCACCTTCAATCGCACCTCGCCGACCATGCCGGCGGGAATGCGGCCATCGGCGTTGGGCAGGCGCAACTCCACGCGCATCGCGCCCAGATCGCGCGACAGGTTCTGCGCGCTGCGCGCGACCTCGGCCTGGAAGGTTTCGCCCGGCAACTCGGGGAAGCGCACCTCCGCCTGCAGGCCGGTGCGCACCTGCAAGGCGGCGCTTTGCGGCACGTCGATCACGATGCGCAGCGGGTCCAGCGCGTTGATCTCGAACATCGGCTGCGCCGAGGCCGCCGAGTCGGCGACCACGCGGTCGCCGCGCTCGATGTTGCGCGCCGCGACCACGCCGGCGAACGGCGCGCGCACGCTCTGGAATGCGCTGCGTTCGCGCGCGATGCTCAGGCGCGCCTGCGCGGCCGCGCGCGCGGCGACGGCGGCGTCGCGGTTGGATTTGCGGTCGCTGAACATTTCCTTGGAGATCGCACCGGAGCCCACCAGCACCTGGGCGCGGTCGAAATTGACCTGCGCCAGTTCCTGGTCGGCGCTGGCGCGGCCGAGTTCGGCGACGGCCTCGCGCACGCTCTGGTCGGCCTCGGGCGCGGAAATCGTCGCCAGCACCTGCCCTGCGATCACGCGATCGCCCAGGTCGACCTGACGCTCGCGCACGAAGCCGGTGGCGCGTGCGTAGATCTGCGCCGACTCGCCGGCGTAAGCGCGCGCGGGCAGGCGCAGTTCGAGTTCGCCATCGGCGGGCTTGGCGGCCACCGCCAGCACTTCCGGCGGGTCGGCGGCCGCTACGGTTTCGGCTTCGCTGCGCCCGCAACCGGCGGCCAGCGCCAGCGCGATCGCCAGGCCCAGCGCGCCGACGGCGCGGGTCGCGTAGGTCAGGGAACGGGGCGTGTGCGTGGACAGGTTCATGGCGTCGCTCCTGCGCCGGCGATGCCGGCGGCGGCGGTGGGTTCGGCCTGCGCGTGTCGCGCGGCGCGTCGTTTGATATGTCGGCCGAGCACGGCCAGGATCGAAGGCACCAGCACCAAGGTGGCCGGCGTGCCGAACAGCAGGCCGCCGATCACCGCGCGGCCCAGCGGCGCGTTCTGCTCGCCGCCCTCGCCCAGCCCGATCGCCATCGGCACGATGCCCAGCACCATCGCGCTGGCGGTCATCAGCACCGGACGCAGGCGCACGGCGGCGGACTCGTAGGCGGCCAGCTCGGGATCGTGGCCTTCGGCGATCAGACCGCGCGCGAAGCTGGTCACCAGCACGCTGTTGGCGGTGGATACGCCGATCACCATCATCACGCCCATCAACGCCGGCACGCTCAGCGGCGTGCCGGTGACGAACAGGCCGACCGCGGCGCCGGCGATCGCGATGGGCAGGCCCGACATCGCCACCAGCGGCTGGATCCAGGACTGGAAGTTCACCACCAGCACCAGGAACACCAGCACCGCCGACATCATCAGGCCGGCGGCGAGTTCGCCGTAGGCGCTTTGCATCTCGCCGGCCTGGCCGGCGATCTCGATGCGGTTGCCGGGCTTGAGCCGCGCTTCCATTTCCTTGGTGATCGCGCTCAGACGGTCGTAGACCGAGCCCAGGTCGGTGCCCTGCACATTGGCCAGCACGCTCATCGTCGGCGCCAGCGTGGTGCGGCCGATGCTGGCCGGCACCGTGCGCGGCGTGACCGTGGCGATGTTGCGCAGCAGGACGGCCTGGCCGTTGGGGCCGATGCGCAGCGGCATGTTCAACAAGGTGTCCATGTCGCCCAGGCGCGCCGGCGGCGCCTGCACCTGCACGGTGTAGGCGATCGCGTTGACGGTGTCGGTCCAGTACACCGGCGACACCGTGCCGGCCGAACCCAGCACCGCCAGCACCGCGCGGCTGGCCTGCTGCGTGTCCAGGCCGAGCTGGGCGGCGCGGGTGCGGTCGATCTTGACCTGGTACTCGGGCAGGTCCAGCACTTGGCGCAGGGCGACGTCGACCGCGCCCGGCACCTGCCGCAGGCGTTGTTCGATCTCGCGCGCCAAGGCGAGATTGCCGGGCACGTCGCGGCCGATCAGGCGCACCTCGAACGCGGCCGCGGCCGATCCGGCCAGGGTGCGGCTGGTCGCGTCCGGCGGGCGCTCGAACACTTTCACGTCGGGGAACTTCTGCGCGATGCGCTCGCGGATCCGCTGCAGGTAAACGCTGCTGGGGCCGTGCGGCGTGCGCAGCTGCAGCATCACCTCGGCCTCGAAGGAACCGACCACGGCGCTGTCGACCAGGGCCAGGTTGACCGCGTCGGGCACGCCGATCTGTTCGTAGACGGTTTCCAGTTCCTGCGCCGGCACGATGGCGCGGATTTCGCGCTGGACCTGGGTCAGGCGCGCGGCGGTCTCCTCCAGGCGCATGCCCGAAGGCATGCGCAGCTGCAGGCGCAACTGGCCGGCGTCGACCTGCGGGAAATACTCGCGGCCCAGCATCAGCGCCGACGCCGCGCCCACGCCAACGGTCAGCAGCGCCGCCAGCGCGAGCACGCCGCCGTGATGGCCCAGCCGCACCAGCAGGTCGTGGTGGCGCCCGCGCAGCGAGTCCAGGGTGTGTTCGACGCGATGGCTGATCGCCAGCAAGGCGCGCTCGGCGCGCCAGCGCGGCCGCGCGCGGCTTTCGATGTCGGCCGGCAGCAGCAGGTAGCACAGCACCGGGATCAGGGTGCGCGAGAGCAGGAACGACGCGGCCATGGCGAAGATCACCGCCAGCGCCAGCGGCGTGAACACCCAGGCCGACAGACCGGTCATCAGCAGGATCGGCGTGAGCACGATGCAGATCGCCACGGTCGATACGAATTCGGGGAACACCACTTCCCTGGCGCTGTCCAGGATCGCGGTGCGCACGTCCTTGCCCAGGGCGATGTTGCGGTTGGTGTTCTCCACGTCCACGACCGCGTTGTCGACCAGGATGCCGATCGCCAGCGCCAGACCGCCCAGGGTCATCACGTTGAAGGTGTAGCCCAGCAGATGCAGCATCGCCACCGACGACAGCAGCGCCAGCGGAATCGCCGACAGCACGATCAGGCTGGAACGCCAGGAGCCGATGAACACCAGCACCACCAGCGCCACCAGCAGGCCGACCAGCAGGGCCTCGTGCTGGATCGAACCGATCGCGTTGTCGACGAACACCGACTGGTCGAAGATCGGCTGGATGCGCATGCCCGGCGGCGCCGAGGCCTCGATCTCGGGCAGGCGCTCGCGCACCGCGCGCACGATCTCGACCGCCGACGCGCCGCCGAGCTTGATCAGCGCCACCGACACCGCGCTGGAACCGTCCATGCGCGCGACGTTGCTCTGCAGCGCGCCGCCGTCGCGCACCGAGGCGACGTCGCGCACGTAGATCACGCTGCCGTTGCGCGTGACCACCGGCAGGTCGAGGAACTCGGCCGCGGTGGCCGGGCTGGTGTCCAGCGAAATCTGCAGCTCGCGCGCGCCCTCGCGGATCGAGCCCGAGGGCAGGGTCGGGCTGCCGCGCTCCAGCGCCGTGGTGACGTCGCTGGAGGTCAGCCCGTAGGTCTGCAGCGCCGACGGGTCCAGGTCGACCATGATCTGCCGCGCCGCGCCGCCGTATGGCAGGGTCATGCGGATGCCGGGAATGGTTTGGATCTGCGATCGCAACTGCAGGCGCGCGTAGTCGTAGAGCTGCGCCTCGGTCAGCGAATCGGAGGACAGCACCAACTGCAGCACCGGCGTGCTGGACACGTTGTTGCGCACCACCAGTGGCGGCGAGGTGCCCGGCGGCATGCGCCGCAGGATGGTCTGCGAGACCGCGGTGATCTGGCCCAACGCGCGGTCCAGGCTGACCGTGGGCTGGAAGTCGATGCGCACGATGCTGGCGCCGTTGATCGACTCCGAGCGCACTTCCTTGAGGTCGTCGACGGTGTTCATGATCGCGACCTCGGAGAACGAGGTCAGCTTGGCCGCCATGTCCGCCGCCGGCAGGCCGTTGTAGGTCCAGACCAGGTTGATCGAGGGGATGCCGACCTCGGGCAGGATGTCGGTGGGCATGCGCCGCGCCGACAAGGTGCCGAACAACAGGATCAGGATGGCGAGCACGCCGATGGTGTAACGGCGGTCGAGCGCGTATTGGACGATCCACATCGCGACGGTTCCCGGTGCGAGGGGACCGCGGCCGGAACGTCGGGGCGGGGCGCGCGGGCGCCACGCCGGGGCGGGCCCGGTCGGGTCGGGGGGAGACGGCTACCTTAGGCGGCCGCCCCGTCGCAGGGTTAGTACGATGCTGTCGAATCGTTGCCCAATCCTGCAATTTCGCCGGTCGACCCCGCCTACCGACAGGATCTGCAAACATAATCCCGCCATCCCCGCCGGATGCTGGAAGCCATGAACGCCAATACTTCCGCCGAGTCGATCGCCCGCCAAGCGGCCTGCACCCCGCAGGCGGAGCTGGCCGACCGGATTGCCCGATTGACCCCCGAGGACGGCGTGCACGCCACCGCCGTGCCGCAGCTGTACCTGATGCGCTCCAGCACGCCGACGCCGTGCCGGCCGACGGTGTACGAGCCGCGCCTGTGCATCGTCGCCCAGGGCAGCAAGGTCGCGATGCTGGCCGGCGAGACCTACCACTACGATCCCCTGCACTACCTGGTGGTGTCGGTGACCCTGCCGATGATCGGCCAGGTCATCCAGGCCACGCCGGAGGAGCCCTATCTCTGCCTGCGCCTGGACATCGACCCGGAAGAGATCGCCGCGCTGATCCTGGACGCCGGCCCGCAGGCGCACTCCGGCGGCATCGACCGCGGCCTGTACGCCGCGCGCGTCAACGAACCCTTGCTGGATGCGGTGCTGCGGCTGATGCGCCTGCTGGAAACGCCGGCCGACCTGCCGGTGCTGGCGCCGATCGCCCTGCGCGAGATCTACTACCGCGTGCTGGTCGGCGACCTCGGCCACCGCCTGTGCGATCTGGCGGTGGCCGACACGCGCTCGCACCGCATCGCGCGTGCGGTGGAGCTGCTGCGCCAGCAGTACCTGCAACCGCTGAGCATCGACGATCTGGCGCAGTCGGTGCACATGAGCACCTCCTCGCTGCACCACCAGTTCAAGGCCGTGACCACGATGTCGCCGCTGCAGTTCCAGAAGCAGCTGCGCCTGCACGAGGCGCGCCGTCTGATGCTGATGGACGGCATCGAGGCGGTCGCGGCCGCGCACAAGGTCGGCTACGAGAGCCCCTCGCAATTCAGCCGCGAGTACAAGCGCCTGTTCGGCGCACCGCCGCGCTCGGAGATCGAACAGGTACGCGGCGCGCGACTGGCTTGAGCGCGCCCGCTCAGTCCATGCACACCGCCTCGACGTTGTGGCCGTCGGGGTCGATCAGGAACGCGGCGTAGTAACTCGGGCTGTAATCGGCGCGCAGGCCGGGCGCGCCGTTGTCGCGGCCGCCGCCCTGCAGGCCGGCGGCATGGAAGCGGTCGACGCTGGCGCGGTCGGGCGCGCGGAAGGCGACGTGTCCCTGGCCGGCCGCCTGCGCGTCCTCGTACAGCCACAGTGCCGGCGCGCCGTCGGGCCCCAGGCCGGCACCGCCGTCGTAGCGCGAATCCAGGCGATGCCCGAGCGCGCCCAGCGCGGCTTCGTAGAAACGCAGGCTGGCATCGAGATCGCGGACCTTCAGGCCGATATGGTCGTACATGGCGGAACCTCCTGGGATGGAGGCTCAGCTTGCGGCGTGAGCGCGGATGCGTTCTTGGAGAATCTTGCGGTCGCCGCGCGCGGCGCGACGGAACCCGCGCGGCGACACGCCGGCGGCGCGGTGGAAGGTGCGCACGAAGTTGGACAGATCGGCGAAGCCGCTGTCGTAGGCGACCTGGGTGATGCTGCGCTGTTCGTCGGCCAGCAACGGCACCGCCCGCCGCAGCCGCGCGCGCAGCAGGTACTGATGCGGGGTGACGCCGAGCACGGCCGAGAACAGGCGCAGGAAATGGAAGGCGCTCACACCCGCGCCGGCGGCGGTGCGCTGCAGATCCACCGCCTCGTGCGCATGCGCGTCCAGCCACAACGCGGCCTCGATCGCGCGACGGCGGTCGCGCGCCTGCGCGCGCATCGGCGCCGCATCGCGCCCGCCGACCAGGCGCAGGTAGCGCTGTGCGAACAGCAGGCCCAATTCGTCCAGCCCGAGTTCGCTGCGCCCTTCGGCCGCGGCCTGGGCCAGCTCGCCCAGCACCATCAGCTCCGGCAGCGGCGGCAGGCCGGCGGCGACCCAGGCGCCCGGCGGGCAACGGCAGGGGCCGGCCAGCTCCTCGGCCAGCGCGGGCGCGAAATGGAAGGACAGGCACTCGTCGCCGCACAGGTGATGATCGTGGCTGCAGCGGTACTCGTCGCCGGGACGCCCGATCAGCACCGAGCCGGCGACCAGTTCGTAACTGCGCCCGCGCGTCTGATAACCGAAGCTGCCGCGACGCACGTAAGCCAGCGAATGGCGCTCGTGCAGCTCCACGAACGCAACATCGCCCGGCCCGGAGTCGCAGCGGTAATCGACCACCGTAAGCGGACCTTGCAGCAGCGGGGTGACGTGCATGCGCCGATGCTAGCACCGCGCCAGCGACAGGGTTGGCCGCATCTTGCGAAGCCGCGTCGACCGGCGATAACCGTTGTTTTCTCACCCCGCACCCGCCCGCACGACGCGACGGTGCGGTTCGCATCCGCTCACCGCACCCCACACCCCATCCGGCCGTTGCCGTTGCCGTTGCCGTTGCCGTTGCCGTTGCCGTTGCCGTTGCCGTTGCCGTTGAGTTTGCTCCGGCATTGAAGTCCATTGACCCGAAGTCACACAACCATCCCCAGACCCGGAGGGCGGCGCGCAGGACGCGCGCCGTTTTTCGATAAGACAGGGATGTCTTATCGAAAAATCCCGGCGCAAGTTCCGAAGCCACACGGGAGCTTCTGGCTCAAGCCCTTCTCTTTGGTTACTTTCTCTTGGGCTAGCAAGAGAAAGTGACCCGCATGCGCAGCAGGCGGAAGCCTTTGACCTTCGGTCAGAAGAAACGAAGCAACATCAAAGGCAAATCCTCCCCAACCCTCCTTTGTTAAAGGAGGGAGCTAAAAGCGCGACGCTGGAGCTTGAAGGCCATCGGAGCCGGATAGGCGCGGCAACCGGGATTCGCGGTCGCGGCTCACGCCGCTCCTACAGAAAGCGCGAGCAAGAGAAAGTGACCCGCATGCGCAGCAGGCGGAAGCCGTTGACTTTCGGTCAGAAGAAGCGAAGACAACAGCAACAGCAAATCCTCCCCAACCCTCCTTTTCCAAAGGAGGGAGCTAAAAGCACAGCATCGGTTTCTGAAGGGCAATCAGAATCGGACAAGCGCGATCGCCGGAGTTCGCGGTCGCGGCTTGCGCCGCTCCTACAGGGGCTACGGCGACAACGCGACTAATCGACAACCCCTTGCAGCAGCGGCGCGGAACCGCGCAAGGCTACGGTTCGTGCCGCTACGGCGTTTGCAGAATCGCGCGGTCCGCGCCGCTGCTGCCAAGGGTCGGTCGATGACGGCTCATAAGCCGGGCCGGAGGCATGCCTCCGGCCCGTCACGATCAATGCTCGTACGCCGACTCGCCGTGCGACGTGATGTCCAGCCCCTCGCGTTCGGATTCCTCCGCCACGCGCAGCCCCAGCGCCCGCTTCACCACGCCGAAAGCCAGCACCGAGACCAGACCCGACCACACCACCGTGATGCCCACGCTCAACGCCTGCACCCCGACCTGCGCCGCGATCGAATCGTTGCCCGCGCCCAGCCCGAAACCGCCCAGCGACGGCGAACTGAACACGCCGGTGAGCAAAGCGCCGACGATGCCGCCCAGGCCGTGCACGCCGAACACGTCCAGCGCGTCGTCGGCGCGCAGCAGGCGCTTGAGCCCGTGCACGCCCCACACGCAGACCACGCCCGCGATCGCGCCGATCGCGATCGCGCCCATCGGCCCGACCGTGCCGCAGGCCGGCGTGATCGCGACCAAGCCGGCCACCACGCCCGAGGCGCCGCCCAACATCGACGGCTTGCCCTTCATCACCGCCTCCACCAGGCTCCACGCCAGGGCTGCGGCCGCGGTCGCGAGCAAGGTGTTGAGGAAAGCCAAGGCCGCGCCGGCCGTCGCCTCCAGGTTGGAGCCGGCGTTGAAACCGAACCAGCCCACCCACAGCAAAGACGCGCCGATCATGGTGAAGGTGACGTTGTGCGGCTTGATCGCCTCGCGCCCGTAGCCCACGCGCTTGCCGACGAAGTAGGCCCCGACCAGGCCGGCGACGCCGGCGTTGATGTGCACCACCGTGCCGCCGGCGAAGTCGATCGCGCCCTTGGCGAACAGATAGCCGTCGGGCCCGTACCAGACCATGTGCGCGATCGGCAGATAGGCGAAGGTGAACCACAGCGCCGAGAACAGCAGTACCGCCGAGAACTTGATGCGCTCGGCGAAGGCGCCGACGATCAGCGCGCCGGTGATGCCGGCGAAGGTCGACTGGAACGCGACGAACACGTATTCCGGCAACGACACGCCGGCGCTGAAGGTCGCCGCCAACGTGTCCTTGTTCACACCGGCCAGGAACAGCTTGTCGAAGCCGCCGATGAACGCGCCACCGCCGCCGAACGCCAGCGAATAGCCGTAGGCCACCCACAGCAGGACGATCAGCGAGAACACCGCCAGCACCTGCATCAGCACCGACAGCACGTTCTTGGAGCGCACCAGTCCGCCGTAGAACAAGGCCAGACCGGGCACGGTCATCAACAGCACCAACAGGGTCGAAGTCAGCATCCAGGCGACGTCGCCTTTGTCGACGACGGGTTCGGCCGCGGCGACGGCCTCCTGCGCGCGCGCCGCGAGCGGCGCCAGCAGGGCGGCCAGGGGCAGCGCGCCCGAGGCCAGGGTTCGCAACGACCGCTCGCGCGAGCGGGAATCCAATGCATGCGTCTTCATATCGGTTCTCGCGTCAGGGTCACAGGGCGTCGTCGTCGAGCTCGCCGGTGCGGATGCGCACCGCGCTGTCCACCGGTTGCACCAGGATCTTTCCGTCGCCGACCTTGCCGGTGCGCGCGGCGTTCTGGATCGCTTCCAGCGCGGCCTCGAGCAGGCTGTCGGGTACGGCGCATTCGATCTTTAGCTTGGGCAGGAAATCGACGACGTACTCGGCGCCGCGATACAGCTCGGTGTGGCCCTTCTGGCGGCCGAAGCCCTTGACTTCGGTGACGGTGATGCCCGAAACGCCGACTTCGGTCAGGGCTTCGCGCACTTCGTCGAGCTTGAACGGCCGGATGATGGCGGTGATCAGTTTCATCTCGCAGCTCCATGGGTGCGTGGGCGCATCAGAACGCCTTGCTGAGGGTGAGGGTGAACGCGTCGCCGGCGATGTCGTTGCCGTGCGCGTTGGTGTAGAGCGCCTCTTGCGCATCGGTGTCGGTGTAAGCGGCGGCGATCGAGAATCCGTTGTCGAAGGCCTTGGTCACGCCGAGCTTCCAGTCGGTGTATTCGAAGACTTCGTTGTTCTCGATCCACTGCTTGCCGCCGTGCAGGTTCAACGTCCAGCCCGGCTGGAACGTCCAGTTGACCGTGGCGTCCAGGTAGCCGCTGCCGTCGGAGTCGGCGTAGCCGAACAGATCGGTGAGGGCGTGGGAGTACTTCAATCCCAGCACCACGGTCTCCACCGGCGTGACGGTGGCGCCGAGGTAGAACTCGGCGGTGTTCGGGCTGTTGAAGCCGCCCGGGTAGTCGCCCGGATACCAGTAGTACAGCGCGCCCACGTCGTAGGCGAAGGTCTCGCCGACCTTGCCGCGGTAGCCGGCGTAGGCGTCCAGCTCCAGGCTGCTGGAGATGTCGTCGCCGACGACGACGGTATCGGACAGCCAGCTGATGTTGCTGCCCCAGGCGCCGGCGTAGAAGCCGTTATCGGCGGCGTATTCGATGCCGCCCTGCAGGGCCGGCTCCTGGTTGGTCTGCGACACTCCCCTGAAGACGTAATCGCTGGTCAAGCTCACCGAGCCCGAGGTACCGGCGTGCGCGGGCGCGCTCGCCGCCAGGGCGAACGCGAGAGCGAGCGCGGCGTGCGCGGTCGCGGTGGTGCAGGCGTTGGTACGAGTCGACATGACGCAGGCTCCTCATAAGCGGTGGCCCCTCCCCGGTCATTGCTTCGTGTGTTTTCGGCATGGGCATTTCGTCGTGGCCCAGGCTTTTTTCGGGACGCAGCTGCCTTGCGGCGGGCCGGGCCCGTCGTTGGGGTCTCCTGGTTGTGGTGGTGGGCGTTGCAGTGATGGCGCGGAAAAGCGAGCGGCCCGTAGCTTTCGCCACGGGCCGCCGGGTAGGTCTACAACTGTTTGCTCATGAAGACGCTATTGGGATCGTCGACGTAGTCGGCGAAGGGCCCGCAGGCGCCGAAGCCGTGGCGCGCATACAAGCTGCGCGCGGGCGCGAATCCTTCCATCGAGCCGGTTTCCAGGCTCAACCGCCGATAGGCGCGTCGCCCTGCCTCGTCGATCAGATGCCGCAGCATCGCGGCCGCCACGCCCTTGCGCAGATGCCGCGCGGCCGTGCGCATGGACTTGATCTCGCCGTGTTCGGCATCGAGCTGCTTGAGCGCGCCGCAGCCGAGCAGTTCATCGCCCTGCCACGCGCTCCAGAAACTGATCTCGGGCCGGCGCAAGCCGTCCAGGTCCAGCGCATGGATGCTCTCCGGCGGCGACAGCTGCGCCATGCCCTGCAGATGCTCGCGCAGCAGCGCGATCACCTCGGGATGGTCCAGCTGGCCTGCACGGATCTGCATCGGTGCTCCTGGCGGTGGCGCGATCGCGGACGCGACGACGGCGAGCGCCGCCGTCGCGCTGCGCGGTTTAGACGGCGTAGTACATCTGGTATTCGAGCGGGTGCGTCGCCGCGCGGAACTTGGTCACTTCCTGCATCTTCAGCGCGATGTAGCCGTCGATGAAGTCGTCGGTGAACACGCCGCCGGCCTTGAGGAAGTCGCGGTCCTTGTCCAGCGCTTCCAGGGCCTGGTCCAGCGAATGGCAGACGGTGGGAATGCCCTTCTCCTCTTCCGGCGGCAGGTCGTACAGGTCCTTGTCGCTGGGCGCGCCCGGGTCGATCTGGTTCTTGATGCCGTCCAGGCCGGCCATCATCAGCGCGGCGAAGGTCAGGTAGCCCGACTGGATCGGGTCGGGGAAGCGCATTTCGATGCGGCGCGCCTTCGGGTTGGCCACGTACGGAATGCGGCAGCTGGCCGAACGGTTGCGGGCCGAGTAGGCCAGCATCACCGGTGCCTCATAGCCCGGCACCAGGCGCTTGTAGCTGTTGGTGCCGGAGTTGGTGAAGGCGTTGATCGCGCGCGCGTGCTTGAACACGCCGCCGATGTACCACAGCGCCATCTGCGACAGGCCGCCGTAGCCGTCGCCCGAGAACAGGTTGACGCCGCCCTTGGCGAAGGACTGGTGCACGTGCATGCCGCTGCCGTTGTCGCCGACGATGGGCTTGGGCATGAAGGTCGCGGTCTTGCCGTTGCGGTGGGCGACGTTCTTGATGATGTACTTCATCGTCAGCAGCTCGTCGGCCTTGGCGACCAGCGAGTTGAACTTGGTGCCGATCTCGCACTGGCCGGCGTTGGCGACTTCGTGGTGGTGCACTTCGACTTCGATGCCGACCTGCTCCAGGGTCTTGCACATCTCGGCGCGGATGTCGTGCAGCGAATCCAGCGGCGCGACCGGGAAGTAGCCGCCCTTCACGCCCGGACGGTAACCGCTGTTGCCGCCTTCGTATTCCTTGCCCGAGTTCCACGCCGCCTCTTCCGAATCGATGTGGAAGAAGGTGTGGCCCATTTCATTGGCGTAACGCACCGAGTCGAAGATGAAGAACTCGGGCTCCGGGCCGAAGAAGGCCTGGTCGGCGATGCCGCTGGACTTGAGGAAGGCCTCGGCGCGCTTGGCGACGCCGCGCGGATCGCGCGAGTAGGCCTGCATGGTGGCCGGGTCGAGGATGTCGCAGGTCAGCACCAGGGTCGGATCGGCGGTGAACGGATCCAGGAAGGCGGTGGTCGAATCGGGCAGCAGGATCATGTCCGACTCGTTGATGCCCTTCCAGCCGCTGATCGACGAGCCGTCGAACATCTTGCCGTCCTCGAACAGCGCCGGCTCGACGATGGACTTGGGGAAGGTCACGTGATGCTGCACGCCGCGCATGTCGGTGAAGCGCAGATCGACGAATTCGACCTTGTGGTCCTTGATGAGCTTTTCGACGTGTTCGAGGGACATGGGCTGGATCCGGAAGAGGAGGGAAAGGGCGTGCGGTGCGCGGCGCTGGTGCCGCCTGAGCTTAGTAAAGCAAGCGGCGTGCCAAGCTTTGGCGTAAATTATGTCATTGATTTTATTGACAAATAATTCTGACGCAACGCAACATTGCGCTATATTGGTGCTGAATTTTCCGCGCATGCACCAATTTGGGTCATTGGCGCTTTAGGATATCCTGACGCGGTTTTCGTCCTGCTGTCCTGGCGATTTCGTCCTGTCGTCCTGCTGTTCGCAGCGCCCTCCTCCCGCTTCCGCACGTCTCCCCACTCAATGACCGATCTGCTCGCCGCGCTGCTGTTAGGCATCATCGAAGGCATCACCGAATTCCTGCCGATTTCCAGCACCGGGCACCTGCTGATCGCACAGCACTGGCTGGGCCATCGTTCGGACCTGTTCAACATCTCGATCCAGGCCGGCGCGATCCTGGCGGTGGTGCTGATCTACCGGCAGCGGCTGTGGCAGCTGGCGACCGGTTTCCTACCGCGCAACCGCGCAGCCCTGGCCCGCGACGTCGAAACCTACGGCATGGACCTGGCCGCGCAGCGCGTGGTCCGGCAACAGAACAATTTCGACTACCTGCTCAAGCTCGGCGTCGCCTTCGGCGTGACCGCGGTGCTGGGCATCGTGGTCAAGAAGCTGGGCTTCGAGCTGCCCGACAAGGTGCTGCCGATCGCCTGGGCGCTGGTGCTGGGCGGCATCTGGATGCTGGTGGCCGAGCACTATGCGGCCAAGCGCGCGCTCGCGTTGGGCGAGCGCAGCAGCATCACCTGGACGGTGGCGATCCTGGTTGGCGTGGCGCAGGTGATCGCCGGCGTGTTCCCGGGCACCTCGCGCTCGGGCGCGACCATCTTCGTCGCCCTGCTGGCCGGCACCACCAACCGCGCGGCGGCGACCGAGTTCGCGTTCCTGGTCGGCATCCCCACCATGTTCGCGGCCACCGCTTACGAATTGCTGGACGTGATCGGCACGCCGGCGGCGGCCAACGAGGACTGGACCGCGCTGGCGGTCGCGTTCGCGGCCTCGGCGGTGACCGCGTTCGTGGCGGTGAAGTGGCTGCTGCACTACATCCAGAGCCATCGCTTCACCGCGTTCGCGTATTACCGCTTCGCGTTGGGCGCGGCCTTGCTGCTGCTGATGCCGTCGGGCAGCTGACGGACGGGACTTAGCGCGTCGTTCACTCTTCCTATGCGGCGCCTGAACGATCATGAACAGGCGCAACCCCGCGCACCACGCCGATGCGTTGGTATCGGCTCGTTACTCGCAATGGAAGACCGAATCATGAAGACCCTCGCCCCCGCCCTGCTCGTTCTGGCCCTGGCCGCTTGCGCGTCCAACACCGCGCCCACCGGTGCCGGCACCGATGCCGCCACCGGCAAAACCGACGCCGCCCAGACCGACGTTCGCCTGGACGCCTACCACTGGCGCCTGATCGGCGCGCAGGACAAGAGCGGCCAGCCGGTCGCGGTGCTGACGCCCAGCACGCAGCGCCCGCTGCAGCTGGATTTCAACGGCAAGCGCGTGAGCATCAGCGGCGGCTGCAACGGCGCCGGCGGCAGCTATACGCACGACGCCGGCACGCTGAGCTTCGGCGATCTCGCATCGACCCTGATGGCCTGCGAGGACAAGCGCCTGATGGATCTGGACAGCGCCGTCGGCGAGCGCCTGCGCGGCGCGCTGCCGGCGCGGATCGAAGGCGGCGCCGATGCGCCGCGCCTGCAACTCACCGCCGCCAACGGCGACCGGCTCAGCTTCGAGGGCGTGCCGACGCCGGCCACGCGCTACGGCGGCGCGGGCACGACGGTGTTCTTCGAGGTCGCGCCGCAGCGCGCGGCCTGCTCGCATCCGCTGATCCCGAACATGCAGTGCCTGCAGGTGCGCGAGCGCCGCTACGAGGCCAACGGCGTGGCGATCAAGACCGACGCCGCCTGGCAGCCGCTGTACCAGGACATCGAGGGTTACACCCACGAGCCGGGCGTGCGCAACGTGATCCGGGTGAAGAAGTACGACATCAAGAACCCGCCGGCCGACGCCTCGTCGGTGGCGTACGTGCTCGACATGGTGGTCGAGTCGGAGCTGACGTCGAAGTAAGCCCAGGCGACATCTGCTTTGGGGTAGGAGCGGCGTAAGCCGCGGCCGCGATCCAGCCGTTGTCGCGCGTTTGCGCGGCCGCGCGCACTCCGGGTCGCGGCTTACGCCGCTCCTACCCCAGAGCGCTTCTGTCGCGTCAGCGACGCACGCAGCGCGCCTGCCGGGGAAACGGCATCAGGGCGCGGGGTCCACCACCGGCTTGGACTGCGGCAGCACCTGCTCGCCGAACTGGCCGCTGATCGAATGCCGCACCCGGCCCGCGGGCGCGCCGTTGCGCGGGCGGTCGATCACGTAGGTGCGCGGCAGGGAGTCGTGCCAGCCGCGCTCGTCGCCGAACAGCAGCGACAGCGGCTCGAACGGAATGAACCGCGCCAGCGTGCGCCACAGCGCGCGCACGAAGCCCGGCGGGCGCCCGTACTCGTCGACCACGCGCGTGTTGGTGATCAGCTTGCCGATGGTGAAGCCGAACGCGCCTTCCATGAAGACGTAATACAGCGCAAACAGTGCGTAGCTGATCGCCGACTCGGTCAGCTGATCCATCTGCTCGATCCAGATGCCGACGGCGTCGCCGCCGACCACCGCCGCGGCGAACGCGATCAGGAAGGTCAGCACCATGATCGCGACGATGTCGATCAGCCAGTTGAAAAAACGCCGCCACTTGCCGGTGGACTGGATGTCCAGCTTTTCCGGCGACGCAGCGATCGCAGCGCTGGATGCGCTGTAAGGATTGTGTTCGTCCATAGCTCCCCCTATCGGCCGACCCATAACCAAGTTCCGTCGACCGCAGACGGGTCGACGGGATGCATCCGAACCACGCACCGCTCCCCGGCGGTCGCGGCGCTTACTTTACCGCCGGATTCAGGCTGTAAGTGCCGTAGGTGGCGGCCTCGGCCAGGACGTGGCCGTGCATCGCGCGCAGCACGTCGGCGGCGCCGAAGCGCTGGGGCAGGTCGAGGCGTTCGACGTCGAGCGCGAACACGCGGAAGAAATAGCGATGCAGGCGCAGGTCGTTGGGCGGCGGGAACGGGCCGTCGTAGCCGCGCCAGTCGCCGGCCATGTCGGCGTTGCCCGCGAACCAGCCGGTGTAGTCGTTCAGGCCCTGGCGCGCGCCGCCGGGTCCGGCCGGATCGGCCTTGCCGTGCGCGACCACGCCGTCGCTGCAGCTGCCGGCCGCGATCTCGCGCAGCTCGGCCGGCAGGTCGGCCATCGCCCAATGGCAGAAGTCCGCGCGCGGCTGCTCGACCGGAATTTGCACGTCGTCGCGGCCGACCATCTCGGCCACGGTGGGCACGTCGGGGTCGATGCACAGCAGCGCGAACGAGCGCGTCGCCGCGGGCACCTCGCTCCAGGCCAGATGCGGATTGCGGTTGGGCGCGAAGCCGTAGCCGTCGGCCGTGGGCTGGCCGGCGGCGAACTGCGCGTCCAGCCGTTGGCCGCGCTCGAAACTGTCGCTGTGGATACGCATGTCGCCTCCTGACGAGAACCGCGCCGATGCGCGCGCGTCACGGCATCGATCGATGCCGACAAATTACACCAGGACGATGCGCAGGCCCATGTCCGCCTTCATGCTCAGCAGCGCCTCGGCATTGCCTTTGGCGTCGTCGACCGGGTGATGGGTATGGCGCGTGCGGCGCAAATGCTTGAAGGTCTTGCCGGTGTCGGCGACCAGGCCCTAGTACAGCGAGCCCAGATGGATCGAGCTGTGGCCGAACGGATTGGCGTCGAGGAAGATGCAACTCAATATCTTCGCCTCGCCTGCAGCCGCCGGAGCCCTCTCCGGCGACCCGACGCGGGATGCGAACATCCCGCGTCCGTAAAACGGTGAAACTCAGGCCTCGGGATAGCCCAGACGCTTGGCCACCGGCGTCAGCACCGCGAACGCCTCGGCCAGCGGCTCGGCGAACGCGCGCCAGTGGCCGGACGGGAAACGCTGCGCGCCCACGGCCTCCGGCGGCATCGGCGCGATGGTGATCTCCAGCGCCTGCGCGATCGCGTCGGCCATGCCCTGCGCATCCTGCGAGATCGCGTCGAGCTTGATCAGGCGGTGCGGGAACAGGTCTTGCTCGTGCAGCGCAGCGATCTGGTTGAGCACCATCGCCATCCAGCGCGCGCCGGCTTCCGGCGAGTCCAGCCTGAACGGCGCCGGCGAGCCGTAGGCCAGCCAATCCAGCAGCATGTCGCGCGGATCGCGCAGCACCACCATCAGCACCGCTTCGGGCAGGTGCGGGCGCAGCGCCATCAGCAGCGCGTTGTCCCACCACAGCAGCCAGTCGAAGATCGCGCCGTCGTTGATGCCGCGCGTCGGCAGCGCGGCGCGCCACAGGTTGATCAGATAGGCCGGGTCCATCGAGCCTTCGATCAGCGCCTCGGCGGTGCCGTAGCGCTGCAGCGGATCGTTGGGCGGATTGGAACCGAAGCGGTCGGCGCGCAGCGGGCCGCCGGTCAGGTCGAAGTTCAGCGCGATGCGCTCGACCAGCGAGCCCGGCGGGCCCCACAGCAGCAGCACGCCCGGCGCGTTGTCCGGCAGCGGCGACAGGTCCGGCCAGTTGGTGCGCGGCGTGGTCACCGGCGGCAGCGGCAGGCGCTGGGGGGCGGCTTCGGCCTGCAGCTCGGCCCAGGTCGCGGCGGCGGCGCCGGGCTGGCCGGCGTTGTCGAGGGTGCGGCCCAGCAGGTGGCGCAGGGTCATCCGGACCTGTTCGTCGGGCGCGCGCGCGAGCAGGCTTTCCACGCGCGTGACCGCGGCGTCGGGATCGGACTGCATCAGGCTGTCGATGATGCGCAATTCCGACCGCGTGTCGCCGGGATTGAGTTCGACGATGCGGTGGGCGATGGCGTCGGCCTGTTCGCGTTCGCCGGCATGGTCGTGGATGGTGGCGCGCGCTTCCAGCGCCGGAATATGGCCGGGCATGGCCGCCATCCAGCGCTCGACGATGACGCGCGCCTCGTCGCCGGCGAAGGCTTCGAACAGCAGGCGCGCGCGCCACAGGTCGTCGCTCTGCGGGTGGGTGGCCAGCGCCGCTTCCAGCGTCGCGCGCGCGTCGTCGGCGTCCTCGAGGCGGCGCCAGGCTTCGATCAGCGCCGACAGAGTGCGGCGGTCGCGCGGCTCGGCGGCCAGCGCGGCGCGCAGGCGCGGCAGGGCGCTGTCGGTGCGGCCGGCTTCCAGTTCGATCTCGCCCAGCCAACGCTGCATGCCCGGGCTGGGATCGGCGTCGGCCAACGCCGTCAGCTCGTCGGCGGCTTCGGTCACGCGGCCCTGGCGGCGCAGCAGTTCGACGATCAGCACGCGCAACGACGGCGACGGCGAGGAGCTGCGTTCCAGCAGGCCGCGGAAGGCCTGCTCGGCGAAGGCGTGATGGCCCTTGGCGAGGTAGGCGAAACCCAGCGCGTAGCGCAGCTGCGGTTCGTCGGGCGAGCGCTCGGCGGCGCTGCTGAGCATGGACAGCGCCGCGTCGACGTTGCCGCGACGCAGCAGCAGGCTGCCTTCGACCGCGGCCACCTGCGGGTGGTCCGGGGCGATGCGCGCGGCGGTGCGGATCAGGCGTTCGGCCTCGTCGAGATCGCCGCGCGATACCGCCAGCTGCGATTGCACGATGTAAGCCGGGAACTGGTTCGGGTCCAGGCCGATCGCCTGCGCGAGCGCGGCCTGGGCCTGGTCGAGCTGACGGCCGTCCAACAGCAGGCCGGCGCGCTCCAGGTGCAGGTTGGCGTCTTCCGGCGCGATCGAGATGGCCCGGTCGATCGCGGCGATGGCGGCGTCGTTGTGGCCATTGGAGCGCAGCGCAGCGGCATGCAAACGGTGCGCGTGCGGGTCTTGCGGCTGCGCCGCCACCAGTTCCTGGGCGGCGGACAGTGCCTCTGCCGCCGCGCCGCGGCGCAGGGCATCGAGGGTGGTCTCGTACATGGGATTCGCGACTTCAGGCCAAACCCGCATTGTAGCGGGGTGAGGGGCGGCGTATGGGCTGCCAGCCGCGAGCGCACCGGCTGAAACTTCCGCGTATCGAGCCCCTCTCCCAATGGGAGAGGGGTTGGGGTGAGGGTCCGACTCGGGCGCATCGCTCCCGCCTCGCCCCGAACCCTCATCCGGCGCTGCGCGCCACCTTCTCCCACGGGAGAAGGGAACATCAGGAGCCGGCGGCCGCTGCGCAGCGCCTCAGGCCGACGCGGCCGCCTCCAGGCAGTCCGCGATCCAGCGCTCGGCGAACCCGTCCAGGCGCGCGCTCTCCAAAAATCCGCAATGCCCGCCCCAGGGCGCGATCTCCAGGCGGGCGTTGGGCGGCAGCTTGAGCGCGCGGAAGCCTTCGACCGGGATCACCGGGTCGTCCTCGGCCATCAGGATGCTGACCGGCACCTGCAGCCGCGAGAGCCGGTCGGCGGCGACCGAATAGCCTTCGAAGTAGCGGTCCAGGGTGCCGTAGTCGGTGTGGCGCTCGACCATCCACTGGGTCAGCGGGCGCATGCGCAGGCCCAGGGTGCGGTCGTCGAAATCGTGGAACTGCGGGAACAGCTCGCGCTTGCGCGCCAGCGAGCCGCGCCATTTGCGCTCGAAGTACCACAGGTACAGCGGCAGTCCCTGCTCCATCGAATCCATGGTCCGCGCCGGATCCAGCACCGGGCAGACCGCCGCGGCGTGGGTCAGCGGCAGGCCGGCCTCGGGCGCCTGCAGGGCCAGGCGCAGGGCGAAGTTGCCGCCCAGCGAGTAGCCGGCCACCGACATCGGCCGGCGCGGAAAGCGGCGGGCGACGTCGCAGGCCGCGTGCAGCACTTCGCCGATGCGGTTGGAGTGGAACAGGCCTTCGTTGAGGTGGTGGGTGTCGCCGTGATCGCGGAAGTTGAGCCGGAACACCTCGAAGCCGCGGCCGAGCAACTGCGCCGCGGTCATGCGCATGTAGTTGGAATCGGCGCTGCCTTCCCAGCCGTGCAGCAGCAGCACCAGACCGCGCGGTTCGGCGCCGGGCACGACGCTGTGCAGGCCCTGCAGGCGCACGCCGTCGCCGCCGTCGATCAGGTGCGCGGTGGTGGTCGCGCCCAGCTCGGCCAGGCGGCGTTCGGCGCGGCGGCGGCGCAGCGGACTGGAGCCCAGCACCGACTGCAGGTGCGCGTTGCGCAACCAGCGCGGCGGACGGTAGTCGGCGGCGGTCAGCATCGGCGGGCGGCCCATGGCGGCATGCGCGTCCATCCTAAGGATCGGCGCGCCCGACGTTCAACGCTCCATCGCTTCGACGATGCGCTGGCGCGCGAGGTCGGCGATGCGGCGGCGGCCGTCGGTCTCGCCGGGCAGGATCGGCTGCAGGAAGTGGATCGTGGCGCTGCGCGAGGGCTCGCCGAGCAGGCGCACGAAGTTGGCGAAGAAACTCTCGCGGTGCTGGAACGCGACCACGGCCTGGGCGCTGCCGCCCTCGCCGTAGCACAGCGCGACCGGCTGCACCGGCACGCCGGCCTCGACCGCGGCCAGGAAGATGCGCGCATGGAAGGGGCCGATCTCGCCGCCGCCGCGGGTGCCGCCTTCGGGGAACACGCCCACCGAACGGCCCGCGCGTAGGCGCGCCAGCATCTCGTGCAGCACGCCGCCCAGCGATTCGGTGCTGCCGCGGTGATGGAAGATGGTCTCGCCGCGCGCGGCCAGCCAACCCACCACCGGCCAGCCGGAGATTTCGCGCTTGGCGACGAAGCCCATCATGCGCTGGCTGTGCAGCGCCTCGATGTCGATCCAGCTGACGTGGTTGGCGACGAACATCGCCGCGCCCGGCAGCGGCGTGCCGACCCGGCTCAGGCGGAAACCGAAGATGCGCATCAAACCGGCCGACCAGGCGCGGATCGCGCGGTGTTCCAGGCGCTCGTCTCCGACCCGGATGCCCGCGGTCAACGGGTTCATCACCAGCAACACCAGCGGCAGGTCGATCAGCAGGTGCCACGTCAGCAGCGGCACACGCAATAGGTAACGCAGCGCGCGCGCGGACGACGCGCCAGGGCGCGCGGCCGCGCCGGCGTGGGGAGACGGCGCATTCATCCTGTGCACGATACCGAAGCGCCGAGGGCGTGGCGAGCGCGGCGCGCGGATCGCCGCTGGCGCAGGTTCAGATCGCGATCACCGCCACGGTCAGGCGCGAGATGCAGACCAGGCGCGCGGCTTCGTCCTCGATCCGGATCTCCCAGACCTGGGTGCGGCCGCCCACGTGCAGCGGCCGCGCGGTGCCGGTGACCGTGCCCTCGCGCACGCCGCGCAGGTGGTTGGCGTTGATCTCGATGCCGACCACGCCCTGGCCCTCGCCCACCGCCATCATGCCGGCGGAGCTGCCCAGGGTTTCGGCCAGCAGCACCGAGGCGCCGCCGTGCAGCAGGCCGTAGGGCTGATGGGTGCGGGCGTCGACCGGCATGGTCGCGCGCAGGTAGTCGGGACCGATTTCGGTAAAGACGATGCCCAGCGGCTCCATCGCGGTGTTGCGCGAGCTGGCGTTGAGCTGCTCGAGGGTGCTGGGTTTGCGGAACACGGGGCGGTCGGCGGCGCTCATGCCGTCACGATAGCCCAGGCGCGGCGGTGGCCCAAAAAAAGAACGCAGGGTGCGCCGGGGATTCCTTAGCCTGGAATCGCGGCTGCCCTGCGTTTAGGGGGTGGGGTGGTGCGGTTGGGGCTTGCCGTCGGCGGGCTGGGCCGTTGGACCGGCGCACTGCGAGGAGAGGGGCGCAGTACGCCGGTCGCGGCACTAGGAAGCGGACCGACACTCGACCAAGACGTCACCGGGACTTACGCGAAGCGGAAGCGGGGCTGCGCCCAGTCGTTGGTGTAGCGACGGCTGCTGGCGTAACCGCTGCTGTTGCCGTAGCCGACGCCGAAGTCGCGTTCGCGGTGGACGTGGCGGGCGGGAGCGACCGGGGCCGTACGGGCCGGGGCGTTCGAGGAAGCGGCGTTGCGGTCGAAGAGCTTGGAGACGTTCATGGCGGTGTCCTGGGTCGGTGGGGGAGTGATAGTGCTTCGGTGTGTTGGTAGAGTACAACACCTGATCTCTTGTTCCATATGCCGGAAGTCACCCCACCGAAGACCTACTGTTTGGGCGGGGCCTGCAACACTGGAACTTGTTGATAGAGATGAGGTTTGCGGGCCGGTGGTTGCATTGGGTTGCCCATGACTGACGACCTATGCCGGGGGATGTGACGGGGCTGGAGGGGGGGCTGGAGGCTAAAAGCAAAGGCAAATCCCCCCTGACCCCCCTTTTTCAAAGGGGGGAATCGGCTTCGGGTAAGGGCGGCGGCGGTGGCAGGAGAAGTTGGTCCAGTCGCGGCGCGCTCTAAAAAGCGGCGGACAGGCTTGGCTCCCCCTTTTGAAAAAGGGGGGCTCGCGGGGATTCGCTTTTGCTCTCAGCGCCGCCAGCCGCGACGCCCGCGCTTACAAAATCGGCGCCAACCCCGCCCCGAACGCGGTGAACATGCGCGTGATCAGGCGCTTGGGCCCCAGGCTGACCTCGGGGAAGTCGCCGACCGGGCGGTAGCAGGCGCGGAAGCCCGGCTGATTGCGGTACAGCGGGTGCGGGCAGTTCGGCCCGGGCACGAATTCGTAGCTGGTCGCGTAGCGCACCGGCCACAGGTCGAACAGCGGCAGGTGTTCGGAGATCTTGGTGATCGAATACTCCAGGCCCGAGAACACCGGCGGCTTGTCGCGGCGCGCGATCACCCACGAATTGGCCGGCGCGATGTCGCGGCGGATGCTGGCGGCCAGCTCGGCGGCGAATTCGGCGTCGTCGATCACCACCGCGCTCTCGGTGTTGTAGCGGTCGCCGCGCGGATCGAAGTTGTGCGTGCCGACCACGCCGATGCGCTCGTCGATCACCATCGACTTGGCGTGCATGCCGATGCGTACGCCGGCGCGCTTGAGCGGCACCGGTTCGTTGGAACGCCGGCGCGCGTAGCGCATGGCCGCGTACTCGCGCGACAGCGGCGTGCGGTACTGGGTGCGCGAGACCACGCTGGAGCGGTCGGGGCGCTCGCGGCGCAGTTGCTCGGGATCGGGCTGCGGCGGCAGATCGTCCAGGCCCAGATCGGGCAGGCGCGCGCCGGTGGCGGCGATGTCGATCGGCGCGTCGGCCGGGAACGGCTTGTATTCGTAGATGTCGAAACCGAACTCGCGCAGGTAGCGGCGCTTGTACTTGTACGACAGCGCGTAGGCGATGAAGGCGTCGGTCGCGGCGAGGCTGTTGGTGGACACGATCACGCGCGGCGGCTCAGGGCGTTTGCGCAGTTCGCGGAACAGATCCTGCGCGGCGTCGGACAGCACCAGGTACGGCGTTTGCAGCAGCACCTCGCGCTGCGCCGATTCGATCAGCCCGCGCAGCGAATCCGAAGCCTGGGCGCCGTCGATGCCGTTACCGCGGTGCTTCTCCGGCGAGTCGGCGATGTAGCGCACCTCGCCCACCGGCAGCGCGCGCGCGACCAGGCGCTGGCGCACCAGCTCGGCGTCGCCGGCGTCGCGGCGCATGGCCTGCGCGCGCGCCGGGCGTTCGAACTGGGCCGGCGCCAGCGTGGGCACGCCGCCGCGGATCAGGAACGTGCCCACGTCCTTGAGCCGCTCCACCGGCACGCTGCGGCGGTCGTCCCAGAAGCGCACGAAGTCCTGGTCCATCACCTGCGCGGTCGGGCCGGCCACCAGCAAGTCGCGATCGCGGAAGTTGTACTCGTCGTCCCAGTCGTAATAGTCGTCCTGGTAGTTGCGCCCGCCGGTGATGCCGACCGCGCCGTCCACCAGCAGCAGCTTGGTGTGCATGCGCTGGTTGAGGCGGCGCCAGCAGCAGGCCGCGGCCAACAGGTACTGCGGATAAGTGATGCGCGCGCGCTTGAGCACCGGGTTGTACAGGCGCACTTCGAAATTCGCGTGCGCGCCGGACAGCGCGGCCAGGGTTTCGATGTGCTTGAGCGCGGCCAGTTGGTCCAGCAGCAGGCGCACGCGCACGCCGCGGCGCGCGGCCGCGACCAGTTCGTCCAGCACCAGCCGGCCGGCGTCGTCCTCGTCGTAGATGTAGGTCTGCAGATCGATCGCGGTGGTCGCGCTGCGGATCAGGTTGACGCGCGCGAGCAGGGCGTCCTGGCCGTGGTCGAGGATCAGGGCGTAATGGCGCGGCGCGTCGGGCGCCGATTCGGCCAGCGCCTGCGCGGCCAGGTCGCGCAAGGGCGAGGGCTGCGCGCAGGCGTTGGGCGCCGCGCAGTCGATCTGGGTGGAGCGCGCGGCCACCACGATCTGGGTGGCCTGATCGCGCTGCGCGCGCGACAGCCCGGCGCAGGCCGACAGGCTCAGCGCCAGCGCGGCGATGGCGATGCGTTGCCAGGATTTCACGGCGTCGCGCCCTCGCCCAGGTCCTTGAGCGTGCGCACGCGCATCGTGAAGCGCACGCGGTCGCCCAGGGCCAGGTTCCAGCCGTCCAGGCCGTAGTCGTCGCGGCTCACGCTGCCGTAGGCGAGCACGTCGCAATCCTTGCCGGGGCGTGAGCAGGTCGAGGGCGCGAGCACGAAGGTTTCCATCCGGCTGACGCCGTGCAGAGTAAGACGGCCGCGCAGCTTACCGCCTATGTGGACCAAGTCGGCAGGGTGCGGCTCGGACAGGAATTCGATGCGCGGGTAGCGCGCGGAATCGAAGAAGCGCCGGCCGCGCGCGAGTTCGGTGTAGCGCTTGGAATCGCCGACCTTGACCGCGCCGGTGGCCAGCGCGATGCGCACCTGATGGCGGCCGTCGGGCAGCACGGCGACCTCGCCCTCGTAACTGGGGAACGTGCCTTCGACTTTCTGGCCCCAGCGCGTGCGCAGCTCGAAACCGAAACGGGTGTAGAACGGATCGAAGCCCGACGACGCCGTCGCGGCGGCCGGCACCTGCGCGGCGACGGGCGCGCACGCGAGCCCGCAGGCCAGCGAGCAGACCAGCAAGCCGAGCGCGGCGAGGGAGCGTGCGGCTCTAGGTCGCTGCGGCCTCACGGCCACCAAAAGGCGCTGAGCTGGGCGACGCCCGGCTCCAGGCTGGTGTCGGCCGGCACGCTCAGCACCGCGACGCCGCCCGGCGGCATGCCGCGGTAGTCGCCGGACTGGCCGCTGTGCAGCAGCGCGGCCAGGCGTTCCAGGCCGGGGTTGTGGCCGACCAGCATCAGCCGCTCGGCGTCCACGTGCGTATCGGCCAGGGCGATCAGGGTGCCCGGCGTGGCTTCGTAGATCGACGGCTCGATGCGCTGGTCGACGTAGCCGATCGCCGCCAGCACCGCCTCCAGGGTTTCGCGGGTGCGGCGCGAAGGCGAGCACAGCACGCAGTCGGGCACCAGCTTGTTCTCGGCCAGCCAGCGGCCGGCGGCCTCGGCTTCGGCCAGCCCCTCGGCCGACAGCGGACGGTCGAGATCGGCCTGGCCGTTGGCGGCCGGCTCGGCATGGGCGTGGCGGAGCAGGATCAGTTCGCGCATGGATTAGGCCGCTGAGTAGGAAGGGGTGCGCGGCGCGCGTGGGCGCGACGCTTGGAAAGGAGGATGCCTGTCGGCGACGCAGAAAGGTAGCCGTGCGCTCGCGCCGGTGGCGTGAACGCCACGGCGCATGGCGGGTTTGCGGTGTCGATCCTCGCCACGCACGCTGCGCAGGCGACCGCGCTTACTTCTTCAGCCACTTCAGCAGCGGCTGCCAGTCGGCCTGGTGATCGCGGATCTGCGCCGAGTGGTAGTCGAACAGGCTCTTGCCCAGCGCGGTCATCACCACATAGGCCTGGCTGTCGCGCAGCTGCCCCACCACCGGATACGGCCATTCGCCGAGCAGCTCGACCGCCTGCTGGGAGGCGTTGGTCCAGGGCTTGAGCTTGTTGCCGACCAGGCCCACGCGCAGCTGCCCGCGGCGCACCCGCGGGTGCTTGGCCAGGGTGTCCAGGAACGGCACCGTGGCCTCGATGTCCAGGGTCGAGGGCTGTACCGGCACGATCACCGCGTCGGCGACTTCAAGGAAGGATTCCAGGTCTTCGGCCATCGCGCCGGCCGGGGCATCGATCACCACCCGCTGGGTGTCGTCGGGCAGGCCCTTGCGCCAGGCCTTGCGGCGCGTGCCGTCCAGCGGCAGCACCGCGCTTTCCAGCAGCGCGCGCCGTTGCGCCCAGCGCGTGGAAGAAGCCTGCGGATCGGCGTCGACCAGCGCGGTGCGCAAGCCTTCTAGCGCCGACTGCGCGGCGAGATGGGTGGCGATGGTCGTCTTGCCCACGCCCCCCTTGGAACTGGCCACCAGCACGGTCTTCATGCGAGCTCCCTCTAGGCGGAAGCCGCAGGGTACACCGGGGGTGGGGTCGGGGCTATCGCGCGGCGGGCGCTGAGGACGGCGGCGGGCGACCGGTGAGGATCAGGGCGCGCTGGCGGGGGTTGTCGGGCAGCCAGTTCGGCGGCGGCCGGGTGGGCAGGCCCTGTTCGGTCAGCCAGGCCTCCAACGCCGGCATCTCGCCCAGGCGGAACACCCGTTCGAACCAGTCCGGCGGAAGCGGCCGGCCGCGCATGCCGGGGAACTGGGCACTTAGCCAACTCAACTCGCGCACCCGTTCACGCCAGGCCAGCGCATCGGGGCCGTCGGCGGCCAGCGGGGTGCCGCCATGCTGACCCATGACCCGATCGATCAGGTCCGGGCTGCGCGCCATCAAGCCGAACACGCTCAGGCAGACGTCGCGCCGTTCGCGCGGCGGCGACCGGCACAACTCCATCAACGGTCCATACGAGGGCAGCGAGGTCACGACGGCCAAGTCCATCGCGCGGGCGCCCGCATACAGCTGCGGCTCCCACGAATCGATTTCGTTGCGAGCGGCGTACACGCGCATCGCGCACTCCGATGGCGGCGCCATCGGCACTCGCGACCATGCCGTCAGCGCCGCCTGACCGAAGTCGCCGAACGCGGTGCGGTAATGACGCGCCTGCGCGGCGCGGCGCAGCAGGGCGTCATTGGCCGCCAGCCGCTCGGCGTCTCCGTCGGCGCTGTAGCGCAAGCCCGCCAGCCACACCGCGGCGTTGTCGGGCTCCAGTGCCTGCAGGGCGGCCAGTGCCTCTGCGCGTCGGCAGTTCTCTTCTTCCTCGCACTCCGACACTTGCGCCCACAGCAACAACGGGTCTTCGCTGGGCAGGCGCAGCGCATCGGCGCGCGCCGATTCGCGCGCCGCCAGGGCGACCTCGTCGTCGCCCACGCCATCGAGCAGATACGCCGCGAACAGGCGGCTGCGCGCATCCGGCTGCCGCGCCATCGCCAATGCGCGCTCGCGATCGCTGGCGGCGAGTTCCTCGTCGGCGCGCTCGACATCGCAACCGGCGGGCCAGGGCCGCGACGGCGATGCGGCGGCCTCCATGCCCGCGCCGGCATTCGGGGTGTCGCCGCCCGCTACAGGGCGCGTGCGCGTGGCGTCCGTGCCCGCGACCTGCGTCGTGGTATCGACACCCGCCTGCCGTGCCTCGCGCCAGCCGAAACCCGCCGCCGTCGCGGCCAGCGCAAGAGCGGCCGCGATCCAAACCCGTGTGCGCATACGTTTCCGTTCGATCCTGTCCGCGGCCAGGATGCGGCGCGCCGTGCATCAGCATAGGCAATCGCCGCTGCGATCAGCCGCCTGACGCGGGCGAGTCGCGCTCGTGCGAGCTTTGCTGCCGATCCTGGGCGGTCGAGCGTCCCCTCATCTCGCGCCTCCCTGCATATTTTTCGTGCAGTTCGTGCGCACAAACACTTCGGAAAAGTAGCGACTCCGCCACAGTAATTTCAGAAAAAGAAAATTCGAGGTAGGGGCGCCTCACCTCGCCGCGTTAGAAAAAGTGTGCCGGATATCAGCATCGCCCTTCGATCGCGACGAAGGGCGGCGCATCGGCACCGACGATCGCCCACGCCTAACCGCCTGCTCCCTTATGTGCGCACTCACGTGCGGCGCAGCGATCCCTTACGCCCAATCATCAGGAACGCATCGCAATGAAGAAGGGTCTTACCACCAAGAACACCGTCATCGGACTCACCGCGGCCTGCGCCGCGGTGCTGCTGTGGTCGCAACGCGATACGACCACCGCGCAAGGCGCGAACGCGCAGGACGCGGACACCGTTGCCGCCGTCGCGGCCGCCATGGCCGACGCCGGCAACCCGCCCGCCGCCGCGCCGGCCTCGTTGAGCGTGGCCTACACCGCGCCGACGCCGCAGTCGCCGGCGCAGGCCAAGCTGGGCGCAGGCCAGCTGCTGCAAGCGCTGCAGGCGCTGCCGACGCAGCTGCGCACACCCGCCGGCGCGCCGGCCACGCAGGCGGCGCGAACCACGCAGGCCGCGTCGGTGCGCGCGCAGATCGCCGCGCTGGACCGCGCCGGCATTCCGCTGCGCTGGCGCGAGGGCGAGAAGGTCAAGGTCAACGTCGACTTGGGCCTGGACTACGCCACCATCCAAAACCCGAACTTGCTGGCGCAGGCCAACGCCGCCCTGGTCGGCGCCTTGCGCGCCGGCGGCATCCAGGCCCAGGACATCCCCGGTTCGCCCAGCCTGGAAGCGCTGGTGCCGGTGGCGCAGCTGGAATGGGTGGCCGGCCACGCCGGCGTGGCCCAGGTCGAGCTGATGAACATCGCCGAGACCGCGGTGTTCTCCGACGGCGCCACCGCCAGCGACATCGACCACCTGCGCAGCCTGGGCAACTACGCCGGCCTGTCGCAGGCCTTGCGCCGCAACCTGCAGGGCGAAGGCCTGACCATCGCGGTGATGGACCAGTTCGGCAACAACAACGGCGAAGTCGCCGCGCTGCAGGGCGCGCAGGAATGGCCCAGCAACACCGCGCAGCAAGCCGACAACATCGTGATGACCCCGCCCACCGGCCAGGCCTTCGGCGCCGGCGGCAGCGCGCACGGCAACGCCGTGACCGAGGTGGTCTACGACATCGCCCCGCTGGCGAAATTCCGCCTGTACGACGCCGGCCAGACCGCCGACTGGGTGCGCGGCATCCAGGACGCGGCCAACCTGGACGCGCAGAACCGCGTGCTGGGCGAACCGCGCGCGCAGGTCATCACCGCCTCGCAGGGCGGCCTGGCCGGCGCGCCCGGCGACGGCACGCCGGGCCTGGGCAGCTACAAGGGCTTGTACGAAGCGCTGGATGCGGCCAGCCGCAACGGCGTGCTGGTCGTGAACGCCGCCGGCAACTACGCGCAGGCGCACTGGGACGGCGACAGCGATGCCGGCGCCGCGGCCAACGTGGCGCAGGACTTCGACACCGCCACCGCCGGCGTGCAGGACGCCAACATCGTGTCCTACAGCGCCCAGTTCGGTCAGTGCATGCCGGTGGGCGTGTTCGACGCCAACCTGGCCAACCAGCTGCGCGTGGTCGCCGCGCTGAGCTGGAACGACTGGCCCTCGGCCAACAACACCGCCAACACCGACTACAAGCTGGAGTTGGTGTACTGGAAGGACGAAGTGCGCAGCCGCAGGTTCGACTGGGGCACGTTCCGCTGGGTGGAGACCGTGACCCCGGCCGCGTGGGCGCAGGCGCAGCAGTCCGACTACGCGCAAAACGGCGGCGCCGGCCAGGAACCGCTGGAAGTGGTGGCGTACACGCCGCCGGCCGCCACCGCCACCGCGCGCTGCGCCGGTGTGTTCAACAACCAGGTCGTGGGCGGCGGCGGCATCTTCGCCCTGCGCGTGGTGCGCAAGACCGCGCGCGCGGCCAACTTCCTGCGCATCACCACCGGCAAGCTGCCGCTGCAGTACGCCCAGCCCGAGCGTTCGCTGACCCACCCGGCCGACTCGGCCAGCGTGATCACGGTGGCGGCCTTGAACGCGGCCGATTCGGCACTGGAAGGCTACAGCTCGCGCGGCCCGGTGCTGGCCGCCGGCGGCGCGCGTCCGGCCGGTCAGGCGGTGGGCAATGCCAAGCCCGACCTGGGCAGCTTCGCCAACGTCGACACCGTGTCCTACGGCGATAACGGCTTCGGCGGCACCTCCGCCGCCGCGCCGCACGTGGCCGCGCTGGCCGCGCTGGGCCTGCAGCACCAGCGTCAGCTGACCAACGCCACCGTGCCCGCGGCGCTACCGGCCAACGCCACCGCGCAGCAGAAGGCCGACCGCGACACCCTGCTCAGCCAGCGCCGCAACCATCTGGCCAACGCGACCTACGACGCACTGGTGCAGATCGCCGGCACTCAGGGCAACGACCTGGGCGCGGCCGGCTTCGACAGCGGCTTCGGTACCGGCCGCCTGAAGTTCCATGCTCAGTCGCAGGCTTGCGTGCTGTCGGCGCTGTACGCGCCGGCCTACCGCTCGCTGCTGCCGGCACAGGCCTCGCCGCTGCCGGCCGGTCAGCAGAGCTACGACCAGTTGCAGGCCAGCAACAGCGCCAGCTGCTCGCAGGTGCAGTAAGTCGGCCAGTCCGCGGTCCGTGGCCGCGGATCGGGAACGGCGCCGGAGCGATCCGGCGCCGTTTTTTTTCGGGACGGTCGAGCGAATGCGCGAGCACAGCAGTCGCCGCGTACGGAACCGATCGCGCACGCATGGCGGATGCGGCCGCTAGCCCACCGCCACCCGCGCCCACAACGGCAGCGTCGCCAGCGACAACAGCAGGCCGTAGCCGACCATGGCCGCGGCCAGGCGCGGCGCGAGCTGGTGCGCGATCGCCAGCGCGCCGGCGGTGACCATGGGCGGCATCGCCGATTCCAGCACGGTCGCGCGCGCCATCTCGCCGTGCAGGCCCAACCAGGGCACCAGCAGCCAGGCCAGGGCCGGCATCAGCGCCAGCTTCAGCGTCAGGCCGGTCAGCAGCGGCTTGAGTTCGTCGCGCGGCAACGCCAGCTTCACCGACAAACCGATCGTCAGCATCGCCAGCGGCAGCAGCGCATCCGACAAACGCTGCTGGCCGCCGGCGATCCAGCTCGGCGGCTGCGCCGGCATCACGGTGAAGCCGATCAGCAGCGCCCACAGCGGCGGGAAGCGCAGCACCCGGCGCAGCATGTCGCGTGCGTTGGGCGCGCCGTCGCCGCCGTAACGCGCGAGCACCCACAAACCGAACGTGGACAGGATCAGGAACGCGCCGAACTGGTCGTAGACCACCGCATAGGGCAGCGCGTGTTCGCCGATCAGCGCGCGCGTGAGCGGATAACCGAGGAAGCTGGTGTTGCCCAGCGCGACGGTCAGCAGCAGCACCGCGTGTTCGTCGCGGCGGAACTTCAGCCAACGCGACAAGGCGCCGACCAGCACCACCGTGGCGGCCAACAGCAGCCACGGCACCGCGGCCACGCCCAGCAGCGCCGGTTCCAGATGCAGGCGCGGGGCGTAGCGCAGCACCGCCGCGGGCAGGCAGACGTACAGCACCACCAGGTTCAAAGTCTGCGCCGCGCTGTCGGGCAGTACCCGCAGGCGCTGGAACAGATAGCCCAAGGCCAGCATGGCCAGCACCAGGGCAAAGGCGTCGAAGGCCATCGCGGTCGCGGTCGGCGCGCCGCAGGGCGCGATCCGGCCATGGTCGCGGTTGCGGCGCGTGCGCTCAAGCGTTCTGCGGCGCGCGGCTCGGGTCGATATGATGGCGGCGACCTCGAAGACCGCTTCCATGACCGACCTGCAAGACCTGACCGCGCTGATCCGCGCCAACACCTCCCTGATCGTGATCGAGACCCGCGACGAAAGCCGCGTGGTCGAGCTGTTCCGGCAGGCGCTGATGCAGGTCTGGCGCGCGCTGTACCGCTGGTCGATCACCGAGGGCCTGCGCCGGGTCGATTTCGATCGCGACGACGAGGAAACGCGGGTCGCGCCCGACATCTCGGCGACCTTGCAGTCGATCCGCGACGCCGACCAGCGCGGCATCTATCTGCTGTTCGACGCCCACCCGTACCTGGGTTACGCCAGCACCCAGCGCCAGCTGCGCGAGATCGTGCAGCGCCGCGGCTGCCAGCCCCACGTGCTGGTGCTGATCGGCCACAAGGTCGAGCTGCCGCCGGACCTGGACTCGCTGGCGGTGCGCTACACGCCGCGCCTGCCCGACGCCAACGCCCTGCTCAAGCTGGTGCGCGAGGAAGCCGAGAACTACATGCGCGAGCACGGCGGCCGCCGCGTCGAGGCCGACGCCGAAGTGGTCAAGCAGATCGTGCGCAACCTGCAGGGCCTGGACCCGGTCGACGCGCGCCGGATCGCGCGCCATCTGATCTTCCGCGACGGCGCGATCGCCGCCGACGATTTGCCGGAACTGGCCAAGCTCAAGTTCGAGCTGCTCAATCGCTCCGGCCACCTGCATTACGAATACGACAGCGCGCGCATGGCCGACGTCGCCGGCGCGCGCCGCCTCAAGCGCTGGGTCGAGCAGCGCCGCGCGGTGTTCACCGGCGGCGAACCGCCGCCCGGTCTGGACCCGCCCAAGGGCATGTTGCTGCTGGGCGTGCAAGGCTGCGGCAAGTCGATGCTGGCCAAGGCGGTCGCGGCCGGGTTCGGCGTGCCGCTGGTGCGCCTGGATTTCGGCACCTTGTACGACAAGTTCCACGGCGAGACCGAGAAGAACCTGCGCGCGGCGCTGGCCTCGGCCGAACAGCTGGCACCGTGCGTGCTATGGATCGACGAGATCGAGAAGGGCCTGGCCGGCGACGGCGGCGACAGCGACGGCGGGGTGTCGCGGCGCGTGCTGGGCTATCTGCTGACCTGGATGGCCGAGCGCAAGTCGCGCGTGTTCCTGGTCGCCACCGCCAACCAGATCGACGCGCTACCGCCGGAGCTGCTGCGCAAGGGGCGCTTCGACGAGATCTTCTTCGTCGACCTGCCGGACGTGTCGGCGCGCATCGAGTTGTTCGCCCTGCACTTGCGCAAGCGCGCGCTGGACCCGGAAGGCTTCGACCTGCCGGCGCTGGGCGCGGCCAGCGAGGGCTTCTCGGGCGCGGAGATCGAACAGGCCATCGTCGCGGCGATGTACGCCGCGCACGCGGCCGGTACGCCGTTGTCGGATTTTCAGCTGCGCGCCGAGCTCAAGCAGACGCGGCCGCTGTCGGTGATGATGGCCGAGCAGGTGGAAGGGCTGCGCGAATGGGCGCGGTCGCGAACGGTGCCGGCGGATTAAGAGCAAATCCCCCTCAATCCCCCTTTTTCAAAGGGGGAAGACAAGCGCCCGACCTCCAAGCCCTGCCTTCGACTGTTCCCCCCTTTGGAAAAGGGGGGCTAGGGGGGATTTGCTTTTGCTGTTGCCTAGAAGCAAATCCTCTTCAATCCCCCTTTTTCAAAGGGGAGGCTAAGAACAAAGGGAGAAGCGGAGAGGGCGACTACGCGCGCGTCAGCTGCGCCTCGAAGCCGGCGATCAGGGCGCGCAGGCCGTATTCGTAGTCGGCGTCGACGTCGTTCTGGCTCAACACCGACTGCGCCTGCGCGAGCAGCGGATAAGCGTGCGGGTCCGGTGTCAGCGGTGCCTGTCCAGGGCCGCGTCCGGCCTCGGTCGCGGCCTGCTCTTCGAGCAGCCAGCCGATCGTGTAATAGCTCAGCGAGATCAGCGCGCGTAAGCCGTCGGCGGGCGTAAAGCCGGCCGCGACCAGATAGGCCAGGTCGGCTTCGCCATCGCCGAAATCGCCGCCCTCGGGGCGCGTGCCGATGTGCACGCGCGCGCCGTCGCGGTGCGCGCGCAGGCAGCGGCGGAACTCGCGCGCCTGCGCCGCCATCCACTCGCGCCAGTCGGGATAGGCCGCGCGATCGACCGGCCGCTGCTCGGCCAGCATCGCCTCGGCCAGGGCGTCGAGCAGGTCGCGCTTGCTCTTGAAATGCCAGTACAGGCTGGGCTGCTGCACGCCCAGGGCCTGCGCCAGGCGGCGCGTGGTCAGCCCGTCCATGCCGACCTCGTCCAGCAGGGCCATAGCGGCGGCGACCACCGTTTCGCGTTGCAGTTTCATGCCTTCCCGACCTCGGGCTTGCTTAATCTATCACCGATAGACTAGCATGCGAACTCAATCTATCGATGATAGGTGATGCGCCATGCGCACCCCTCACGCCTCCCCCGGCCGTCTGGCCCTGATCCTGATCCTCACCACCGTCGCCCTGGACGCCATCGGCATCGGGCTGATCGCGCCGGTGCTGCCGCAGCTGCTCGACGCCTTCGGCCTGCAGCACCACCTGGCCCTGCACGCCGGCGCCCTGACCGCGCTGTACGCGCTGATGCAGTTCGTCTGCGCGCCGGCGCTGGGCGCGCTCAGCGACCGCTACGGGCGCCGGCCGGTGCTGCTGTTCTCGTTGGCCGGCAGCGCCCTGGACTACCTGCTGATGGCTTGCGCGCCCTGGCTGTCGCTGCTGTACCTGGGCCGCGCCATCGCCGGCGTCAGCGGCGCCAGCGGGTCGGTCGCGGGCGCCTACATCGCCGACATTTCCGACGAGTCGCAGCGCGCGCGCCGCTACGGCTGGCTGGGCGCGAGCTTCGGCCTGGGCCTGGTGGCCGGGCCGGTGATCGGCGGCCTGCTCGGTGCGGTCTGGCTGCGCGCGCCGTTCGTGGCCGCAGCGGTGTTGGCCGCACTGAACTTCGGCCTGGCCTGGTGCGCGCTGCCCGAGCCGTCGCGCCAGCGCGCACCGGCGCCGGCCCTGGCCCTGCGCGAGTGGGTGCCCTGGCGCGGCCTGCGCGAACTGGGCCGGCTGCCGGACCTGGCGCCGCTGCTGTGGCTGTACCTGGCCATGCAGCTGGCCGGACAGGTGCCGGGCACGCTATGGGCGATCTACGGCCATGACCGCTACGGCTGGAACCCGACCGCGGTGGGCCTGTCGCTGGCCGCGTTCGGGGTGATGCACGCGCTGTTCCAGGCCTTCGCCACCGGCCGCATCAGCGAACGCTACGGTCCCGTGCGCACCCTGGTCGGCGGCGTGGTTTCCGACGTGCTGGGCTATCTGACCTTCGCCTTCGCGCGCAGCAGCGCCGGCATGGCGCCGGGCCTGTTGTTGGCCGCGGGCGGCAGCATCGGCCTGCCGGCGCTGCTGGCGATGACCAGTCAGCGCACCGACGAGGCGCGACAAGGCGCGCTGCAAGGCGTGCTGGCCAGCCTCGCCAGCCTGGCCGCGGTGCTGGGCCCGCTGCTGTTCGGCGCGATCTACGTCGCCGGCGCCGGACACTGGAACGGTTGGGCGTGGATCGTCGGCGCCGCCTTGTACCTGCCCTGCGTCCCGGCCTTGCGCGCGCTGCTGCGCGGCGCCCGCGCACGTGGCGGCGGCGCCGACGGCGCGGTGCCCGATCAGGCGCGCACGTAAACCCAGGCGCGTCCGCCCGAGGCCAGCGCGGCCTCGACGCGGCGGTAATCGTCGACTTCGTAGGCATCGGCGCGTGCCAGTTCCTCGGCGCTGATCGCGAACACCGTGCCGGCGACGCTGTCGGCGGCATCGTCGCTGCGCTCGACGATGGGGTGATAGGCCTGGCCGCTGGTGGCCACGACCTGCGCGTCCTCGATCTTGAGCAGACTGCGCCGGTAACCGACCAGCGCGTCGGCCTCGCCGTGCAACACGCGGCCGAACGTCGCGCGCTGCACGTCCGGGTTCTGCAAGGTGCCGTAGGAAAACAGGCGCTGATCGTGGGCGGGTTCGGTGGGCATGCGTGCGCGGATCGGTTGTCGGCTCAGACCGCGGCCAGGTCGAAGGAGATGCTGATGCGTTCGCCGCCGCCGCGGTACGGCAGGGTGCGATGGAACAGGTAGGACGGAAACAGCAACAGCTCGCCCACGCGCGGACGCACCTGGCGCAGGGCGTGTTCCGGCCAGCCCGGCAGGCCGGCGTAAGGGCGGCCGAACTCGATCCAGCCGGCGTGTTCGGCATCGTCGTCGGCGATGGCCGCGGGCAGCTCGACGTAGTAGGCGCCCGACAGCCACGAATCTTCGTGGATATGGGTGTCGATGTAGCCGCTCTCGGCGGCCTGGGTCGCCCACAGGTGCAGGCGGTAGCGCTGCGGCACGTTGCGCAGGAACAGATCGTCGCCGGTGGCGGCCGCGCGGCATTCGTCGAGGTAGCGATCGATCGCCTGGCGCAGGCCGCGTTCGAAACCGACGATGGCCCGCGTGCGGTCGGCGAGCAGATCGCCGCTGAGGTAGGCCTGACGCGCGGCCAGGCCGGCCGGTTCCCAGCGCTGCTGGCTGTGGCGGCGGATGTCGTCGGCGAGCGCGGCGTGGAACGCGGGCGCATCGGCGAAACCGTCGGGCGTCGCCAGTGCGATCGCGCGCACGTGGCGCTGCAGGCCGATCAGTTCGACAGCGCGGTCGATGCGCCCGTCGGCGGCCAGCGCCACGCCGAGGTGGGCGATGGTGCGTTGATCGTCGCCGCGCGCGCGCAGCGCCGCCTGCAGGCGTTCGTGCGCGGCCGGCGCCTGGCCCGCCCGCAGCAGCGCGATGCCGTGCTGGCGCGTGAGCACGGGTGTGTCCAGGCCGCGCGCGGTCGCGGCGGCGTAAGCGGCCACCGCATCGTCGGCGCGGCCGTTGAGCATCAGTTGATCGCCCAGGGTTTCGACGTTGTCCGCATCGTCCGGCGCCAGCTGCACGGCGCGCTGCGCATGCGCCTGCGCGCGCGCGGGCTCGCCGAGCTTGCGCAACAACACGGCGGCGTTGCGGTGCGCGGCGGCCAGATGGGGGTCCAGCTGCAACGCGCGTTCGGCCGAACGCAGGCCTTCCTGCAGCGAGGCGCGATCGAACAGGTTGGACAGCAGCACCGCCAGCGCCTGATGCGCCTCGGCGTCCTGCGGCGCCAGCCGCAAGGCGTTGCGCGCCGCCGCGATCGCCTGCGGATATTGCTGCAGGCGGCTGTGCGCGGCCGACAGGTTGTTCCAGGCTTCCGGCCAGTTCGGATCGCGCTGCGCGGCGGCGCCGAAGCCGGCGACGGCGGCCGCGTAGTCGTTCAACGCGAAGGCCGCATTCGCATAACGGAACGCCGCGCGCGCGTCCTGCGGCAGGCGCTGCATGGCCCGCTCCAGCACCGGCAAGGCGGCGGCGACCTGGCCGCCGTGCAGCAGGCGCGTGCCCAGGTCCAGCGCGGCCGCGCCGTCGTCGGGGCGCAAGGCGTGCGCGCGCGTGGCCGCGAGCAGGCCGCGCTCGCCGTCGCCCAGCGCCTGAGCGGCGATCGCCAGCATGCGCCAGGCATCGAACGAAGCCGGATCCTGCGCCAGCACCGCCTCGCAACGCGCGCGCGCCTGCGCGGCGTCGCCGCGCTGCAAGGCCGCGTAGGCCTCACGCAAGCCGGTCGCGCTCGCGCTCATCGCGCGCGCCTGCGTTGGAGCCCGGCGCACATCGCAACGCGCATCAGTACCCCGCCGCCTGGCCGTCCTTGCGCGATTCGCTGGCGCCGATGTAGCCGCCCTGCGGGTTGACCATGATCGCCTGGTAGCCGCCGTAGGGGCCGTTGGCGAAACGCACGCTGTGGCCTTTGCGCATCAGCTCGCGCACGGTTTCGTAGGAATAGCCGGTTTCCAGGTCGAGCTCGCCGCCGTCGCTCATCACCGTCGCCTGCCCGGCCGGTTCGGTCGAACCGTCGTGCTGGATGCGCGGCGCATCGCCGGCCTCCTGCAGGTTCATGCCGAAGTCGATCAGGTTCATCACGATCTGCGCATGCCCCTGCGGCTGCATCGCGCCGCCCATCACGCCGAACGACAGCCACGGCTTGCCGTCCTTGGTCACGAACGCGGGAATGATGGTGTGAAACGGCCGCTTGCCCGGCGCGAACGAGTTGGGATGACCTTCCTTCAGCACGAACTGCTCGCCGCGGTCCTGGAAGATGAAGCCCAGACCCGGCGCGGCCATGCCGCTGCCCATGCCGCGGTAGTTGGACTGGATCAGCGACACCATCATGCCGTCGGCGTCGGCGACGGTCATGTAGATGGTGTCGCCCTCGTCCAGCTCCTTGGGCGTGGCCGGCTGCACTTCGCGCGCGGCCTTGTCCATCGAGATCAGCTTGCGACGTTGCTGCGCGTAGGACTTGGAAATCAGCTGCGCCACCGGCTGCTTGCCGAACGCGGGATCGGCGTACCAGCGCGCGCGATCGGCGAAGGCGAGCTTCTTGGCCTCGGTGAACAGATGCACGTGTTCGACGCTGCCGAATCCGTAGCCCTTGAGGTCGTAGCCTTCCAGGATGTTGAGGATCTGCAGCGCGGCGATGCCCTGACCGTTGGGCGGCAGTTCCCAAACATCGTAGCCGCGGTAGTTGCTGCTCACCGGCTCCACCCACTCGCCCTGGTGCGAGGCCAGGTCGTCGTAGCTGAGATAGCCGTCGTTGGCCTTGAAGTAGGCGTCGATGGTGCGCGCGATGTCGCCCTTGTAGAACGCGTCGCGGCCGCCCTGGGCGATCTTCTCCAGGGTCGCGGCCAGGTTGGGGTTCTTCCAGGTCTCGCCGGTGAGCGGGGCGCGGCCGTCGATGGTGAACTGCTCCTTGAAGCCCGGCCATTTCGACAGGCGCGGCACCGAAGCGTTCCAGTAATAGGCGATCACCTCGTGCACCGGATGGCCGTCGCGCGCATAGCCGATCGCCGGGGCCAGATCCTCGGCCATGGTCTTGCGGCCGAAGCGGCCGTGCAGCGCGAACCAGGCGTCGACCGCGCCGGGCACGGTCACCGGCAGCGGTCCGTACGACGGCACGTCGGTCAGCCCGCGCTTGCGGAACTCGGCCAGGCTCAGCGATTTGGGCGAGCGGCCGGAGCCGTTGTAGCCGTAGAGCTTCTGCGTCTTGGGATCCCACACGATCGCGAACAGGTCGCCGCCGATGCCGCTGCCGGTGGGTTCCATCAGGCCCAGCGCGGCGTTGGCGGCGATCGCGGCGTCCACCGCGCTGCCGCCGCGCTTCATCACGTCCAGCGCGATCTGGGTGGCCAGCGGATGCGAGGTGGCGGCGATCGCGTGTGGCGCGTACACCTCGCTGCGCGTCGCGAAGGGTTTGCCGGTGACGCGGTCGGCGGCGGCGGCCGGCGCGGCGTGGCCGGCGGCGAGCAGGACGCCCAGCAGGACTAGCGACAAACGGTGTGGCACGAGGCGTGAGGTCATGGCGCGGCTCCGCGGATCGGACCGCGACGATAACGCAGAGCCGCGGCAAGTGCCGCATCGAGGGCGGGAATGAGCGTGCCCGGCTCAGCCGTACTCACCCCCGTCATTCCGGCGAAAGCCGGAACCCACGTTGCCGTTGCCGTTTGGGTTTGAGATCGCTGGCACAAGAGCGAAGGTCAAAATGGGTTCCGGCTTTCGCCGGAATGACGGGGACGGGAAAACCGCAAGGGAATTCTGCTGTCGCCGCAATGACTGGAGCGACGGCCCATCGATCCAGGCCGGCGACGCCTTCAAGCCGAGGCGGCCACGACCAGCCGCAGGCGCTGCAAGGCGGTGTCCAGATCCGCCGCCAGCGGCAGGATCGCCGGCCAGTCGCCGGCGCGGCCGGCCGCTTCCAGGGCGCCGCCGGCCTGAGCGAGCTCGGCGGCACCGACCATGCGCGCGGCGCCCTTGATTTTGTGTGCCTGGCGCGTCAGCGCGATGGTGTCGCCGTCCACGCGCGCGGCGTGCAGCGCCTGCAAGTCCTGCACGGTCGCGTCGAGAAACTCGGCGAGCAAGCTGCGCGCTTCGGCGTCCGATCCGCCGGTGAGCGCGTTCAAGACCTGCACGTCCAGCACCTGCGCCTGGGCCAGCTGCGGCAGCGGCGACGCGATGGGCGCGGCCACGTCGGCCGGGTCCGTGTCGGCTATGCCCATGGCGGAGGCATCCGCGTCGGGCACGGTATGCGGCAACCAGCGTTGCAGGCAGGTCACCAGCACCGGCACCGACACCGGTTTGGCCAGGTAGTCGTCCATGCCCGCGGCCAGGCAGCGCTCGGCCTCGCCCTTCAGCGCCGACGCGGTCAGGGCCACGATCGGTGTGCGCGCCAGACCTTGCGCCCGCTCGACCTCGCGGATCGCGCGCGTCAGGTCGTAGCCGTCCAGGCCGGGCATGTGCACGTCGGACAAGAGCAAGGCGTAGCGGCCGCTGCGCCAGCGCTCCAAGGCCTGCAGGCCGTCCTCGGCCGCCTCGCTGGCGTAGCCTGCCAGCGCCAGTTGGCGCGCGATCACCAGGCGGTTGGTCGGATGGTCGTCGGCCAGCAGCACCAGGCTGCGCTCGCGCTCGGCCTGCTCCAGGCTGGGCAAGGGACGCGGCGCGAGCACGGCCGGCACGTCGCCGTGCTCGGGATCGGCCGGCAATTCGGATTCCGGCGCGCGCGCCAGGGTCACGCGCAGGCGCATGCTGGTGCCCAGGCCGGGGCTGCTTTCCATGCTCACGTCGCCGCCCATCAGCTCGGCCAGGCGCCGACAGATCGCCAGCCCCAGGCCGGTACCGCCGTAACGGCGCGTGGTGTCGCCTTCGGCCTGGCTGAAGGGCTGGAACAAATGCCGCTGCTGCTCCGCGCCGACGCCGATGCCGGTGTCGGTGACGCGAAAGCACAGGGTGTCGCGCACGTGGCCGTCGGCGTCCTTGGCGCTCGACTCCCATTCCAGCGCGGCCTGCACCAGGCCTTCGCTGGTGAACTTGAGCGCGTTGGACAGGAAATTGCTCACGATCTGCCGCAGCCGCAACCCGTCGGCGCGATGCGCCGGCCCGATGCGCGCATCGACTTCGCACAACAGGTTCAGTCCCTTGCTCGACGCCGCGCCGGCGTAGTTGGCGACCGTGCTGCGCAACAGCGCCGGCAGCGCCACCGCGGTCGGCGACAGCTCCAGGCGGCCGGCCTCGATCTTCGAAAAATCCAGGATGTCGCCGATGATCTGCAGCAGCGACGCCGACGACTGCTGGATGACGTTGAGCGCGCGGCGCTGGTCGGCGTCCAGGCGCGAATGCGCGAGCACTTCGATCATGCCGGTCACACCGATCATCGGCGTGCGGATCTCGTGGCTCATCGCGGCCAGGAACGAGGACTTGGCGCGGCTGGCCTCCTGCGCGCGCGCCTCGCTGGCGCGCAGCTCGCGTTCGAGGCGGCGGATCGCGCTGAGGTCGGCGGCCACCAGCAGCAGTCCGCCGTCGCCGCCGCCGGGCTCGACCAGCGCCGACACCGCCAGCAGCGCCGGCACCCAGGTGCCGTTGCGATGGCGCAGCATCGCCTCGCGCGGCGCGGCGCGCATCGAGGCCAGCTCGCGCAGCGCGGTCCAGTCGGCCTGCACCGGCCGGCCCAGGCGGTCGCCCAGTTCGTAGGCCAGCGTCTGCAGCGCCTTGGATTCGAACAAGGCATGCAGGCGTTCGCGCGCGAGCAGTTCGGTGGCCTGCCAGCCCAGCAGGCGCTCGGCGAAAGGATTGACCAGGGTGAAGCGGCCCTGCGCGTCGACCGCGACGATCGCGGTCTGCGCCGCGTCCAGCAGCGAGCGCTGGAAGTGCTCGCGCCGCTCCAGCTCGGCGCGCGTGCGCTCGTTGCGAATCAGCTGGCCGGTCAGCTCGTTCTCGAAGCCCAGCACGTCGCGGCGCATCTCCATGAAGGACTGCATCACCAGCGCCAGCTCGCCGCGCGGCTCGTGCCTGGGCGTGGCGGTGTAGTCGTGCTCGCGCATGCGCCGCGCCAGCCAGGTCAGGCTTTCGACGCCGCGGTAGGCGTTGCGCAGCACCTGGCGCCCGATCGCGGCGACGATCAGCAGCGCCAGCACCGACAGACCGATGCGCAGCGCGCTGGCGCGCCGGCTGCGCACGATGTCGGCATGCACCACGCGGTCGGCTTCCACCAGCGCCAGATCGGACAACAGCTTCAGGCGCTGGGTCAGCGGATCGATGGACGGGTACAGGCGGGTGTCGGCGAATCGCCCCAGCGCCGGCATGTCCTCGCGCAGCAGGATCGCGCGCAACTCGGCGGTGGCGGCGTCGGCGGCCACGCGCGCCTGGCCCGCGGCGCGGAAATGCACCTCTTCCTCGGGCGTGCGCGGCAGCTTCGCCAGGATCGTCCAGCTCTCGTCGATGCGCTTGCGCGCGCCGTCGATGGTGGCCACGCCTTCGCGCCAGGGCACCAGGTGGTTACGTACGCGGAAGGTGGTGTCGACCACGTCCAGGCCGTAGGCGTCGGACACCATCTTGATCCGGCGCAGGCCGCGCAGCGAATCGTCGCGCAACGCCAGCAGCGATTCGCGCGCGCGGTACTGGGCGATCTCGTCGATGACCAGCACCGTCGCGCCGGTCAGCAGCAGCAGGCCGAACAGCGCCCACAGCTGGCGCCGGATGCTGAGCGTGCCCAACCAGGCGCGCATGCGCGGCGCTCTACTCCGGCCGCCGCCAGCGGCCCAGCGCGGTCGGCAGGTCCTCGCCGGGCACCGGCTCGGCGATCAGATGGCCCTGGGCCATGCCGCAGCCCAGTTCGGCCAGCATCTGCCAGTCGTCTACCGTTTCCACGCCCTCGGCGACCACGTCCAGGCCCAGCTTGCGCGCCAGGTCCAGGCTGGCCTCGATCACCGCGCGCTTGCGCGGCTGCTCCTTGGCGCCGGACACGAAGCCCTGATCGATCTTGAGCTCGGTGAATGGAATCTGCGACAGCTGCGACAACGAGGAATAGCCGGTGCCGAAGTCGTCGATCGACAGCCCGAAGCCCTTCAGACGCAGCCGCGCCAGCACGCCCAGGCCGCGCGCGGCGTCGGACATCAACGAGCTTTCGGTGATTTCCAGCACCACTTCCTCCGGCGACACGCCGGCCTCGCGCACCAGGTGCTGGAAACGGTCGGCGGCGCTGCTGTCGGCCAGCGTCGCCGGCGACACGTTGACCGACAGATTCAGGCGGATGCCCTGCTGGTCCCAACTGCGTTTCCAGCGGCAGCCCTCGACCAGCATGTGATCGGTGAGCAGATCGACCAGGCCCTCGCGCTCCATCATCGGCACGAAGTGCTGCGGACGCACGATGCGGCCGTCGGCGCGGCGCCAGCGCGCCAGCGCCTCCACGCCGACCGGCTTGCCGTTGCCGAACTCGACCTGCGGCTGGAACCACGGCCCGATCTCGCCCGCCGCCAGCGCCTCGCGGATCAGCAGCGGCGTGACCTCGACCGGCTCGTCGGCCTCGGCCGCGTGCAGCGCGTGTTCGTAGCCTTCCAGCGCCTGTTGCAGCTTGGCCAGGGTCAGCGGTTTTTCGACGTTGCCCAGCACGCGCAGACCGTAGGCGCGCGCCATGGTCTGCACGGTGTTGAGCAGCGCCGGATCCAGCGCGCTGACCACCGCCACCGAACGCGCGAGGCTGCGCTGGGCGACGTGATCGATGAACTCGATGCCATCCATGCCAGGCATGTCCAGATCGACCAGGATCACGTCCGGCGGCGTGCGTACTTCCTCCAGCAGGCGCAGCGCGCTTTCGCCGTCGGCCGCCTCGAACACCTGCGCGACCCCCAGCTCGAACAGCAGGCGCAGCGCCATGCGGCGCTGGAACCCATGATCCTCCACCACCATCACGCTGAGCGTCGTAATCGACATGCCGTTCCCTGGTGAGAGCCCTGCCAGCCGCGAACGCGGGGGCGGCGCGATCGCAAGGGCTCGACTCTAGCCGCGCATAGCGTTCAACGGGAATGGCGCCGACGAACGGTCGCGGCTGCCGCTGTACGGATAAGCCGGCGGCCGGGGAGCCAGGGCCGCGCCCTGATTTGCCAAGCCTCCGGCCTCGAGCACGTCTGGGGGGCCGAACCACCCTCTTATCAAGCTGAACCTCGCTAAGACCTGACGGCATGCGTTTGCGCCTAGAAGTCACACAAGCCGCGCATTGCACTGCCATTTCATACGTCAATCGGCATCAAAAATCGGGGCGTTGGCGTTGCGACTGTTTCCTGACGCTCCAGCGGTAAGAAAACGAGCTAGAGTCATTCTGCCGCGCCCACTCGCTGGGACATTTGTAACGATCAGGCAGGGGACATACGTGAAGAACTTTAGCTTGTCGACAGTTGGCGTTTTGCTGTGCGCCTTGGCGCTTCCGGCCGAAGCTCAGAATGCCATCCGCCCTGGGCAGGACTACCCCGAGCTCATCAAGCGCCGTACCGATGTGGCTGCACTCGATTCTTCAGCATTTGGCGACAAGACCGATCTATACACCGGATCGACTGAGTTCGTCGCAACCGATGTGGAGCTCCCTGGGAACAATGAGCTCGCCGTGAAGATTGGCAGGCGGTTTGCGGTAGCGGACGGCAGGCCGCCAGGATTGTTTGGGGACTGGGATATTGAGATCCCTCATTTGCATGGCGTCTTCGCACGCACTCCGGGAGCCAATGCTACTGGATGGCAGGTGTCGACACAGGGACAGCCGAACCAGCGATGCTCCATCGATACGTCCCAGCCTTCGACAGCAGGACCGCCAGCAGCGTACGGACAGCCGCAAAACCTTGCATTCCAGAGCTATGAGTTTTGGTATGGAAATAAGCTTTACATTCCAGGAACTGGCGACAAAAAGCTCATGGTCATTGGGACGTCCGCTCAACGGCCGTCCGATAGCGCTTCGTACAAATGGATCACGAATGACCAATGGGTGTTGAGTTGTCTCCCCGCGACCGCAAATGGAGTTCCCGGAGAAGCATTCCTCGCAACGTCACCAGATGGCACTAAGTACTGGTTTGACTGGTTCGCAAAGCGCATAACAAGGAGCGTCGAAAAAGAAGGCGGGCAGCCTCCTTTTACTTTGTGGACGCGACTCGAACGGGAAGAGGTTTGGATTCTTCCTACGAAAGTCCGAGATCGCTTCGGCAACCAGGTTACCTATACCTACGATTCGGCATCTCCGTCAAAGCTCCTTTCCATATCATCAAGCGATGGCAGGCAGATATCTGTCGTATACGACGGCCAGGGTCGGATCTCGAACCTGAACGCCCATGGGCGTACATGGACCTATCGTTACTCGACAGCTGGCCTTCTCGATCAAGTGACTCTTCCGGACGCCAGCAACTGGACAATCAGTCTTCAGAACGTTTTTGGTGCCTACACTGATGGCGCTAGAAGCTGCGCCGACATGGGCAATCTGGTGGCAGATGTTAAGAGTGGTTCTATCACCCATCCCTCGGGAGCTACTGGAACATTCTCCTTCTTGCGCCGCAGATACGGACGGTCTTACGTTCCAAATCAGTGCATGTGGTCAGGCAGCAACTCCTTTCATCTTGAGCATAAACTTGTACCCATCCAGTCGCTCTCATCGAAGCAGATAAGCGGACCAGGGATTGCGAGCCCGTTGAACTTTATTTTCGAATACAGCCCCACCAATGGAAGTTTCGACAGCGAATGCCAATCCCAATCTTGTCCTGAGACCAGCGCGACGAAGGTGACAAATCCAGATGGCACCTGGACTAGGTATACCTTCAGCAATAGGTTCAACCGATTAGAGGGCAAGGCGCTTTCCGTCGAGCGCGGCAAAGACTCAGCCGTCATGGAAAGCGAATCGACTACTTACCTGTTGAGTAGCGCCGGGCAACCCTTCCCATCAACACTTGGCAAGCTTCCTTGTTACATCTGCAGCAACGAAGAAGAATTTCTGCGACCGCTCAAGTCAAAAGCAACGAATCGCGAAGGCGTCGCATACACTTTAGACACCGTCACTTACGACGAATTCGCGCGCCCGAAGCAGGTCGTTCGCTCAAGCACTATGAATGGCGGTTACGCGCGCACGGATACCAGCGCGTACCACGATAATTTATCCAAATGGGTGCTAGGCCAACTGGCGTCGGTTTCGACCAACGGAGTGGTCCCGACGTCCGCCGCTTACGACCCGACCACCGCGGCACCCCTGAGTTTTTCCAGCTTCGGCTTCGTGCGCCAGACGTTGACCTACAACGCCGACGGCACCATCGCGACGGTCAAGGACGGCAACAACAACGTTACTATCTTGTCGAACTGGAAGCGTGGTATTCCACAAGCAATCCAGCATCCGGCCACGCCAGAATCACCCGCGGGCAGCACGGAGTCTGCGCTCGTCAACGACAACGGCTGGATCGATTGGACCGTAGACGAGAACGGCGACAAGACCAGCTACCAGTACGACATCATGGGCCGGCTGTCGCGGATCATCTACCCCATCGGCGACACGGCTCCTTGGGCCGATAAACTGTTCTCGTTCCAGCAGGTCCATCAGGAGGAAATGGGCATGCCCGCCGGTCATTGGCGGCAGATGGTGGTGCAGGGCAACTACGAAAAGCTGACCCTGTTCGATGGCCTTTGGCGTCCGGTACTGCAGTACGAGCGCGATATCGCCGACTCTAACGGCACGTACCGGATCGTCCGTAACGCCTTTGATCACGACGGGCGGAAGACCTTCGCCTCCTATCCGCGCAACCCATACGCGGACGGCAACTGGAACCTCAACACCGGCACCTGGACCACCTACGACGCGCTGGGCCGGACGACCAAGGTCGAGCAGGACTCGGAGCTGGGCAAACTGACCACGACCACCGCCTATTCGACTGGCGGCGACATCGTGGTCACCAACCCGCGCGGGCACCAGACCCATACGCGCTACGCAGCATGGGACGAGCCCACCACCGACTATCCGATCGAGATTATTGAGCCCGCGGGCATCACCACAACGATCGTCCGGGATGCGGGGTTCTTCCTACGCCCGAAGACGGTGCGACGCTCGGGTACTTATGCCAGCCAGGCCATTCAGGTCGAGCGCTCGTACTTCTACGATGTCGCCAATCGGGTCTGCCGCACTGATGAGCCTGAAACCGGCTCCACGGTCTTGGGTTACGACTACAACGACAACCTCCTTTGGTCGGCCGCTGGATTGTCGGGCCTCAGCGCCACGCATTGCGACCAGACCGTCGCCTATAACGCCGGCCGGACCGTCAATCGCAGTTACGACGCCAGGAACCGCCTGTACCAAATGGGCTTTCCGAACGGCCTGGGCGACCAAACGTGGACTTATACGAAGGACGGCCAACCGGCTTCGATCACCACCTATAACGGTTTGAACTACACCGCGGCGGTGGTGAACCGATATGAATACAACAAGCGCGGCATGCTGCTGGCCGAGCATGTCGAAGAGCCAGGTGCCTACAGTTGGCGCCTAGGCTACGAGTACGACATCAACGGCAATCTACGCTGGCAGTCCTACCCGACCGGGCTACTACTGGACTATGCGCCCAACGCTCTGGGCCAAGCCACAAAGGTGGTCACCGCACCAGGCAGCAGCACGACCGGCACGTACGCTTCCGCGGTCAGCTATCACCCCAACGGCGCCATCAAGCAATTCACCTACGGCAACGGCCTCGTGCATGAGATGTGGCAGAACGCACGGCAACTGCCGTGGACAGTCAACGATGGTGGGCTCTCTGGCTTCTCTTACACCTACGACCAGAACGGCAACACCACTCAGATCAACGACAACGCTCAAGGTGCCAATTTCCATCGCTACCTGGAATACGACGCGCTAGACCGCCTATTACGCGCGGGCTCGCTCATGTTCGGCGGCACCAACCACTGGATCGATTACGCATACGACCCGATCGACAACCTGCGTTCTGTCATCCATCCCGGCGTGCGTGAGCACACCTACTGGTACAACGCCAAGAATCAACTGACCAACGTCCTGAACAGCGGTGGCGCCAGCATCACCGCCCTTGGCTACGACCTGCAGGGTAACGTCAACGCCAAGAACAGCCAGCAGTACGGCTTCGACTATGGCAATCGCTTGCGTTGGGTGGCTGGCAAGGAGAACTATCGCTATGACGGGTTCGGCCGCCGCACCAAGATCGCCAAGGACAACGGCGACCAGCAGTGGCATCAGTACGGCCAGTCGGGACAATACCTGTTCAATTCGCTACTGAAAGCGAACGGCGTCCAGACTACGCAGGAGATCGTCTACCTCGGCGGCAGTCCAATCGCTACGGTCGACCATAACTGGCCCAGCAACACCATCATTGCGACCAAGTATCAGCACACCGACGCGTTGGGCAGCCCCGTAGGAATGACGAGTACGAGTGGCGCGCTTATTGAACGCACCAACTACGAGCCATACGGCAGTGCGATCAACAAAACGGTCGACGGCATCGGTTACACCGGTCATGTGATGGATGGGGCAACCGGGCTGACATATATGCAGCAGCGGTATTACGACTCTACGCTTGGGAAATTCTTGAGCACCGACCCGGCCAGGAGCGTCGCCAACACGGGGAACAACTTTAATCGCTACAAGTACGCCGCAAACAATCCATATCGATTTACGGACCCTGACGGCCGACAGGAAGCTGCATATGGCGGAAGCGCAAGCATGTTTCTTACGCCTGAACAGCGCCGGGTTTGGGAAAGCGGCGAACGTGCCGCGACCACCGAGGGTGGCGGTGCGCTCCGAGGCGCGGCCATAATGGATGGGCTGAAGCAATTTGCCTCCAAGCCTGAGCTGACAAAAGAGAACATCACTCAAATCGCAACTGTTGTTGTCCTTGCCACAGTGAGCCGCGGAAAAAACAGCGGGCTGGGACTAATGCATGGTCCATCGCCAAGAATCCATGCGGGCCAACAAGGTAAGCATCAGATGGGGCACAACAACTATCAACCGGGCAAAAGCATACTAACTGGAGATCCTGAAGTGCTCGGCAGGCGCGCTGGAACGGGCCAGTCAATCAATTCGATCGAAGTTGGTCGTCCCGGCTCGAAAGAACGCGTCAACTTTGGCGAAGAAATAGGTAACTATGTCGATCCAGCCGGCAATGCCACCCCGACGACCAACGGGATTATTCATTACGGCAAAAACGGCATACATATTGTCCCATCAAGGCCGGATCAATGAATCAGACGATCAACTCAGACATTTACTTAAGCCTAAAGCGCGCAGTACTCGGAGAGATTTTTCCTGAGCTGCTGGCTGTGGCTTATGAATCATTGTCTGATAAAAACTTTAAGCTATTATTTTTTTTAGATCAGCCCGCTTCAGATGAGCATGCTGAAACAATCTCCATCATTGAAACGGAGGTAATGGCAGATTTTGCCCCGGACATTAAAATATCGCATGAGATAATTTCAACGATCGCTGCGCACTTACCCGACAATGCACTCTACGTCTATCTGAGAGACACAGAAGACTATTAGTTATTTCGATTACATCCTGGAGGACCGGATCTAGAACTTGCTTCTGATAAAAAATTCTTAAGCATGCGTTGTCAGATCGTCACGGCCACTTCGGCGGATTCGCCGCCCAAGCCGCCTGCACTTCCGCCAGGGTCTTGCGCTCGTCCTCGGTCCAGGTCGGCAGCAGGCGCGCGTACTGGGCGCTGCTGTTCCACTGCATCGGCTCGGTGCGCACGGCGGCGGCGTACCACTGCACGGCTTCGTCCTTGCGGCCCATCGACCACAGCACCAGGGCGAAGGTCGGCGGCATCCAGCTGGCGGTGACGCCGCGCGAGGCGTGCAGCGTGCGCCACTGTTCGAACGCGCCCTTGTCGTCGCCGGCGCGGTACAGATCCCAGCCGTAGTTCCACACCACCGAACGCCAGATGCCGTCGGTGGCGTCCAGGCCGGACAGCGCGCGCGCGTACAGCTGACGGCCCAGGTCGACGCGGCCGGCTTCCATCGCCAGGTGCGCGAGCTGCGCGGCTTCGGCGTCGGCGCCGGCCTTGCGCTCGAGGATGCGGCTGAGCTTCTGCATCGCCACCTCGCCGGTCTCGCGCACCACGATCACCGGCTTGGCGGTGTTGGCGTCGGCGTCGAAGTAGAACTCGGCGGGCTTGGGCAGCTGCGGCGTGGCGGTCTGGGCCGCGGCGGTTCCGGACACGGCCAGCACGGCCGTCAACAACAGACTACGAATACGCATGATCGATGGATCCCCCTGATACCCCTACATGCTAACCCGAGCGGGGTCCGGAGCGGGCTGTCGATCACGGTTTCTGCGTTGAATCGTGCTGTTTCAGGCCCCGGCGCGCGCCGGGGCCTGCCTGGCGTGGCTTAACGCGGCTGCAGGGTCACGCGCTCGATCGCCCACAATGGGTCGTGGCTGCCGCTGGCGAAGACCAGGCACAGGTCGTGGGTGCCCGCGGTCGGGACGAGCTTGGCGCGCAGCGTGGTGAGACCGGCGGTGCGGCGCGCCGAGCCCAGCGGCAGGGTCGCCACCAGCGCGCCCTGGCAGTGGTCGGCGCGCACTTCCAGCGCGCCCTCGGCGCCGTTGGCGGCGCGCGTGACCACCTTGGGCGTGTCGTGCCACAGCTGGTAGTTGAACGGCACCTGCCCGACCCGCACTTCGATCGCGCCGACCTGATCCAGCGCCGCGCCTTCGTAGATCCAGCACGGATCGAACACGTCGGCCAGCAACACCGCGCGCGGCGAGCGGCCGCCGATGCCGTCGGCCGGCGCATCGTCTTCCATGCGCAGGTTCAGGCCGCCCTGGCATTGGCGCAGGCGGTTGCCGGTGCGCTGCGTGAGCGCGGCCAGATCGGCCGGCGCGTACCGGCGCGGCGCCGACAGCGCGCGGCCGTCGACGTAGGTCGCGGCCTGGAACACGGTCGGCGGACGCAGCGCCAGCGGCCCGGCGTAGGCGGCCGATTGCGCGTTCACCTCGCCCTTGCCTTCCAGGTAGCGGATCTGGCCGAAACCGACCTGATTGGACAACTTCAGCTGCGGCTGGCCCTGACCGTCGCGCTCGACCTGGAAACGCACCGCGAAAGCGGCGTCGGAGGCCTGCACGTTCTGCGCCTGATAGCGCGCCATCTGCGGCACCAGGCGGCGCAGGAAGCCGTCCCAATCGCGCGCGCCCTTGGGCGACCACACCGCCTCAGCCAGCGCCGCGGTACGCGGGAAGTAGGCGCGCTCGACGGCCTCGAAGGTGCGCTTGTGCTCGGTCCACAGATTGGCCTGCGCGCCCAGCACGTGCTTGCCCTGCTCGGGCGTGAGTTCGGCCGGCACCGGTTCGAAGCCGTACACGGACTTGAGCGTCATCGCCGCCATGCGGCCGGTGGCCTCGTCGTCGTTGTCGCTTTGCACGTGATCGAAATACAGGTCCGGCGCCGGCGCCAGCACCACGTCGTGGCCCGAACGCGCGGCTTCGACCGCGCCCTTGATGCCGCGCCAGGACATCACCGTCGCGCGCGGCGGCAAGCCGCCTTCGAGGATCTCGTCCCAGCCGATCAGGCTGCGGTTGTGGCTGCCCAGGTACTTCTCGATGCGCGCCACGAACCAGCTCTGCATCGCCATCTCGTCCTTCAGCCCCAACGCGGCCTTCTGCGCCTGGATGCTGGGCGAGGCCTGCCACTGGTCCTTGGCCGCCTCGTCGCCGCCGATGTGGATGTAGCGGCCGGGGAACAGCGCGGTGACTTCGGCCAGCACGTCCTCCAGGAACACGAAGGTGCTGTCCTGGGTGTTGAACAGATAGGTGTGCACGCCCCAGTCCGGCGACACCGGCGGCGGCGCCTTGAGCACGTCGCTCACGCCCAACTCGGGATAGGCGGCGATCGCGGCCTGGGCGTGGCCGGGCATTTCGATCTCCGGCACGATGGTCACGTAACGCTCGGCGGCGTAGCGCACCACGTCGCGGATCTGGTCCTGGGTGTAATAGCCGCAGTACGGGATCGGCGCGCCGGTGGCCGGGTCGTGACCGGACGCGCCGGCCGGGATGCGGCAGCTGCCGACTTGCGTGAGCTTGGGATACTTCTTGATCTCGATCCGCCAACCCTGGTCGTCGGTGAGATGCCAGTGGAAGGTGTTGAGCTTGTGCAGCGCCATCTGGTCGATCAACGCCTTGACCTGCTCGACGCTCTGGAAATGCCGCGCCGAATCCAGCATCAGGCCGCGCCAGCCGAAGCGCGGCGCGTCCTCGATGCGTTGCGCGGCGATGGTCGCCGCGCCGCGCGCACCGTCGGCGGTGGCCAACTGCCACAGCGTCACCGCGCCATAGAACAGACCGGCCGGCGCGCGCGCTTCGATGCGCGCGCCTTCGGGGCCGATCTCCAGCGTGTAGGCCTCGTCGCTGGGCAACGCGGCCTGCTTGTCGATCGCGAACACCACCGTGGCCTGGGCCTCGCCCTGGGCCGCACCGCTGGCGTCCACGTTGGGCGCGAAACCGCGCATGCGCTGCACGCGCGCGGCGAAGTCTCGCGCGATCCGCGCCGCGTCGGCGTTGCCGCCGGCGGCCTGCAGGCGCGTGGCCGCATCGAGCACGAAGCGGCCTTCGCGCGCGAGCACCTTGGCCGGCAGCGGAATCACCGGCGTGCGCTGCGAGGCCTGCGCGGCCGGCATTTCGGTCGTCGCCTCCTGGCCGCCGCGCTGGCAGGCCGGCAACACCAGCGTCAGCGTCACTACCGCGGCCAGCGCCGCCCCCATGCGTTTGCTGCTCATCGCTCCCCCCAAGGTCGTGCCCGTCCGGAATTTCAAACCGCCACTCTTACAACAACAAGGCCCGGCATAACCGGGCCCGCTGTCGCAGCTATGCGCGTCCGGCCCGCCTTGCGTCGGGCCGAATGCCGTCGAACCATGGGGTGCGGTGAGCCAACGGCGAACCGCACCATCGCCAGACCGGGGCCCGACGACGGTACGGCGCTTACCGCCCCCATCCGCCTCAGTAGTTGAAGCGGAAGTTCAGATAGTACTGGCGGCCGTTCTCGTAGACCGAGCGCGGACGGTCCTTCGTAGCGTAGTACGTAGTCTTGGGGTTGTTGAGGTTCATCGCATCCAGGCTCAAGGCCATGTGGTCGTTGATCTTGTAACCGAACGAGGCCGACACGGTGTCGATTTCGTCCTGATAGAAGGCCGAGTTGCGATCCAGGCCGCTGTAGAACTCGGAGCGGTAGGTGTAGTTGACGCGCGCATTGAAGCGATCGTTCTCGAACCACAGGCCGACGTTGTAGGTGTTCTCGGACGTGCCCAGCATCGGCGTGCCGTCGTCGGTGTCAGCCTCGGCATAAGTGTAGTTCGCGAACGCGCCGAAGTAGTCGCCGATCGGGCCTTCCCACGCCAGCTCGAAACCGTTGACCTTGGCACCGGAGTTGACCGGGATAGTGACGTCGTAATCGACCAGGACGCCGTTGGGTCGCAACGCGTCGATCGTGAGGTACTGACGACGCACATTGGCCAGCGAGACGTAGTTGTCGATGTTCATGCTGAACACGCCGAAGGAGAACAGCGCGCGCTCGCCGTAGTACCACTCCACGGTCGCGTCGAGGTTGGTCGACAGGATCGGGGCGAGGTTCGGGTTGCCGCCGGTGCCGTTGCCGACGCCACCGGCCGCGGACGGCGGAAGCAGCGAGACCGCGCCCGCGATGGCCGAGAAGTCCGGTCGGGTCAGGGTGCGCGAAGCCGCCAGGCGCAGGACCACGTCGTCGGTGATGTCGAGCTTGAGGTTCGCGCTCGGCAGCCAGTCCTTGTACGTGTTCTTGGTGACTTCGACCTGGTAGGGGCCAAAGGCCGAAGTCGTGATCACGCCGGGAGCGTTGGGATTGGTCGCCTGGACATAGTTGGTGACCTCCTCCTTGGTCTCCACGTAACGCAGGCCGACGTTGGCCGTCCAGCGCTCACCCTGGAAGTTGAGCTGGCCGTAAGCGGCGGTGCTTTGCTCTTCCAGGCCGTAGGCCCCGAGGAAGTAGAAACGCGAAACCGGATCGCGGTTGGCCAGACGGTTGAACGCGGCAAGACTTTCAGGCGAGAAGTACCAGATGTTGCGCGGGAAGTTGCCGCCGATGCCGTTGGCGAAATCGCCCGGGTAGTTGCTGAAGCCCTGTGGCCAGTTGGCCGGATTGAACGGGTCCTGCGGCAGGGCGAAGTTCGGGCCCTGCGCGGTGACCTGGTCGAGGTTGCGCTCGTGCTGCGCGTGGCGCACGCCGAAGTCGATCGAGCTGACCAGGCCGCCGTCGAAGAAGTAGGTGCCGTCGATCTGGCCCCAGTCTTCCTTGTCCTCCACATCGATGTCCTGGAAACCGAAGATCCAATCCAGGCGATAGTCGGTGTTGGGAATGCCAGGCGCGCCCGTGTTGGCGTTGCCCAGATGCCAGTCGGCCGCGCCGATGCCGTTGATGCCCCAACCGCCGCCGCTGTTGAGGCCCACGTCCCACTCGGCCACGTCCTGCACCGGGGTTTCGCCGTGGCCTTCGGAGGTGCCGGCCTGGGCCGATAGACGCAGCTTGTCACTGACGTCCCACTTGCCTTCCAGGCTGAAGAACTCGGTGCTGGACTTGGCGCCCGGACGCGAGATCTGATCGTAGATGCCGAAAGCGTTGGACGGGTTGGCACCTGGAGTCGGCGCGAAGTTGGCCGAGACCAGGGTGTTGTTGCGCACCACGTAGCCCGGCAGCGGCACCTGGCCGTTGGTTCCGGAGGTACCGTTAATGATGCGGCTGCCCCAGATCATGTAGTTGCGGTTGTAGTTGTCGGCCTTCATATCCGAGCGGAAGTAATTGGCTTCCAGTTCGAAGTTGTCGGCCGGCTTCCACTGTGCCGTGAACATGCCGCCGGTGCGCTTGCGTTCCTGCTCGAACAGCGCCGAGCCCAGGAGGGTCGGGAAGAACACGCCGACCAAATCCGGATGGGCGACGCCGGCGGCGGTGTTGGGGCCGATAGCCTCGTAGCCGAGCAACTCCTGGCCGTCGCGGCGCAGATGACGCTCTTCGCTGAAGGCCTGCACGGTGATGCCGAAGCTGCCGTCCTCATTCTTCCAGTTGCCCAGCACCGAGATCTGCGGATCGGTCTTGCTCGGTTGCTCGGCGTACACGCCGCCGACCGAGCCGAAGATGCTGAACCCCTTCTCGAAGTTGAGCGGGTTGCGGGTGACGATGTCGACACTACCGACCGCGCCGCCTTCGACCAGCTTGGCCTCGGACGACTTGCGCACGATCACCTTGTCGACCAGTTCCGCCGGCAGCAGCGAGTAGCTCACGCTGCGGCCCACCGTGCCGGTCTGGTTGAGCACGAACCAGTCGCCGGTGGCGATGTTGTGGCCGTCGATCAGGGTCTGGGTGAAGCTGGGGCTGGTGCCGCGCATGGACACGCGGTCGTTCTCGTCGAACGCGCCTTCGTTGGCGCTGGCCGCCGAGATGTTGACGCCGGGTACGCGCGCGAGCGAGTCGGCGACGTTCTTGTCCGGCATCTTGCCGATGTCTTCGGAGGTGATGACTTCGACGCGGGTGACGTCGTCGCGCTTGGTGTCCAGCGACTGCTCGATCGCGCCGCGGATGCCCTTGACGACGATGGTGTCCAGGTCCTTGGCGTCCGGCGTAGCGGGTGCGGCGTCCTGCGCCACGGCCTGACCGGCAAAGCCGAGGGCCGCGACGATACTGACGGACAGAATGGTCTTGCGAACTTTCATTGGGTTCTCTCCCTCGGGCTATGGTCCTCTCCGCCGCTCGATCTGCGTCGATTGGGCGAAGCCTGGTACGTCCTGTTCCAGCGCCGTTGGTGGCCGACGCCGGCAATACGACTGATGCTGCGTAGCGCGCTGCCGGCCTCAGGCCTGGCTGGCGTGTTCCAGATACCAACTGGCGGCGCCGATGACGCCGAGTTGTTCGTTCTCGATCAGGCGCACCGGCACGCGCTCCAACACCGGGCGCATCGCGCCCTTGTTGAGCAGGCGCTCGCGGAACGCGCTGGCGTCGAGGAAATCCTTGAGCTGCGGCAGGATGCCGCCGGCGATGAACACCGCCTTGGCGCCGCTGACCACGGTCAGGTCGCCGATCACGCTGCCCAGCAGCGCGCAGAAGGTCAGCACCGCCTCGCGCGCGATCGCATCGCCGCGGCGCGCGGCCTGGGTGATCGCGGCCGGCGCGCGCAGGCTGGGCTCGACGCCGTCGATCGCGCACAGCGCGTCGTACAGGTTGACCAGGCCGGGGCCGGACACCAGATGTTCGGTGGACACGTGCGCACCGCGCTGCTGCATCCAGCGCAGCACCTCGATCTCGCGCGCGCTGCCGGGCGCGAACGCGGTATGGCCGGCTTCGGTCGGCAGCACCGCGGTGGCGCCGCGGAACGGGATGCGCACCGCCGCGCCCAGGCCGGTGCCGGGGCCGATCACCAACACCGGACCCGGCGCCGAATCGCTGACACCCAGCGTGAGCAGGGTGGAATCGCCGGGCGCCATGCACTGGGCGGCATGGGCGGCGGCCTGGAAATCGTTGATGAACTGCACTTCGCGCAGGCCTAGCTCGCGGCGCAGCTCGGACAGCGAAATCCGCCAGGGCAGATTGGAATTGATGACCGCGTCGTCCAGGACCACGCCCGCACAGGCGATAGCGACCCGGTCGGCGCCGGCGCCGGCACCCGCGCCGGCCAGGAAGTCGGCCAGGATCGCCGACAGGCTGGGGGAGTCGGCGCAGACGTACTTGCGATGGGCCAGCACCGCCACGGCGCATTCGCCGGGGCCGCCGGCACGCACCAGGCCGACCCGGGTGTGGGTGCCGCCGACGTCGGCGGCGATGAACGGGGACGCGGCCGGGGCCAGCTTGCTGGCTGCGCTCATCCGCACCGCTCCGACCCGGCCGATGCCGCGGCGAGGTGCCGAGCGTTCGCCCTTCCGGCGCCCATGGGCTGCGCCGCGCGGGGCGAAACCGCCGTCCGCTTCGAATCCGACTGCATCGTTTCCCTCCATTGGTCCCGGCCAGCCCCCGCTGGCGGAGCCGAGAGTGCCCACCATTTGACAACGTTGTCAACTTGCGGTCACGAACGCCTAACGAACGCACGAAAACTGCGAACTGACGGCGTTTTCCTTGATGCAGCGCAACATTCGACCGCGCCGGACCGGCCCAGGTCGGGGCTGGGTTTGCGGGCGTTGGCTGGCTTGTCGGACAAAGTTGTGACACCTTGAGCCAACGGATGTCGTGCAGGTCATTGCGACAGGCCGTAACGCCGCGGGGCGCTCCCCGCTTCCTGGAGGGGAGTCCTGATCACATGTCCACGCCCAATACCGGCGGTCCGCCGCAGCGTTATCTCGGCTCGATCGCGATCGTCGGCGCGCTGTTCTTCATCTTCGGCTTCGTCACCTGGCTCAACGGCCCGCTGATCTCGTTCGCGCAGCTGGCGTTCGACGTCAGCGAATCGCTCGCCTTCCTCATCCCGAGCGCCTTCTACATCTCCTACTTCTGTCTCGCCCTGCCTTCTTCATCGATCCTCAAAAAGACCGGCATGAAGAAGGGCATGGCGCTGGGCCTGTTCCTCATGGCCGTCGGCGCGGCCGTATTCGGGCACTACACCACGCAGCGCATCTATCCGGGCGCGGTGACCGGCGTGTTCGTCATCGGCGCGGGCCTGGCGATCCTGCAGACCGCGGTGAACCCCTACATCAGCATCCTGGGACCGATCGAGGGCGCGGCGCAGCGCATCGCGGTCATGGGCATCTGCAACAAGCTCGCCGGCTGGGCGGCGCCGTTCGTCATCGGCACGCTGGTCATGCACGGCATGGGCGACGTCGCCAGCCAGGTCGCCGGCGCGGACCCCGCGACGAAGGCGGCGGTGCTCAACGAGTTCGCCGCGCGCATCCATACGCCCTACATGGTCATGGCCGGGCTGCTGGCGCTGCTCGCGGTGGGCATCCTGTTCTCGCCCCTGCCGGAAATCCGCGCCGAGGACGTCAATGCCGAAAGCGCGCAATCCGAATCCGGCGGCAAGCAGGCCGGCCTGCTGCAGTTTCCGCATGTCTGGCTGGGCGCGCTGTGCATCTTCGTCTACGTCGGCGCGGAGGTGATGGCCGGCGACGCGATCGGCACCTACGGCCACGGCTTCGGCCTGCCGCTGGACCAGACCAAGTTCTTCACCTCCTTCACGCTGGGCGCGATGCTGATCGGCTACCTGGTGGGCCTGGTCACGATCCCGCGCTTCATCTCGCAGGAGCGTTATCTGAGTATTTCGGCGGTGCTCGGCGTGGCCCTGACCATCGGCGCCTACCTGACCCACGGCATCGTCTCGGTCGGCTTCGTCGCTGCGCTGGGCTTCGCCAACGCGATGATGTGGCCGGCGATCTTCCCGCTCGCGATCCGCGGCCTGGGCCGCCTCACCGAGAAGGGCTCGGCGCTGCTGATCATGGGCATCGCGGGCGGCGCGGTGATCCCGCAGTTGTTCGTGCATTTCAAGCAGCACTACGACTTCCAGGCCGTGTTCGCGCTGCTGATGATCCCCTGCTACCTCTACATCCTGTACTTCGCCGTGCGCGGCCACCGCGCCGGCCTGCGCCGCAACGCACAGGTCGGCGCCGCGGCGGCGCAGCGCGGCTGATCGCGATGCGGCGGGCCGGGCACGCGTCCGGTCCGTCGCGCGTGCGCCACCGCGGGCCGCCGACGCCCGCCCTGTGCCGAAGCCGGCCGCCCACGCGCGGCGCTTGCGTCGCGTCGGCGCCCGAGTAGGCTAGACCCCAGGCCGCGTGTCCCGTATGCGCGGCATTCCCGAACGACTACCCCGAGGCCGCGGTGCGCCGACCCACGATCAAAGACGTCGCAGAACGCGCCCAGGTCTCGCTGAAAACCGTCTCGCGGGTCATCAACGACGAGCCCAGCGTGCGCGCCCGCACCCGCGCACGCGTGAACCAGGCCATCGCCGAACTCGACTACCGCCCCGACCCGTCGGCGCGCAGCCTGCGCAGCGCGCAGCCGTACGCGATCGGCGTGGTCTACGACAACCCCAACCCGTACTACATCATCAGCGTGCAGAACGGCGTGCTCGCCGCCTGCCGCGAGACCGGTTACGGGCTGCAGATCCATCCCTGCGATTCGTCCTCGCCGCTGCTGGCCGCCGACCTGATCGACCTGGTCCAGGGCGCGCGCCTGGCCGGCCTGGTGCTGGCGCCGCCGATGTCCGAGCGCATGGAGCTGGTCAGCGAACTGGTCGCGCACGGCATCCGCCTGGTGCGCATCGTCTCGGCCGCCGAAGACCCGAAGGACGGCGCGCCCTGCGTGTGGGTGGACGACCGCGACGCCGCCTACGACATCACCGAGCACATGATCCAACTCGGCCATCAGCGCATCGGCTTCCTCTGGGGCGGCAAATCGCACCGCTCCAGTTGGGAACGCTACAAGGGCTATGCGCAGGCGCTGAGCGACTACGGCATCGGCGAGGACGAGGACCTGGTGCTGCCCGGCGACTACTCCTTCGACGACGGCTTCCGCGGCGCGCGCCGCCTGTTCGCGCTGCCCAATCGGCCGACCGCGATCTTCGGCAGCAACGACGAAATCGCCGCCGGCGTGCTCGCCGCCGCCAAGTCCAGCGGGATGCACGTGCCCTACGACCTGTCGATCGCCGGCTTCGAGGACAGCCCGTTTTCCAAGCAGTCCTGGCCGACCCTGACCACCGCGCGCCAGGCCACCGAGGAAATCGCGCGCCACGCCGCATATCGCCTGATCGCCGACCTGCGCCGCGAAACCGACCAGCCGCTGCAGATGCCGGCCAACGAAGGCTTCAGCCCGACCCTGGTGGTGCGCGGCTCGACCGCGCCGCCGCGCCCGCCGCAGGTGTGAGTGGCGCACGCGCCGCGTTCCCGCTGCTTTGGGTAGGTGCGGCGCAAGCCGCGACCGTGATGCGGCAAGCGCGGCGTCAGCTCGATCGTCACGGGCACCATCGCCTTCTGTGGGAGCGGCGTAAGCCGCGATGAGGCTCCGCGTATCGCAGGACTTCCCGGCGTGGAGAAATCGCGGCTTACGCCGCTCCCACAGAATGCCGACGTCCGACCGCCCCTGTAAGAGCTGCGCGAACTGCAACCGCGAAACCACGGCTACCGCGCAATCTGCGGTGTTGTGGGTATCGCTGTGGTTCGTGTTGTCGCGGTCGCGGCTCATGCCGCTCCTACAGACAGCACGGATGTTTCGACCGCCCCTGTAGGAGCTGCGTGAGCTGCGACCGCGAAATCACGGCTACCGCGCAATCCTCGGTCGCTGCAGGTATCGCCGCGGGCGTGCCGGCTAGCCGCGCAGCTGCGCCGCCGCGCGCGCGAGGGATTCGATCTGCGCCCAATCGCCGGCCTTCACCGCCGCGGCGGGCGCCACCCAGGAGCCGCCCACGCAAGGCACGTTGGCCAGCGCCAGGTACTGGCGCGCATTGTCGATGCCGATGCCGCCGGTGGCGCAGAAACGCAGTTCCGGCAACGGGCCGCCGATGCCGCGCAGCGCGCCGGTGCCGCCGATCGATTCGGCGGGGAAGAACTTGAGATAGCGGTAGCCGTGCTCGGCCAGGGCCATGGCTTCCGATGCGGTCGCCGCGCCGGGCAGCCACGGCAGGTCGGTGCATTGCGCGGCCACGATCAGGCCGGCGGACGCGCCCGGCGACACCGCGAAGGTCGCGCCGGCCTTCTGCGCATCGGCGAAATCGATCGGCCGGCGCACGCTGCCCACGCCGACCCGCGCGCCCTCCACTTCGGCGGCGATCGCACGCACCGCGTCCAGCGCGACCGGCGTGCGCAGTGTCACCTCGATCGCGGGCAGGCCGCCGGCGACCAGGGCGCGCGCCAGCGGCACCGCCTGGGCGAGCTCGTCGATCACCAGCACCGGCACCACCGGCGCCAGCGCCAAGACGTCGGCGATGCGCTCCTGCAGATCGTGGATCGAATTCATCGCGGGCTCCGTGGGTTCGTTGCGAGCGAGGGCGCCAACCCTCGTGAGTGTTCGTCGTGGTGCAGGCTAACCGCCGGCATCGCGCGCGCTCAAGCGCGCGCGGCGACTTCGTCGATGTGCTTGAGCAGGTCGGCCGGATCCTCGTAAACGCGGAACGCGCCGGCGCGTTCGAGTTCGTCCTGCCCATAACCGCCCGACAGCAGGCCCACGCCCAAGGCGCGCGCGCGCCGCGCGGCCAACAGGTCCCAGATGCTGTCGCCGACCACGATCGAATGCTCGATATCGGCGCCGAGCCGGTCGGCCGCGGCCAGGAACAGGTCCGGATCGGGCTTGGCGTGACGCACCATGTCGCGCGTGATCACCGGCACGCGCTGCGGATCGACGCCGAGCGCCGCCAGGTTGTAACGCGCGGTTTCCATGCGCCCGCTGGTGGCGATGGACCACGGAATCTCGTTCTCGCTGAGGTAGGCCAGCAGCTCGACCGCGCCCGGCAACGGCCGGATCTGCGTGGCCTGATCGCCGTAGGCCTGCGCGTGCAGGCGATGCAGACGCTCGACGCGTTCGGGCGTGATGTCGATCCCGGTCTCGCGCAGCAGGATGTTGGTGAACAGCCCGCCGCTCATGCCGATCTTGCGGTGGATGCGCCACACCGACAACGGAATGCCGTCGGCGTCCAGCGCCTGCTTCCACGCCAGCACGTGCTGGTAAACGCTGTCGACCAGGGTGCCGTCCAGGTCGAACAGGAAGGCGGTGCGGACGGGGGCGGGCATGGGGGCTCCAGAGGTGGGCTGGTTGATGGGGGCTTTGGGTATTGCTGGTGCTGGTGCTGGTGCTGGTGCTGGTGCTGGTGCTGGTGCTGGTGCTGGTGCTGGTAGTTCAGATGGTGTTGTGGCGTTGCGGGTACTGCTTCTGCTTCGCGCTCTTCTTTTTTGCCGTCATTCCCGCGAAAGCGGGCTCTGCTTTACTTCGGCGCAGCCGAACATCCAGCGACTTCAGCGCCATGTCGCGTAGACGGCGAATGCCTGGGAGAACGGCGATGCAGCACGGCTCCGTTCGACTCCCTCACGATTGTCGCAACAACCAAGTCACTGGATGTTCGGCTGCGCCGAAGTAAAGCAGAGCCCACCTTCGCGGGAATGACGGATTGGGGCGACGACGGATCTGGGTTGCGATTGGCACGCGGAGTTCACGCATCAAAGCGCCGTGATGCATCGAAGCGCCTTCAAACCTCATCCCGCCCAAACACCCCCGCCCCCCGATCCGCCGGCGCGGCGTAATCGCGGAACGCGGCGAACAATTCGCGGCCCATGCCGACGTGGTGGGAAGACAAGTCCGCGCGCGCATGTTCGCGCTGCGTCCAATCGTCCTGCGTGCGCAGGCTGAGCGTGCCGGCGACCGCGTCCACGCGCACCACGTCGCCGTCGCGCAGCTGCGCCAACGGACCGCCGCACGCCGCTTCGGGGGTGACATGAATCGCCGCCGGCACCTGGCCGGACGCACCGGACATGCGGCCGTCGGTGACCAGGGCGACGCGATGGCCGCGCTTTTGCAGCACCGTCAGGGTCGGCGTGAGCTGGTGCAGTTCCGGCATGCCGTTGGCGCGTGGGCCCTGGAAACGCACCACCACGACCACGTCGCGGTCCAGCTCGCCACGCTCGAACGCCTGCTTGACCTCGTGCTGCTCGCTGAACACCCGGCACGGCGCCTCGACCACCCAGCGGTCTTCGGGCACGGCCGAGACCTTGATCGCGGCGGTGCCGAGTTCGCCGACCAGCACGCGCAGGCCGCCGTCGGCGCGAAACGGCTCGGCGACCGGACGCAGTACGGAGGGGTCGCCGCTGCGGCCGGTCGCCGGCACGTAGGCGATGCGCCCATCGCCTTCGAGCCGCGCTTCGACGCGGTAACGGTTGAGGCCGGGGCCGGCCACCGTCTCGACATCGCCATGCAGAAGACCGGCGTCGAGCAGCTCGCCTATCAGGAACGCCAGACCGCCGGCGGCGTGAAAATGATTCACGTCGGCGCTGCCGTTGGGGTACACGCGCGACAGCAGCGGGATCGCCGAGGACAGGGCGTCGAAGTCCTCCAGCCGCAGCTCGATCCCGGCCGCGGCCGCGATCGCGATCAGGTGCAGCAGGTGGTTGGTGGAGCCGCCGGTGGCGTGCAGGCCGATCACGCCGTTGACGATCGCGCGCTCGTCGACGATGCGGCCGATCGGGCGGTAGTCCTCGCCCAGCGCGGTGATCTGCGCCGCGCGCATCGCCGCCTGCGCGGTCAGTGCGTCGCGCAGCGGCGTGTTGGGATGGACGAAACTGGATCCGGGCAGGTGCAGGCCCATCAGTTCCATCAGCATCTGGTTGGAATTGGCGGTGCCGTAGAAGGTGCAGGTGCCCGGGCCGTGGTAGCTGCGCGCCTCGGCTTCGAGCAGTTCGTCGCGGCTGGCCTCGCCAGTGGCGTAGCGCTGGCGCACGCGCGACTTCTCGTCATTGGGCAGGCCCGAGGTCATCGGACCGGCGGGCACGAAGATGCCCGGCAGATGGCCGAAATGCAGCGCGCCGATCAGCAGGCCCGGCACGATCTTGTCGCAGACGCCCAGGTACAGCGCGGCATCGAACATGTCGTGCGAGAGCGCGATCGCGGTCGACATGGCGATCACGTCGCGCGAGAACAGCGACAGCTCCATGCCTTCGCGGCCCTGGGTCACGCCGTCGCACATCGCCGGCACGCCGCCGGCGACCTGCGCGGTCGCGCCGGCCTCGCGCGCGGCGGCCTTGAGCAGTTCGGGATAGCGCTCCAGCGGCTGATGCGCCGACAGCATGTCGTTGTAGGAGGTCACGATGCCCAGGTTGGGCGCATGACCCGAACGCAGCGCCTGCTTGTCGCCGGCGGCGCAGGCCGCGAAGCCGTGGGCGAGGTTGCCGCAGGACAGGCGCCGGCGCTGCGGACCCTGGCTTTGCGCGGCGTCGATGCGCGCCAGGTAGGCGTCGCGGCGGGCACGGCTGCGTTCGACGATGCGTTGGGTGACCTGAGCGACTACGGGATGCAATTGGACGTTCACGGGGACTCGATTCGTGCTGGGCGCCAACAACGGCGCCGACCGGTTCCCCCCTTTGGAAAAGGGGGGCTAGGGGGGATTTGCTTTTGCCTTACTTTCCAGCAGCAGCAACGACAAAAGCAAAAGAAAATCCCCCGTACCCGCTACGCGGGTCCTGCCCCCTTTTTCAAAGGGGGCGAGTGTGCGTTCCTTCGGCGCGGTGGCGTCACCATGTGCAAGCGCATCACGGACTCCAGTACAGCGTCGGCGGCGCGGACGCGCCGGCCAGCACCGAGCGGATCGGCAGCATGCTGCGCGGGTCGCGCTGCACCGCGTCGAGCAGCGCGCGCTTCTTCGCGCCTTCGATATGCAGGTATAGCGCCGGCGCGGTGAAGATCGCGCTCAGGGTCAGGCTCATGCGCGGCTCCGGCATGGCCTCGGTGCGCACCGCCATCACCGGCGCGCGCCCGCGCGGCTGCAGGCCGATGTCGCGCAGCGCCGGATTGTCGCGGCCCAGGTCCGGAAACAGCGAGGCGACGTGGCCGTCCTCGCCCATGCCCAGCACCGCCACGTCCAGCGGCAGACCTTCGTTGGCGATCTTGGTCAGCACCGGCATCAGCGCCGCTTCCGGCGTTTCGGTGGGACGGTACATCGGCAACAGGCGCGCGCTGGCGGCGTTGTGGCGCAGCAGATGATCGCGCAGCAGTCTTTCGTTGGAGCGCGGATGCTCCGGCGGCAGCCAGCGTTCGTCCACCGGCAGCACCGTCACCCGCGCCCAGTCCAGCGTCTGCGTCGACAGCGCCTCGAAGAAGCGCTTGGGCGTGTTGCCGCCGGACAGCGCGATGCAGGCTTCGCCATGACGCGTTAGCGCGCCGCGCAGGTCGGCCGCGACCTGCCGGGCCAGCGCCTGCGCGAGCTGTTCGGCGTCGTCGAAGTTGCGCTCGTGCAAGGGCAGCGGCAGCGGTTCGATCACGGTCAAGCGCTCAGCCTGCATCTTCATGCCAGGTCCTCCCGTCGCGTTCGATCAAGGCCACCGCGGCGCTGGGGCCCCAGCTGCCGGCGGTGTAGGGGCGCGGCGCCTCGGCGCCCGCGGCCCAGGCGGCGCGGATCGGGTCGATCCACTTCCAGGCCGCGTCGACTTCGTCGCGGCGCATGAACAGCATCGGGTTGCCGCGCACCACGTCCATCAGCAGGCGCTCGTAGGCGTCGGCCTGACGGCCGCCGAAGGCCGCGGCGAAACTCATGTCCAAGGGCACGTGGCGCAGGCGCAGGCCGCCGGGGCCGGGCACCTTGTTCATCAGCCACAGCTTCACGCCCTCGTCGGGCTGCAGGCGCAGCACCAGCTTGTTCGGCGCCAGCCGGCTGGACGGGTCCTGTTCGGTCAGATCCTCGAAGATCGAATGCGGCACCTGGCGGAAGGTGACCACGATTTCCGAGACGCGCTCGGCCAGGCGCTTGCCCGTGCGCAGGTAGAACGGCACGCCGGCCCAGCGCCAGTTCTTCACTTCGGCCTTGAGCGCGACGAAGGTTTCGGTGTGCGACTGCGCGCCCAGCTCCTGCGCGTAACCCGGCACCGCGCGGCCGTCGACCGCGCCGGCCTTGTACTGGCCGCGCACGGTGTACTGGCCGGCATTGCCGTTTTCGATCGGGCGCAGCGCGCGCAGCACCTTGAGCTTCTCGTCGCGGATCGCGTCGGCAGCCAGCGACGACGGCGGTTCCATCGCCACCAGGCACAGCAGCTGCAGCAGATGGTTCTGGACCATGTCGCGCAGCGCGCCGGACTTGTCGTAGTAGGGTGCGCGCGATTCCACGCCGACGGTTTCGGCGACGGTGATCTGCACGTGGTCGATGTGCTCGGCCTTCCACAGCGGTTCGAACAGCGCGTTGCCGAAGCGCAGCGCGGTCAGGTTCTGCACCGTTTCCTTGCCCAGGTAATGATCGATGCGGAAGATCTGCGTCTCGGCGAACACGCGGCCCAGCGCATCGTTGATCGCATCGGCGCTGGCACCGTCCTTGCCCAGCGGCTTTTCCACCACCACCCGCGTCTTCGGCCCGACCACACCGTGCGACTGCAGGCGGTCGCCGACGATGCCGAACAGGTCCGGCCCGACCGCGAGGTAGAACACGCGCACGCGCTCGTCGCCGGCGAACTCGGCCGCGAACTCCGGCCAACCCGCGTCCGAACTCAGGTCCAGGCGCCGGTACAGCAGCAGCGCCAGGAAGCCGTCGATCGCGTCGGATTCGCGCGCGTCGAGATTGGCGAACTTGGCCAGGGCCTCGCGCACCCGGCCGCGGTAGTCGTCGTCGCTCTGGCTGTCGCGCGCGATCGCGACGATGCGCGTGCCGGCGACGATCTGGCCGTCGGCGTAACGATGGAACAGCGCCGGCAGCAGCTTGCGCAGGGCCAGATCGCCGGTGCCGCCGAAGATCACCAGGTCGAACGGGGCCAGCGGCGCCGAATGCGGCGCCTGGGAAGGAGTGGGCACGGAATACACGCTCATGGACGGGCTCGGACTGGTATGGGCAAAACCATACCAGGAAAGATACCAGTCAGATACCAGTTAATCAAATAAGCCTGAAATCAACCATTTATGACAGGCGTCACGGCCCAGGTTGCCCCTAGTGGTCTGTGACTGGTATCTTTTACCCATGGAGCCCTACCTCGTCAGCGAGTTCCGCCGCCAGGCCCAGACGCGTCGCGCGCCGGCCTACCAACACCTGCGCCGAACCCTGCAGCACGCGATCGAGAACGGCGAGCTCACCGCCGGCCAGGCCCTGCCCGGCGAGCGCGAGCTCGGCAAATTGCTGGACCTGTCGCGGGTCACCGTGCGCAAGGCCATCGCCGGCCTGGTCGCCGACGGCCTGCTGGTGCAGCGCCAGGGCGCCGGCACCTTCGTCGCCGAACGCATCGTCAAATCCTTCTCGCGCCTGACCAGCTTCACCGACGATCTGCGCGCGCGCGGGCTGGACCCGCGCTCGACCTTCCTGGAACGCGGCGTCGGCGAGGTCACGCCCGAGGAAGCGATGGCGTTGAACCTGTCGCCTGGCGCGGCGGTGATCCGCTACTACCGACTGCGCACCGCCGACGGCGTGGCGCTGGCGCTGGAGCGCACGGTGGTGCCGCTGGCCGTGCTGCCCGATCCGGGCCTGGTCGAAAACTCGCTGTACGAAGCCTTCGCCAAGCTCGGCATCCGTCCCGCGCGCGCCTTGCAGCGGCTGCGCGCGATCGCCTTCGACGCCGAACAGGCGCGCCTGATGGGCCTGCCCGAAGGCGCGCCGGGCTTGTTCATCGAACGCCGCACCTTCCTCGACGACGGCCGCGTCGTCGAGTTCACCCGATCCTTCTATCGCGGCGACGCCTACGACTTCGTCGCCGAACTGCAGAGCGAAACCACACCGTGAGCACCGACCTGCCGCTGGACCCCACGAGCACGCGCATGTACGCCGAGGCCGAGGAGGCCGGCGACGCGGTCGCGCGCCAGTTCGCCGCCAACGCCGACGCCGTCGACGACCTCAGCGACTACCTGCGCCAGCGCCCGCCGCGCTTCATCGTCACCTGCGCGCGCGGCAGCTCCGATCACGCCGCCACCTACGGCAAGTACCTGTTCGAAACCCAGCTGGGCCTGGTGACCGCGTCGGCGTCGCCGTCGGTGGGCTCGGTGTACGCGATCCAGCCCAAGCTCGAGGACGCGCTGTTCGTGGCGATCTCGCAGTCGGGCAAAAGTCCGGACCTGGTGCGCAACGCCGAAATCGCCAAGGCCGCCGGCGCGCACGTGGTGGCGCTGGTCAACGTCACCGACTCGCCGCTGGCGCGCGTGGCCGACACCGTGCTCGGTTTGCACGCCGGCCCCGAGACCAGCGTGGCGGCGACCAAGAGCTACCTGTGTTCGCTGGCCGCGCTGCTGCAGCTGACCGCGCGCTGGAGCAACGACGCGGCGCTGTTCAACGCCGTGCACGCCCTGCCCGAATCGCTGCGCGCCGCGTTCGCGCAAGACTGGTCGCCGCTGGTCGAGGGCCTGAAGGACGCGCGCAACCTGTTCGTGGTCGGCCGCGGCCTGGGCCTGGGCGCGGCGCAGGAAGCCGCGCTCAAGTTCAAGGAAACCTGCGGCCTGCACGCCGAGGCATTCAGCAGCGCCGAGGTCAAGCACGGGCCGATGGCGATCGTCGGCCCCGGTTTTCCGGTGCTGGCCTTCGCCCAGGACGACGGCACCGGCGACGGCACGGTCGCGGTGGCCGAGGAATTCCGCGCGCGCGGCGCACCGGTGTGGCTGGCCGCGCCGGGCCGCGACGGCGCCGGCACCCTGCCGCTGGCGCGCTCGCGGCATCCGGCGATGACGCCCTTGCTGACCGTGGCCAGCTTCTACAAGGCCGCCAATGCGCTGTCGGTGGCGCGCGGGCACAATCCGGATCTGCCGCCGCATCTGAACAAGGTCACCGAGACGGTCTGATGTCCGCCAGCGCCGCCACCGCCTTCGTCAACGGCCGCGTGCTCAGCGAGCGCGGTTTCGAATCCGACCTGTGCGTGATCGTCGAAGACGGCCACATCGTCGCCGTGGTTCCGGGCGTCGCGCCTGCGGGCGCGCAGACGATCGATCTGCAGGGGCGCTACCTGGTGCCCGGCTTCATCGACACCCAGGTCAACGGCGGCGGCGACGTGCTGTTCAACGACGCGCCCGATGTCGAAGGCCTGCGCCGCATCGCGCAGGCGCACCGCCGCTACGGCACCACCGGCCTGATGCCGACCCTGATCAGCGACGACGTCGAGGTGATGCTGCGCGCGATCGCGGCCGTGCGCGAGGCGATCGCGCAGGGCCTGCCGGGCATCCTCGGCATTCATCTGGAAGGGCCGTACCTGGCCAGCGCGCGCAAGGGCGTGCACAACCCCGACAAGTTCCACACCCCGGACGCGGACGAACTGGACCGCATCGCCTCGCTGGGCACGGGCAAGACCATGCTGACACTGGCGCCGGAGCGCTTCGACAACGCCACCCTGCAGGCCCTGGCCGCGCGCGGCGTGCTGGTTTGCGCCGGCCACACCGCCGCGGACTACGAGCGCCTGCGCGCAGCCTTCGCCCACGGCGTGCGCGGCGTGACCCATCTGTACAACGCGATGACGCCGATGGGCAGCCGCGAACCCGGCGGCGTCGGCGCGGCGATCGAGGATGCGAACAGCTGGTGCGGCGTGATCGTCGATGGCGAGCACGTGCACGACGCCTCGCTGCGCATCGCCATCGCCGCCAAGCCGCGCGGCAAGATCATGCTGGTCACCGACGCGATGCCGCCGGTCGGCGGAGAACGCGAAGACTTCGTGCTCTACGGCCAGACCATGACCTGCCGCGACGGCAAGTGCAGCACCGCCGACGGCACCCTCGCCGGTTCCGCGCTGGACATGGCCACGGCGGTGCGCAACTCCGTGCAACGCCTGGGCCTGCCGCTGGACGAGGCCTGCCGCATGGCCTCGGCTTATCCGGCCGACTTCCTCGGCCTGGGCCACGAGCTGGGCCGCATCGCGCCGGGGTACCGCGCGGACCTGGTCGCGTTAGACGACGCGCTGCACGTCGCCGACAGCTGGATCGCCGGACAGCGCTGACGCCGGCCGGCGTTATGATCGATTCGCCCGACGATGGATCCGCGCGCGCTGTCGCGCGCTTCGCGCCGACGAAGGATTCGACATGAGCGACGACCGCACCGACCGCAACAGCTACGCCCCCTTCATCCTCATGGACCGCGGCGGCTATCGCGCGCTGCTGCTGGCCGAACCGGGCATGGAGGCCAAGCAGCACCTGTTTGCCGAGCGCGAAGACGCGGGCTGGAGCGGCAACGGTTACGACTGGAGTGCGCTGGCGCAGGCCGTGGTGGCCGAACGGCTGCCGCAATTGCAGGGCCGGCTGCGCTTCGATCCGGAGGCCGGCATGCTGTCGGTCGGCGGCGAACGCGCCGACCTGGAAACCCTGGGCACGGCGCTGCGCGCGCTGTATCGCGACGACGACGCGCTGCGCGATCTGCTCGCGCGCGCCGAACTCGATTGAGCCCGCAGCGAACGAGGTATCGCTCAAGACTGCGGGCCATCGACGCCGGGCGACCTCAGGGCTGGTCCAGATCCTTGATGTCGATGAAGTGCCGGCACACCGACGCGCGCCCGGTCATGTCCACGGAACGCACCAGGCCGTCGGTGCTGATCACGAACACGAACTGGCAGTTGTCGTTGGCCATGATCGCTTCGGGGCCGGTGACGTTGGCGCCCCAGATCGCCATGGTTCCGTCGTCCAGCGACTTCTCGCGGTGCGGACGGCCCATGCGCAGCTGCAGCGCCGAGTACGGCGTGCCCACGAAGTGCTGCAGCCGGTCCAGCGGATAGTCCTGCGGTGTGGTGGCGCAGGCGGCCAGCAGCGCGCAGCCGGCGAAGAGCGGGATCGTTTTCATGGCGCGAATGGTAGCGGCGCGGCGCGACACCTGCGCACCGGCCGATCGCATGGCGGCCGCACGCAGTCCGCAGGATGCGGTGGACGTCAGGAGTAACGCGCTCAAGCCGGCGGTTCGCGCGCGAGCAAGGGATGATGCACCGCCAGCACGGTCGCCACGCCGACATCGCGCGCACCTTCCGCGACCTTGAGCTCGCGCCCTACCCACAGCGTGCCGGGATACTGCTCCGGCGCCAGCAACCAGACCTCGGCGCGCGCACGCTCGCCGGTGTCCACGTGCGGTACGCCGATGAACTCGTGGTACGTGGACGTCCACAGGTCGGACGCGATGCCGTACAGCGGCCGATAACCGGACAGCACGCGCTTGACCTTGCCGCTGTGGGTGAGCGCGGTCAATTCGAACAGGACCGTGACGTGGGCGGGTGCGGGCGGGCGGTTCATGGCGACGCATCCGACGCGGACGCATCCAAACGCGCGGCCCAACGCGCGATCGCCGCTATCCCCGCCTCCATGCGCAGGCGCGCCGACGGGTTGGCCGAGTGCACCACGATGCGCGGCGGACGGAAACGCTCCAACGCCACCGCCTCCTCGATCCAGGCGATCACGTCGTAACCGGTGCCGCGCGCGTCGTCTCCCAGGTCGTGGTCCAGGCTGAGTTCGGTCACGCCGCCCTGGCGCAGCAACGCGATCGCCTCGTCGGGCCAGTACACCCGTACCCAGCCGTCCGGAGTCGTTCGTTCGTCGTCGAGATACACGCGCATGGCCGCGACCTTAGCGTCCGGCCGTGGCGAACGCGAATCGGGGCGGTAAGCGGTTTCAGGCGACGGCGGCGGCCACAACGCGTGTGTCCCCAGTGCTGGCGACGGGCCTTGCGCGGGCCGCCTGGCGGCCGCTTTCGCCACAAAGGCTATAATTCCGAGTCTTTGCTCGGGTCCGGCGCTCGCCGGCTCCGATCAGGACATCCCGTCCTGTCCCCCGCCAGCCCACCCGCGGCACCGCCGCGAGAGCCCGCCATGACCAGCACCGCAGAACTCAGCTCGCCCTCGTCGGCGAACACTTCCCTGACCAATTCCGTCCTCGATCCGGACTACGGACTGGAGCACAAGTACACGCGTCAGGAAGGCCGCATCTATCTGTCCGGCGTGCAGGCGCTGGTGCGCCTGCCGCTGATGCAGCGGTTGCGCGATCAGGCCGCCGGCTTGAACACGGGCGGTTTCATTTCCGGTTACCGCGGCTCGCCGCTGGGCGGCTTCGACCTGGAGCTGTGGCGCGCGCGCAAGCATCTGGAAGCGGCCGGCGTGAAGTTCACCCCCGGCCTCAACGAGGATCTGGGCGCGACCATGGTCTGGGGCACGCAGCAGACCAATCTGTTCCCGGGCGCCAAGGTCGAAGGCGTGTACGGCATGTGGTACGGCAAGGGCCCGGGCGTGGATCGCACCGGCGACGTGTTCAAGCACGCCAACGCCGCCGGCACCGGCAAGCACGGCGGCGTGCTGGCGCTGGCCGCCGACGACCACGCCTGCCGCTCCTCGACGCTGCCGCACGGCTCGGAAGGCGAGTTCGTCAGCGCGATGATGCCGATCCTCAACCCGGCCGGCGTACAGGACATCCTCGACATGGGCCTGGTCGGCTGGGCGATGTCGCGTTACACCGGCCGCTGGGTCGGCTTCAAGACCATCGCCGAAACGGTCGAGTCCTCGGCCTCGGTGGACGTCAATCCGCTGGCGCTGCAGATCGTCACCCCCGACGACTTCCAGCTGCCGCCGGGCGGCCTCAACATCCGTTGGCCGGATCCGCCGATGGATCAGGAAATGCGTTTGCACCAGTACGCGGTCAAGGCCGCGCAGGCGTTCGCGCGCGCCAACAAGATCGACCGCATGGTCATCGATTCGCCGAACGCGCGCCTGGGCATCATCACCACCGGCAAGAGCTACCTGGACGTGCTGCAGGCGCTGGAATACCTGGGCCTGGACGCGCGCGCGTGCTCGGAACTGGGCATCCGCGTGTACAAGGTCGGCATGACCTGGCCGCTGGAGCCGGTTGGTCTGCGCGCATTCGCGCGCGGCCTGCAGGACATCCTGGTGGTCGAGGAGAAGCACGCCTTCATCGAAAGCCAGATGAAGGAGTCGATGTACAACTGGGACGGTGGCCAGCGACCGTCCATCGTCGGCAAGTACGACGAGAACGGCGACTGGATCCTGCCGTCCACCGGCGAACTGACCCCTGCCCGCATCGCCGGCGTGATCGCGCGCCGCATCCAGCGCTTCCATGACAGCGAGCACATGCGCGACGTGCTGCGCTGGATGGAGGAGAAGGAATCCGAACTGGCCCTGCCGCGCGCCGCGTTCCCGCGCGTGCCGCACTACTGCTCGGGCTGCCCGCACAACACCTCCACCGTGGTGCCGGAAGGCTCGCGCGCGCTGGGCGGCATCGGTTGCCATTACATGGTGACCTGGATGGACCGCAGCACCGACACCTTCACCCACATGGGTGGCGAAGGCGTGACCTGGTCGGGCCAGGCCGCGTTCACCGAAACGCCGCACGTGTTCCAGAACCTGGGCGACGGCACCTACTTCCACTCCGGCTCGCTGGCGATCCGCCAGTCGGTCGCCACCGGCGTCAACATCACCTACAAGATCCTCTACAACGACGCGGTCGCGATGACCGGCGGCCAGCCCGTCGACGGCACCCTGTCGGTGCCGCAGATCGCGCACCAGGTCCGCAGCGAAGGCGTGCAGACCATCGTGCTGGTGTCCGACGACATCGCCAAGTGGAACAAGCGCGAGATCTTCCCGGGCGAGATGGAGTTCTACGACCGCAAGGAACTCGACGAGGTGCAAAAGCGCCTGCGCGAGACCAAGGGCGTGAGCGTGCTGATCTACGACCAGACCTGCGCCACCGAGAAGCGCCGCCGCCGCAAGCGCGGCAAGATGGTCGATCCGCAGAAGCGCGTGATGGTCAACAGCCTGGTCTGCGAAGGCTGCGGCGATTGCGGCAAGAAGTCGTTCTGCGTGTCGGTGCTGCCCAAGGAAACCGAGTTCGGCCGCAAGCGCGAGATCGACCAGTCCAACTGCAACAAGGACTATTCCTGCGTCAACGGCTTCTGCCCCAGCTTCGTCACCGTGCACGGCGGCGGCCTGAAGAAGAAGAAGGGCAGCAACGCCAAGGACCGTCTGTCCGATCTGCCGCTGCCGCAGCTGCCGGCGCTGGACCAGCCCTGGAACATCCTGATCACCGGCGTCGGCGGCACCGGCGTGGTCACCATCGGCGCGCTGCTGGGCATGGCCGGTCATCTGGAAGGCAAGGGCGCCTCGGTGCTCGACCAGACCGGTCTGGCGCAGAAGGGCGGCGCGGTCACCACCCACATCCGCATCGCCAAGACCCCGGCCGACATCCACGCCGTGCGCATCGCCGCCGGCGAGGCCGACCTGGTGCTGGGCTGCGACATGGTCGTGGTCAACGACTACTGGGCGCTGTCGAAGGTGCGTGCCGGCCGCAGCGCGGTCGTGCTCAACAGCTACGAAGCCATGCCGGGCACCTTCACCACGCGTCCGGACATGCAGTTCCCGGCCACCGACATCGTCGCCGCGGTCAAGGTCGCGCTGGGCGGCCAGGATCCGCACGTGGTCGATGCCACCCAGCTGGCCACCGCGCTGATGGGCGACGCGATCGCGACCAATTTGTTCATCCTGGGCTACGCCTGGCAGCGCGGCCTGGTGCCGATCGCGTTCGATGCGCTGATGCGCGCGGTCGAGCTCAACGGCGCCGCGATCGAAATGAACAAGACCGCGTTCGCCTGGGGCCGCCTGGCCGTGGTCGATCCGGCCGCCGTGGCCGAGGCCGCGGGCCTGGTGCGCAACGCGCCGACCCGTGCCGAAGCCACCCCACGCGACCTGCCGCACCTGGCGCCGGGCGAGTGGGAAGGCAACGAGTGGGGCGCGACCTCGGCGCCGCGCGCGACCCGCAAGGAAGACGAACTGCGCCACGTGCCGGCCCAGGCCGACAGCGACAACGTCGCCTTCCTGCCGCTGGACGACCTGCGCCTGTCGCGCTCGCTGGACGAACTGATTTCGCGCCGCGTCGCCTTCCTCACCGACTACCAGGACGCCGCCTACGCCAAGCGCTATGCGGACTTCGTCGCCCAGGTGCGCGCCGCCGAAACGGCCAAGGCGCCGGGTTCGACCGATCTGGCCGAAGCGGTCGCGCGTTACTTCTTCAAGCTCATGGCCTACAAGGACGAGTACGAAGTCGCGCGCCTGTACACCAGCGGCGAATTCCAGCGCAAGCTGGAGCAGCAGTTCGACGGCGACTACAAGCTCAAGTTCCACCTCGCCCCGCCGCTGCTGGCCAAGAAGGATGCGCAAGGCCGCCTGATCAAGCAGGAGTTCGGCCCCTGGGTGCTGACCGCGTTCAAGTGGATGGCCAAGCTGCGCAAGCTGCGCGGCGGCAAGCTCGACATCTTCGGCTATACCGAAGAGCGCAAGATGGAGCGCCAGCTGATCGCCGACTACGAGCGCACCGTCGCCGACCTGCTGGGCTCGCTGGACAACGGCAACGTCGACCTGGCCGCAGAAATCGCCTCGATCCCGGAGCACATCCGCGGCTACGGCCACGTCAAGGAAGCGCACCTGCACCAGGCCAAGGAGCGCGAGGCGGAGCTGATCAAGCAGTACCGCAATCCGCTGCGGATCGTGCAGGCGGCGTAAGCGCTGCGCAACACGGATGCAAGAAAACCCCGCGGCAGCGGGGTTTTTTTTGACGCGCGACGCCGACCCGGGTACTCCTTGAGCGTTTGACGATGGGCCGTGCTTGGTGCAGCCAAAAGTATCTATTCACGAAATTGCGGCTCTTCAAGCCTATAGCCTCGGTTTCGCGGTTTAAAGTCACTCAATTACTTGACTATCTATTCATAAATATATTCACTAAGGCATGAGCCGCCACACTGAGACCGCCGAGACCCTGCTGCGTCGCGGGCCGCTGACCGCCGCCGAGCTGGCTGCGGCGATGGGGCTGAGCCAGCCCACGGTGTCGCGCGCCCTGGCCGGGCTGGGCACGCGCCTGATCCGCATTGGTCGTGCGCGCTCGACCCGTTACGCGCTATCGCGTCCGCTGGGGCGGGCCGGAAGCGACTGGCCGCTGCATCGGATCACGCCCGATGGCCAACCCGATCGACTGGGCCGATTGCACGTCGTGCACGGCGGCTGGTTCCTGCAATCCGAACGACCGCTGCCGCTGTACCAGCACAGCGAATTCAGCGACGGCCTGTATCCGGATCTGCCTTGGTTTCTGGATGATCTGCGCCCGCAGGGCTTTCTGGGTCGCGCTTTCGCGCATCGCCATGCCGCCGAACTGGAGGCGCCCCCGGACGTTCTGCTTTGGCAGCCCGAAGACGTAGTGACCGCCCTGCTGCGCCGCGGCAGCGACCTGCCCGGCGACCTGGTGCTAGGCGAGCACGCCTTGGAGCAGGCGCTGCTGCACACGGTGCTGGATAACCTCGACACCCTCATCGCGCCAGGCGAATGCGCACGAGCCTATCCGCAACGCGCGCGTCAGGCGGAAGCGGGAGAGGCGCCCGGCTCCTCGGCCGGTGGCGAGCAGCCCAAGTTCACCGCCGAACTGGAACTGCCGACGGGCGAACGTCAATGCGTCATCGTGAAGTTCGCCCGTCACGACCCTGAAAACGCCACCGCGCGTCGCTGGGCCAACCTGTTGGCCTGCGAACATTTGGCGGGCCAAGTACTGTCCGAACGCGGCATCGAAGCGGCCCCGACCGAACTGATCGACAGCGACGGCTGGCGCTTTCTGCAATCCACGCGCTTCGACCGCACGGCGCAGCGCGGCCGTCGCGGCATGGTGTCGCTGCTTGCGCTCGATGCCGCCTACACGGGCAGCGACCCCGGCAACTGGCCGGTCGCGGCAGCCGCCTTGCAGCGCGAAGGTCTGATCGGCGACGACGATGCCGAACGCATCCGCCGTTTGCATCTGTTCGGCCGCTTCATCGGCAACACCGACATGCATTTCGGCAACCTCAGCTTCCTTTGCCAGCCCGATCGCCTGCGGGTCGAGCTGGCACCGGTCTACGACATGCTGCCCATGCACTACCGGCCCGGCGCCGGCGGTGCGGTACACGAACGCCCGTACCTGCTTCCGGTGCCGGTCGGCGCGATGGACAGCTGGCGCTGGGCCGGCGAGGCCGCGCTCGTGCTATGGCAGCGCGCGGCGGCGGACGAGCGCATCGGTCCGGCGTTCCGTGGGGTCGCGGCAGTCAATGCGCGGGGCATCGAACAGTTGCTGCAACGCTTCACCGGTTGAATACGCGAGGTCCGACGGTCTCATCGCCTGAACGCGGGCGTACGGCGGTTGCGTCGCGGCGAGTGTTCACCGGAGCGCCCTCTGCTTCGGGGCTCCGCACGTATGAAGCGCAGACGGACTCGCGCGTTAGGTTTGGCGATGCGGTTAGGATGCGGCTGCAGCTGACCGCCGCCATTGGGGCAGGTGGCAACGCCGCCGCGCAGCGCCGGCACCGGACTCATTTCGAGCACGCGCGTGCGTTCCCGTGCGGATTGACCCCAGGGAACGCGAGGACGGCCTCGCGCGCCCGGGGCCGGTCCCAGCCTCACTTCGGTGCGAGGATCTTCGACAAGCGATCCGGCGTGCCGGGAATGCGCTCCAAACTCGGGTACTTGAGTCCTTCGCGGTAGTCGATGCGCACCGTGCGCACCACGTCGCCCTGCTTCACCACCAGCTCGATCGGCTGGCCCTGGGTCTTGGCGGCGGTGATCGCGTCCTTGAGGCGCTCGCCTTCGTAGGCGTAGCCGTTGACCGCGATCAGATTGGAGCCCGGCGCCAGGCCGGCGTTGAAGGCGGGGCCGTCCCAGCGCACCGACGACACCGCCGCGTCCTTGTTGGCCACGATCACGCCCAGCGACGCGGTCAGGTCGACCACCTTGCGCTTGCCCTCGGTCTGCTTGAAGTAGTCGCTGGGCTTGTCGGTGTAGACCAGCTTCCAGCCGCTCGCGGCCAGGCCGTCCAGGGGCGCGGCGTTGGCGTCCAGACGCTGGCGCAGGAACGCGGCCCAGTCGTAGGGCGCGACGCCGTTCAAGGTCGTCACCACGTCGTCGTAGGTATAGGTCTTGACCGCGTAGCTGCCGTCGTCGACACCGAAGAAGGCGGCGGCGAAGTCGTCCAGTGAGCGCTTATCGCGGCTGAGTTCGCGCAGCTTGGCGTCGACCGCCAGCCAGATCAGCTGGCCGGCCGAGTAATAGTCCTCGCTGAGCTGCTGGCTGCGATACGCCTGCGGCCGACGCAGGCCGATGATGGGATCGTTGGTGGTGTCCTGCACGTTGCGCCAGCCGAAACCGGGGCGGTCGGTGGTGTAGGACGCGGCCGTCATCGCCAGCACCTCCATCGCAGTCTTGGGCTTCCACAAACCGGCGCGCGCGGTCAGCACATAGCCCCAGTACTGCGTCTGGCCCTCGTAGACCCACAGCAGGCTGTTCTGCATCGGCACGTTGAAGTTCGGCGTGGCCAGATCGGCCGGACGGCGGAACTTGCCGTTCCAGGAATGGGTGAACTCGTGCGCGAGCAGGTCGCGACCGAACGCGCTCTTGTCCCAGTCGGTGAAGTACTCCGGGTCCAGGCCGTTCTCGCTGGAGCGGTGGTGCTCCAGGCCGATGCCGCCGATCTGGTCGGACAGCGAGAACAGGAATTCGTAACGGTCGTAGTGCTGGGAACCGAACACGCGCAACGCCTGTTCGACCATGCGCCGGTGCGCGTCGATCTGTTCGGGCTTGGCGTCCAGATACTTGGCCTGATCGGCAACCACGTTCAGGCGCACCGGCACCTTGGCGCCCGGCGCCAGATCGATCTGCTTGTAATGGCGGCCGGCGAACAACGGCGAATCCACCAGCGTCTCGAACGAGACCGGCTTGTAGCGCAGCGTGTCGCCTTCGCGCGCCTCGACTTCCAGCGCGGTGGCGGCCTGCCAGCCGGCGGGCAGCTTCAGCGTCGGCGCGATCTGGATGCGGCCGGCATCGTGGCCGGCGGGATACAGCGCGACGGTATTCCACTGCAGGCTCAGCAGGTCCTGTCCCATCACCACGCGGCCCTGGTCGCCGCCGGTGGGCGAGAGGAAATCGAACGCGACCTCGATCGTGCTCACGCCCTCGGGCACGACCAGCTTGAACGCGTAGACGTCCAGCGGATCGCGCTGCCAGGCGATGCGCTGGCCGTTGCCCTGGATGCTCAGGCCGGCGAGCTTGTTGATCGGGCCGGTGGGCGAATGCGTGCCGGGCAGCCATTGCGGATACAACAGCGTCAGCGGCCCGGCCTGCACCGGGATGCGCTGCTTCGCGCGGAACACGCGATGGGCGATGTCGGTGGCGTCCACCTCCAGCGCCAGCGTGCCCGGATACGCGGCATCGGTCGGCGGCGCGGTCTGGGCGCGCGCGGACGACAGCGGCAGGCAGGCCGCGATCAGCAGCGGCAGCAGGGCGAGCGACGGACGAGGGGACATGCAACGGCTCCGGTGCGACGAGGACGAACCCGCATCCTACGTGCAACCCGCCGCCGCACCCCTGCCATAGGGCATGGAAATCGCGATGGCGCTCGCGATTGCCGGTTTGGGCACAGGCTTGGGCGCGGCCCGAAGCAGCCGCAGCCCGCAGGTCGGAGGGACGGGGCGAGTCGTGTGACTTCTGCCCCGTCCGATGCACCGACACGGTCGCGGCGATGCCCTCACGGCGCGCGCTGGAACTCCAGCACCGCGCCTCCCTGGCGCAGGGTCATCGTGCGCGCGGGGCCGGGCTCGGGCGCGAACTCCAGCGCGGCGCCGACCGAGTCGATCACGAAGCGCGTCGGCGAAGTCGCGGCCAGCGCGAACGCCGGCTGGCCGGCCATCTGCGCCATCAGCTGCTCGCCTTGCTGGAACACGTTGAGCACCATCGCCTCGCGCGTGTAGCGCCCGACCACGCGCTCGCGCGCGGCCGCGGGCAGCGCGACGGCCACCGTTTCGGCCGGCAACGGCTCGTCGGTGAGCGGCGAGACGACGCCCTCGCCCTCGCCGTCGGCGAAGAAGCGCGTGCCGGTGACCTTGCCGCGCGCGTCGCGTTCGAAACGCAGGCGGCTCAAACCGTCCTCGAACAGGAATTCGTCCGGCGCGATCGCCACCATCGGCACGCGCTGGCCGCCGATGCGCTGCGACACCAGACGCCCGTCCACCACGCGCATCGCGCGTGCGGTCCTGGCGTCGGTGCGGTACACGCCTTCCAGCGGCTTGAGCTGATCGATGCGCAACGCGGCCGACTTGAGTTCGGGGTACGGCTGGCCGATCGCGTAGGCGGCCAGCTTGCGCGCCAGCACTTCCGGCGCGCGCTTGCCGGGCGCGACGCTGTCGCTGTTCTGCACGATCGCCACCGTCACGTCGCTGGCGGGCAGATACAGCAGGAACGACATCGCGCCGAAGATGCCGCCGCCGTGCGCGAGCAGATCGCCGCCACGCAGCGTGGTGCGCTCCAGGCCGTAGCCGTAATGCTCTTTCTGCGCGGCGCCTTCGGGCTGGATCATGCGCGCGTAGGTGTCCTGGCGCAGCACCTTGCCTTCGTGCAGCGCACGGTTCCAGCGCAGCAGGTCGTCGACCGTGGACACCAGCGCGCCGGCCGCGTGCGGCTGGCTCATGCTGGCGTAGTTGGCCGGCGCCGGAGCGCCCTGGCTCAGCGTGTAGCCCTGCACCTGGCCCGGAATCAGCGCGTGGTCGTCGCCCCAGCGCGTGTGCGTCAGGCCCAACGGCTGGAACAGGGTCTGGCGCAGGTATTCGTGCCAGGGCTGGCCGCTGGCGGCTTCGATCACCGCGCCGACCAGCACATAGCCGGAATTGTTGTAGGCCCACTGCGCGCCGGGCGCGAAATCCACCGGTTGATTCTTGAAGGTGTCGATCAGCTGCGCGGTGGTCAGGTCCATGCGGATCGGACCGGCCATCACGCCGGGGATGCCGGTGTAGCTCTTCACGCCCGAGGTGTGGTTGAGCAGCTGGGCGATCGTGATCTTGGCCGCGTTGGGATAGTCGGGCAGGTACTTGGACAGCGGATCGTCCAGCGACACCTTGCCGGCCTCGACCAGTTTGAGCAGGCCGACGGCGGCGAACTGCTTGGTCACCGAACCGATCCGGAACACGCTGTCGGGCTTGAGCGGCACGCCCAGCTCGACGCTGGCCTCGCCGCGCGCGCCGCGGAACAGCACCTGATCGCCGCGCGCCACCAGCAACGCGGCGCCGGGGCCGTCGCTGGGATAGTTGTCTTGCAGTTGCTGCTGGGCGAAACCGGCGACATCGGCCGCAGTGGGCGGGTCACCCGCCAAACAGGGCAGCGCGACGGCGCTCAGCGCGAGGGACAGGATCCAAAGACGCATGCGGGAAAGCTCCGTGGGGGCGACGGCGTCCGGGCTGCGCCCGTGGATCGGGCGTCCCTGCCGTGGGGGCGACGATACGGGCTGGCGCCGGGAAAACGCCACCGTTTACGCGCCGCGGCAGCGAGCGCCATCGCATGCTGAACCGGCTAACCCAGCTTGGAACCGGTGTAGCCGATCGCTTACATTTGCTTTATGTCTACGATCGATTACATTGCGTGTGTTCTTACGCTGACATTCAGTGCATGTAAACGATCAATTACATTAGACTAATGTCACCATTCGATTACCTGGGATGCCAGGCATGCCGATCATCAAGACCCCCAAAGACCTGGGCACCGTCATCCGCAACCGGCGCAAGGAGCTGGCCTGGGATCAGGCCCGACTGGCGGCGGAGGTCGGCGCCAGCCGGCAATGGGTCATCGACATGGAGAAGGGCAAGCCGCGTGCCGAGTTGGATCTGGCTCTACGCGCGCTGCATGCCCTGGGTCTGTCGCTGCACACCGAATCGTCCGCGCGCAAGGCCCCGGCCACCGCTCCCGTCAACACGCCCTCGCCCGGCATCGACATCAACGACGTCCTGAATCGGCATGGACCGAATCGTGGCCTGGCACTCGGCCATACCACCGACTGGATGAAGACACTCGACGCGAACACCGCATCGTCGCAACTGGCGGCGCTGGCCAATCCCTTGCCAAGCAGCGCCGCCGACTGGATGAAGAAGCTCGACGCGAACACCGCATCGTCGCAACTGGCGGCACTGGCCAACCCCTTGCCGAGCAGCGCCACCGAGTGGATGAAGAGACTCGACGCGAACACCGCATCGTCGCAACTGGCGGCACTGGCCAACCCCTTGCCGAGCAGCGCCACCGAGTGGATGAAGAAGCTCGACGCGAACACCGCATCGTCGCAACTGGCGGCGCTGGCCAATCCCTTGCCAGGCAGCGCCGCCGACTGGCTGAAAAAGCTGGACGCGGCCGGCGCAGCATCTGCGTTGGCGCGAGCGACCCAAGCCCTGCCGGCTGCCAGCACGGCCACAACGATCGCAACACCGTCGGCAGGCGGGCCTGCCGACCGCACTGCGCCGGCTTCCGAACCGATCGCGAAACCTAAGCGCACCGGCAGGGTCCGAAACAAGCCCCTCAAAGACGACGAAGAACGCTGATGGAACTGTGGGCACTGCTCAACGAGACCTTCGTCGGGCGCTTTTTCGAGGATGCGCACGGCCGCCTGCGCTTCGAGTACGCCCCTGGCTGGCGCGGCTCCCTCACCGCCATGCCGCTTTCACTGAGCCTGCCGCTGGCCGAGGAACGCCATAACGATTCGGACACGGTCTCGGCGCTGCTGTGGGGGCTTCTGCCGGACAACGAACACACCCTGCAACGCTGGGCCACGAGGTTCCAGGTGTCGGCCCGCAATCCGCTGGCCCTGCTGTCGCATGTGGGCGAGGACTGCGCAGGCGCGATCCAACTCGTTCGCCCGGATCGCCTGGAGGCCCTGCTCGACGGCAGCGACGACCACAAGGAATGGCTGGACGACGCGCAGCTCGGCGAACGGCTGCGCAGGCTGAGGATGGACAGCGGCGCCGCCCGCCGTCCCGATGACATCGGACAATTCAGCCTGGCCGGCGCGCAGCCGAAAATCGCACTGCTCAACGAGGGCGGTCGCTGGGCGATTCCGAGCGGACGCATCCCCACCACGCACATCCTCAAACCGCCCAGCGGCGACCATGACGGCTACGTCGAGAACGAGCACTTCTGTCTGCGGCTGGCGGCCAGGATGGGCCTGCCCACGGCACGCTCCAGCATTCTGCATTTCGACGGCGAGATCGCTATTTCGGTCGAGCGCTACGACCGCCAGCGCACTCCGGAAGGCGTCTGGCAGCGCGTTCACCAAGAGGACTTCTGCCAGGCGCTGGGCATTCATCCGCAGCGCAAGTATCAGAACCGAGGCGGTCCGTCGCCTCGGACGATGGCGTCCCTGCTGCGCCAGCATTCGCTGATGCCGCGCACGGACGTGGAAACGCTGTTCCTGGCGCAGATGTTCAACTGGCTGATCGCCGGAACCGATGCCCACGGCAAGAACTATTCGATGTTGCTGGGCGAAGGCGGCGGAACGCGGCTTGCGCCGCTGTACGACATTTCCAGCGTCTGGCCCTACGCCCAAGGCAATGTGCACGGAATCCGCATGGCCATGAAGATGGGCAGGCACTATCACTGGCTGGAGATCAATCCGCGCGATTGGATTTCCCTGGCCAGAGAAATGAACCTGGAGGCCGATTTCGCCCGGGAGTCGTTGGCGGTCATGGCCCGGGTGCTTCCGGACGAAGCCGTCGCCGAAGCCCGGCAGCTGCAGGAAGCCGGCGTCACCCACGCGCTGATACCGCAATTGGTCGACGACATCGCCAACGCCTGCCGGCGCGCCCTGGCCTTGCTGGAGCTGGCCGCGGATGCGCAGGCCGCCGCGTCAGCGCCGCACTTGCCGACCGCATCGGACTAAGGCACAACCGGGTCCGACGCGATCCCGCAGTGGGCGCGGCGGCGCACGCGTAGCCGCTGCGCCATCACCACGCAGCGAGCGTCAGCGCCGCCAGATCAGGCAACGGTTGTTGGCCGGCATCTGCACATCGGCGATCAACGCCAGCCCGATGCCGCGCGCCAGCGCATCGACCGCTTCGAAATCGCGTATGCCCGAGGCCGGATCGCGCGCTTTCAACCAGCCGTCGAACTCGCGGTTGCTGTCGCTGGTGTAGGCGCCGGCGTAATTGAACGGGCCGTAGATCGCCAGCGTCGCGCGATCGGCCAGCACCGTGGCCAGTCCGGCGAACAGGCCCTGCACCTGCGGCCAGCCCATGATGTGCAGGGTGTTGGCGCTGAAGACGGCATCAAAGCCATGCGCGCCGCTCACCGGGTCGTGCGGTATCGGCGGGCGCGGCGCGAAACCGGGTGCGGGTTCGGCCACCGCCGCCAACTCGAACGGCGACGGCGTGTTGCGCAAACCCGCTTCGTCCAGCCAGGCACGGATGCCGGGCAGGTGTTCGGCGCGGTCGGCGCATTGCCAGCGCCAGCGCGGCATGGCCGCGGCGAAATGCACCGCGTGTTGGCCGGTGCCACTGCCGATTTCCAGCACCTCGGCCTGCGCCGGGAAATAGCCTCGCAGCACCTCGAGGATGGGATCGCGGTTGCGCTCGCAGGACGGCGAATGCGGCTTGCCGCTCATGCGCGGCTCAGGCGTTGGCGCCGGCGCGCGCGAGGTCGGCCATCAGGCTCAGCGCCACCGCTTCGGCGGTCTTGATGCCGTCCACGCCCGCCGACAGGATGCCGCCGGCGTAGCCCGCACCCTCGCCGGCCGGGAACAGACCGCGCGTGTTGAGGCTGTGGCCGTCGGCGCCGCGCGCGATGCGCACCGGCGACGAGGTGCGCGTCTCCACGCCGGTCAGGATCGCGTCGTGCATGGCGAAGCCACGCAGCTGCTTGTCGAACGCGGGCAGCGCCTCGCGGATCGCCTCGATCGCGTAGCCCGGCAGCGACGCGTCCAGGCTGCCCAGGCGTACGCCCGGCGTATACGACGGCCGCACCTCGCCGAACTGGCTGGACGCACGGTTGGCGATGAAGTCGCCGACCAGTTGCGCCGGCGCCTCGTACTCGCCGCCGCCCAGCTCGAACGCCAGCGCCTCCCAATGCCGCTGCAGCGCGATGCCTGCCAGTGGGCCTTCGCCGTAGGCGGCGTAGTCCTGCGGCTCGATGCCGCACACGATCGCCGCGTTGGCGTTGCGCTCGTTGCGCGAGTACTGGCTCATGCCGTTGGTGACCACGCGCCCCGGCTCGCTGGCCGCGGCCACCACCGTGCCGCCCGGGCACATGCAGAAGCTGTAGACCGAACGCCCGTTGCGGCAGTGGTGGACCAGCTTGTAGTCGGCCGCGCCCAGGATCGGATGCCCGGCCTGCGGGCCGAAACGCGCGCGGTCGATCAGCGACTGCGGATGCTCGACGCGGAAGCCGATCGAGAACGGCTTGGCCTCCACATACACGCCGCGCGCATGCAGCATGGCGAAGGTGTCGCGCGCGCTATGGCCCAGCGCCATCACCACGTGGTCGGCGCGCACTTGCTCGCCGCTGGCCAGGGTCACGCCGCGCACGCGGCGCTCGCCGGCGGCATCGGTTTCGATGACGACGTCGTCGACGCGCTGCGAGAACCGGATCTCGCCGCCCAGCGATTCGATGGTGGCGCGCATGTGCTCGACCATCGACACCAGACGGAAGGTGCCGATGTGCGGCTTGCTGACGTAAAGGATTTCCTCCGGTGCGCCCGCGGCCACGAATTCGGTCAGCACCTTGCGGCCGTGGTGCTGCTTGTCGCTGATCTGGCTGTAGAGCTTGCCGTCGGAGAAGGTGCCGGCGCCGCCCTCGCCGAACTGCACGTTCGACTCCGGGTTGAGCACCTTCTTGCGCCACAGCCCGAAGGTGTCGACGGTGCGTTCGCGCACCGCCTTGCCGCGTTCGAGCACGATCGGGCGGAAACCCATCTGCGCCAGCACCAGCGCCGCGAACAGGCCGCAGGGGCCCATGCCGATCACCAGCGGGCGCAGCGGCAGCTGCGCCGGCGCGCGGGCGACGAATTTGTACGTGGTGTCCGGCGAGGGACCGAGCTTGATCGGCGGCGCGGGCGCCGGGCCGGCCGCCTCGGCCTGCGCGCGCCGCAGCAGCGCGTCGGCGCGCGGCGTGTCCACGTCCACCGTATAGATCAGCACGATCGCGCCGCGGCGGCGTGCGTCGTAGCTGCGCTTGGCGACCGTGTAGCCGGTCAGCTCGCCGGCGCCGATGCCCAGCCGGGCCAGGATCGCGTCGGTCAGCGCGGACTCGGCATGGTCCAGCGGCAGCTTGATGTCGGTGAGTCGGAGCATGCGGCGCATTTTAGCGGTTCGCGAGCGCCGGCAGGCTGCTGATGCGCGGGGCACACGCCGCTGGCTGAACGTCTCACAGGATGAGACGGCCGCCGGCTTAACTGCCCCGATCACCTCGGCAGGAACGGACATGGGACAGGCACTGGCGCGCCACGACGACGACGAACGCGGCCTGGTGCCGGCGCAGGGCGCACGCGGCGACGGCGCCGTGCTGGTGCAGGCGCTGGCGCGGCGCTACGCCGACCGCATCACCGGCCACTACGTGCTGCCCGGCCGCGAGAGCCGCTACGCGCCCATGCCCGAGGACGTGCCGGCGCCGCTGCGGGCGGCGCTGCGCGCGCGCGGCATCGAGCGCCTGTACAGCCATCAGGCCGAGGCCTGGGCCGCCAGCCAGGCCGGCGAGCACATCGCCGTGGTCACGCCCACCGCCTCGGGCAAATCGCTGTGCTACACCCTGCCGGTGCTGTCGGCGGCGATGACGGCCGGCGCCAAGGCCCTGTACCTGTTCCCGACCAAGGCCCTGGCCCAGGACCAGGTCGCCGAATTGCTGGAGCTCAACCGCGCCGGCGAGCTGGGCGTGAAAGCCTTCACCTTCGACGGCGACACCCCGGGCGATGCGCGCCAGGCGATCCGCCTGCACGGCGACATCGTGGTGTCCAACCCGGACATGCTGCATCAGGCGATCCTGCCGCACCACACCAAGTGGGCGCAGTTCTTCGAGAACCTGCGCTACGTGGTGGTCGACGAGGTGCACACCTACCGCGGCGTGTTCGGCAGCCACGTCGCCAACGTGCTGCGGCGGCTGAAGCGGGTGTGCGCGTTCTATGGCGTGAGCCCGCAGTTCATCCTGTGCTCGGCCACCATCGGCAATCCGCAGGCGCATGCGCAGGCCCTGATCGAGGCGCCGGTGCGCGCGATCGTCGATTCCGGCGCGCCCAGCGGCGACAAACACGTGCTGTTGTGGAACCCGCCGGTGGTCAACGCCGACCTGGGCCTGCGCGCCTCGGCGCGCTCGCAGAGCAACCGCATCGCGCGCATCGCGATCAAGTCCGGGCTCAAGACCCTGGTGTTCGCGCAAACGCGGCTGATGGTCGAGGTGCTGACCAAGTACCTCAAGGACGTGTTCGACCACGACCCGCGCAAGCCGGCGCGCATCCGCGCCTACCGCGGCGGTTATCTGCCCGGCGAGCGCCGCGAGGCCGAGCGCGCGATGCGCGACGGCCGCGTCGACGGCATCGTCTCGACCTCGGCGCTGGAGTTGGGCGTGGACATCGGCAGCCTGGACGCGGTGGTGCTCAACGGCTATCCCGGCTCGGTGGCCGCGACCTGGCAGCGCTTCGGCCGCGCCGGCCGCCGCCAGAAACCCGCCCTGGGCGTGCTGGTCGCCAGCTCGCAGCCGCTGGACCAGTACGTGGTGCGGCACCCGGAATTCTTCGCCGACAGCCCGCCCGAACACGCGCGCATCGCGCCCGACCAGCCGCTGATCCTGTTCGACCACATCCGCTGCGCGTCCTTCGAGCTGCCGTTCCAGGTCGGCGAGGCCTACGGCCCGATCGACCCGCAGGTCTATCTGGAAGCGCTGGCCGAATCGGAGGTGCTGCACCGCGAGGGCGAGCGCTGGGAGTGGATCGCCGACAGCTACCCGGCCAACGCGGTCAGCCTGCGCTCGGTCGCCGACGGCAACTTCGTCGTGGTCGACCGCAGCGAGGGGCGCCAGACCATCATCGCCGAGGTCGATTACTCGGCCGCCGCGCTGACCTTGTACGAGGGCGCGATCCACATGATCCAGTCCACGCCCTATCAGGTCGAAAAACTCGACTGGGACGGGCGCAAGGCCTACGTCACCCGCACCCACGTCGACTACTACACCGACTCGATCGACTACACCAAGCTCAAGGTGCTGGAGCGTTTCGACAGCGGCGAGGCCGGCCTGGGCGACAGCCAGCACGGTGAGGTGCACGTGGTCCGGCGCGTGGCCGGCTATAAGAAAATCCGCTACTACACCCACGAGAACATCGGCTACGGCCCGGTCAATCTGCCCGACCAGGAGCTGCACACCACCGCGGTGTGGTGGCAGCTGCCGGCGGCGGTGCTGCGTTCGGCGTTCGCCTCGCGGCAGGACGCGCTGGACGGGTTCCTCGGCGCCGGCCACGCCTTGCACGTGGTGGCGACGGTGGCGGTGATGGCCGACGCGCGCGATCTGCAAAAAGCGGTCGGCAACGGCGACGGCGCCTGGTTCGCCTCGAGCGACCGCAACGGCCGCGGCCAGCTGCGCGGCATCGAAGGCGGCGAGGTGACGCTGACGGAAGTGCAGCAGTTCGTGCCCACGGTGTACCTGTACGACAACTTCCCCGGCGGCGTCGGCCTCAGCGAACCGCTGTGGACGCGTCAGGCCGAGTTGCTGGCGCGCGCGGCCGAACTGGTCGACCGCTGCGACTGCCGCGCCGGCTGCCCCGCCTGCGTCGGCCCGGCCCTGGCCGCGGACGAACGCGACGGCGTGGCCACGCCCAAGTCGCTGGCGCAGCGCGTGCTGGGCCTGCTGCGCGAAGACGCGTCGGCATGAGCGTCAGCGCCGAGAAACTGCGCCTGCTGCGCGGCCAGGCGCGCGGCGCGACCGCACCGCCGCCGGTAGCGCAACCGGTCGCGTCAGCGGCGGCGAACGATGCGCCCAGCGCGCAGCACAGCCTGGAGCAGCTGCGGCGCCTGCTCGGCGTGCGCGAACGCGCGCCGTTGCCGCGTCAGCCCGCGCGCGCCGCGGCCGACCGCGCCCTGCCGGGCGAGGAGATCGCGCCCGGCCTGCGCCTGATCCAGGACCACCTGCCCTGCGACCTGCCGACGCAGGCCTGGTCGCTGGCCTTCGCCAAGCGCCCCGACGACGCCGTCGACCCGCGCCGCCTGCTGTTCTTCGACACCGAGACCACCGGCCTGGCCGGCGGTACCGGCACACGTGCCTTCATGATCGGCGCGGCCGACTGGCATCACGACCCTGCGCTGGGGCCGGGCCTGCGCGTGCGCCAGTTGCTGATCGCCTCGCTGGCCGCCGAGCCGGCGATGCTGCACGCGTTCGCCGGCTGGCTGCGGCCGGACACGGTTTTGTCCAGCTACAACGGCCGCTGCTACGACGCGCCGCTGCTGAAGACGCGCTACCGCCTGGCCCGCATCGCCGATCCGCTGCTGGCGCTGGATCACGTCGACCTGTTGTTCCCGACCCGTCGCCGCTACCGCGGCACCTGGGAGAACTGCCGCCTGGCCACGGTGGAACGCGAACTGCTGCGCATCGTGCGCGAGGACGATCTGCCCGGGTCGCAGGCCCCGGCCGCCTGGCTGCAGTTCCTGCGCGGCGGCGGCGCCGGCCTGCTGCGGCGCGTGGCCGCGCATAACCACCAGGACGTGGTCACGCTGGCGCGGCTGATGCAGCGCCTGGTCGAGGTCGAAGCCGAGACCGCCGCGGCGCCGCACTGAGGCGCATCGCCTTCATGCGGCGCACACGCGCCGCGCCGCAGGCTGCGCGCACCCCTTTCCCGCGGAGCCGTGCCATGTCGCGCCTCGTCCTGCCCGTCGCGCTGCTGCTGTCGATGACCGCCTGCGCCACCGCACCGCCGCCGCCCGGCGCCGCGGTTCCTCCCAGCGGCCAATGCAATGCCGAAGGCGCGCGCTGGGCGATCGGCCGCGGCATCGACGACGACACCACCAACCGCATCCTGCGCGACACCGGCAGCCGCGACGCGCGCGTGCTCAAGCCGGGCATGGGCGCGACCATGGACTACCGCCCCGACCGCATCAACATTGACCTCAACGAACGCGGCGCGATCACCGGCTTGCGCTGCGGCTGAGCCGCGACTGCGCGCAGGTTCGAAACGACGGCGGCCGGCGCCGGGTTAATCTTCGGCACAGCCACGGGCGCGCACCCTGAGCGCGCCCACGAACCGGAGCCCCGTCATGACCCCGTCCCGCATCGCGCTCGCCGCCGGCGCCCTCGCCGTCGTCGCCCTCACCGCTTGCGCCAGCCAGGCCAATCCCCCGCAGATGTCGCGCCCCCTGCCCCCGGAAGTGATGAGCTGCAACGCCGACGCCGCCAAGGCCGCGGCGGTGGGCAAGACCGCGAGCGCGGACGTGGTGGAACGCGCGCGCACCGACGCCGGCGCGCAGGCCGCGCGCGTGCTCAAGCCGGGCCAGATGGTGACCATGGAGTACCAGGAAGGCCGCCTCAACATCGACGTCGACGAAAACAACGTCATCGTCGCGGTGCGCTGCGGCTGATCCGCGCGCCGGCGGCGGCGCGCGCTAGACTCGGCGGCGTACCCCGTCGGAGTTTCGCATGCGCCGCGCGCCCTGGCTGATTGTCGCCGTCGTTCTGCTGGGCCTGTGGCTGTGGTCGCAGCGGCAGGCGCCGCTGCCCGCGTCGGACGCGCCCGGCGCATCCGCGCTTCCTCTACCGGGTGCCGGCACGCCAACGCCGGCGCCGCGTGCGCCCGCCACGAGCTATCCCGATTTCCTGCCGGTCGAGGCCCACGACGTCCTGGGCCGGATCGCGCGCGGCGGCCCCTACGCGCACCGCCAGGACGGCGGTACCTTCCAGAACCGCGAACGCCGCCTGCCGAGCCGGCCGCGCGGCTATTACCGCGAGTACACGGTCGAGACCCCGGGCTCCGACGACCGCGGCGCACGCCGCATCGTCACCGGCGGCGATCCGCCCAGCGAGTACTACTACAGCGACGACCACTACCGCAGCTTCCGCCGCTTCTATCCCAGCGGTGCGGCGCGATGAACGCCGTGCAGCTGCGCGACCTGCTCGCCGATCCGTCCCAGGCCGGCGCCTACTTCGTCGACGCACGCGACACCGAGGCCCTGGCGCAGGCCGGCGCGGCGCTGGAGTTCGCGGTCGCGCGCATCGACCTGGACGGCTGCGACGACAAGACCGAACTGCTGCGGCGCGTGGCCGCGGCGTTGAATTTCCCGGACTGGTTCGGCCACAACTGGGACGCGCTGGCCGACGCACTGGAAGACCTGTCCTGGCTGCCGGCCGCGGGCTACGTGCTGTTGCTGGAACGCGCCCAGGACTGGCAGTCGCAGGCCGGCGACGATGCCGCGACGCTGCTGGACATCCTCAACGAAAGCTCGGCGCTGTGGGCCGAGCAACGCAAGCCGTTCTGGGCTTTGTTTCCGATGCCGGGCGAACGCTTGGACGCGATGGCGTAGTGCTCGTCGCCGGCGGTATCGACACGCCATTCCGACGTACGCCCGGGCGCTCTCAAATCCGTCACTCCGACGAAAGCCGGAACCCATTTTGACCTTCGTCGGCAGGCTTGGACGTCAGCGAAAGATCGAAAACCCAAAGCAAAATGGGTTCCGGCTTTCGCCGGAATGACGGTAATAGGAAATGGTCGGAGGGAGAGAAGCCCCTCCCCATGGAACGCAGGTCACGGACACGCGATCGCAGGATGCGGCAAGTCGAAGGCGTCACCCCATCGATATAGATTTCGCGAGCGAGTTAGCGATGGTGCGGTTACCACCGTATCTACGACTCCATCGCCATCGCTGTTGCCGTTGCCGTTGCCGTTGCCGTTGCCGTTGCCGTTGCCGTTGCCGTTGCCGTTGCCGTTGCCGTTGCCGTTGAGTGTGCTCCGGCATTGAAGTCCATAGAACCGAAGCCACACGACCATCCCCAGACCCGGAGGGCGGCGCGCAGGACGCGCGCCGTTTTTCGATAAGACAGGGATGTCTTATCGAAAAATCCCGGCGCAAGTTCCGAAGCCACACGGGAGCTTCTGGCTCAAGCCCTTCTCTTTGGTTACTTTCTCTTGGGCTAGCAAGAGAAAGTGACCCGCATGCGCAGCAGGCGGAAGCCTTTGACCTTCGGTCAGAAGAAGCGAAACAACGGCAAAAGCAAATCCTCCCCAACCCTCCTTTTCCAAAGGAGGGAGCTAAGAGCGCGACGCCGGAGCTTGAAGGCCATCGGAGCCGGGTAGGCGCAATAGCCGGAGTTCGCGGTCGCGGCTCACGCCGCTCCTACAGAGACTACAGAGAGCGCCGGCAAGAGAAAGTGACCCGCATGCGCAGCAGGCGGAAGCCTTTGACCTTCGGTCAGAAGCAACAGAGCAAGAACAAAAGCGAATCCTCCCCAACCCTCCTTTTCCAAAGGAGGGAGCTAAAAGCGCGACGCCGGAGCTTGAAGGCCATCGGAGCCGGGTAGGCGCAATAGCCGGAGTTCGCGGTCGCGGCTCACGCCGCTCCTACAGAGAGCGCCGGCAAGAGAAAGTGACCCGCATGCGCAGCAGGCGGGAGCCTTTGACCTTGGGTCAGAAGCAACAAAGCAAGAACAAAAGCGAATCCTCCCCAACCCTCCTTTTCCAAAGGAGGGAGCTAAAAGCGCGACGCCGGAGCTTGAAGGCCATCGGAGCCGGGTAGGCGCAATAGCCGGAGTTCGCGGTCGCGGCTCACGCCGCTCCTACAGAGAGCGCCGGCAAGAGAAAGTGACCCGCATGCGCAGCAGGCGGAAGCCTTTGACCTTCGGTCAGAAGCAGCGAAACAACGGCAAAAGCAAATCCTCCCCAACCCTCCTTTGTCAAAGGAGGGAGCTGAAAGCGCGACGCCGGGGTCAGGAGGCCATCGGAACCGGAGAGGCGCGATAGCCGGGATTCGCGGTCGCGGCTTATGACCGAAGGAAATCCCTGTGGGACGCCGCCCCTACAGGGAGCGCGCCAGCAAGAGAAAGGGGCAGCTAGCGCGAGTACGCGATGGTGCGGTAGCCGCCGCACCCTACTGCACTGCCCAGAGAGCTTGCCGCAATCCCGGCATGACGCTGAAGTCACTGGATCCCCGCCTACGCGGGGATGACGAATCGAGGCAGACGATGCGACCGACGTCTTGCGCCTGCGCGTACATGTGTGTGTGCGTGCAACGGCAGCGTGATTCCAACCGCCGGCAACCTGCATGTGCGAGCCACGACAGCGCGATGGCCAACGCAGTCCCGTAGGATGCGGTAAGCCGAAGGTGCACCGCATCGCTCTCCACCGCATGCAAAGTCACGACGGCGCGGCTTTCACCGCACCCTACGCGCAGACGTCAGACCAACGCCGCCTCAACGCCGATCGTCGCCCTTATCGTCCTTGCCCGTCAGATCGATCTTCTCTTCCTTGTTGTTCCAGCGCACCTCCTGCTTGCGCTCGCACCACGACGGCACCGGCTCGCCGGGGCGATCGGGCTGGCTGGTGCATTCCGGGCGCGCGTCGACCGCGGCGTTGGTGTCGAGATAATCCGGCGAACTGGCGCAGGCGCCCAACAGCAGCAGCGGCGCTAGCAGGGAAAGACGCGGGGACATGGCAGGCTCCGTGGAGGGGACGAACCCCGACCTTGCCGCAGCACCGGGCGCGCCGGCAAGGGCCCACGGTCAGGCCCGCCCGGCGCCGAAATGTTTCGATTCAGCTGGCCCTACCCGCCCGGTCGAGCCGATTCGCCGGGCCGATGCGATCACGCCGTCTCGGCCACCACGTTCAGTGGCACATCTCTGACACGCGCGTAGCGCCACGCGATCAGCACGCCCAGCACCAGCAATGCCGAGGCGATGAACCAGGGCACGCCCGGCAGATGCACCGGCGTGGCCTTGCCGACGAAATAGCCGAAGCTGCCGGCGAACAGCGTGGGACCGACGATGCCGGCCAGGCTGATCAGACTCATCAGCGCACCCTGGATGCGGCCCTGCACATCGGCGCCGACCTGGCGCGTGATCAGGGCCTGGGTCGCCGGCGCGGCCATCGCCCACAAGGCGCTGATCGGCAGGCCGACCAGGAACACCCAGCCGCTGCCGGCCAGGCCGTAGATCAGGAAGCCGATCGCGCCGCAGCCCAGGCCCAGCAGCAGCGTGCGGCGCTCGCCCAGGGCCTTCACCGCGCGCCCGATCAGCACCACGTTGACGATCACGCTGAGGATACCGACCAGGCCCAGCACGTAACCGACTTCCTGCTCCTTCCAGTTGTAACGGTAGTCGGCGAACAGCACGAACACGCTGGGATAGACGTAATGGGCGAGGTTGGCGATGAACACCACCGCCGCCAGGCCGAACACCTGCGGATAGCGCTTGAGCAGCATCAGCGAGCCGATCGGATTGGCGTGCGACCAGTCGAACTTGGGGCTGCGCTTTTCCACCGGCAGCGATTCGGGCAGAACGAACAGGCCGTAGAGGAAATTCAGCAGCGCCAGACCGGCGGCGAACCAGAACGGCAGACGCAGGTCGTAATGACCGAGCTGGCCGCCGATCACCGGACCGATGATGAAACCCAGACCGAACGCGGCACCGATCATGCCGTAGCTCTTGGCGCGTTCCTCGGGCTTGGTGACGTCGGCGATGTAGGCGTTGGCGGTGCTGAAGCTGGCCGAGGTGATGCCGGAGATCACCCGTCCCACCAGCAGCCACGGCAGGCTGTTGGCCAGCGCCATGAAGATGAAATCCAGACCCAGGCCCAGACACGACAGCAGGATCACCGGTCGGCGGCCGTAGCGGTCCGACAACGAGCCCTGGATCGGCGCGCACACGAACTGAATCGCCGCGAACAAGGTGCCGAACACCGCGATCCAATAGGCCGCGTGCTCGGTGTCGCCGCCGGCGAATTGTTTGATCAGCCCCGGCAGCACCGGAATGATCAGGCCGAACGACAACACGTCGATCAGCACGGTAACGAAAATGAAAACGAGCGCGGCGCGGCGCGCGCCGGGTGCGGATGCGGTCACGTGGGGGGCGTCGAAGCGGAAGCGATGGCGCAGTCTAGCGCGCGCGACCGTTTCGGACCCGTGCCGGAGGTCGCGCGGGGATGGTTTCGGACGTTACTAATTGCTCGCGTTGGCGGAAATTTCGCGATTGCGATCAGACACTTGCGGCCACGCTGCGGCAGCTCGCGACTGCGCCGGCGAAGCCCTGGGCGCGGTCGCACCACGATGCGTGCCGCAACGAATTGCCGCATCGCACAAATTGTGATTTATTCGAATCACGCTCGGTCACGACACGCCGGTACGGGACAACTCCCGCGCCTTTGGCAGGTTTGACCGTGCGCGCAGCGAGCAAGCGATCCATCCGTGTTCTTACAGGCCTGTCGCGCGTCGCGATCCATCGGCGCCGCGTTGCGCGGGCGTGTTTCCCAGAGCTGTTACGGAGATGCGATGCAAGCCAACCAGCAAGCGATGCTGTACGACCCTCGCGACGAGCGCGACAGCTGCGGCTTCGGCCTGATCGCGCAGCTAGACGACCGCCCCAGCCGCGCGCTGGTCGATCGCGCGCTGGAAGCGCTGGCGCGCATGACCCATCGCGGCGGCATCGCCGCCGACGGGCTCAGCGGCGACGGCTGCGGCCTGCTGATCCGCCACCCCGACGGTTTCCTGCGCACGCTGGCGCGCGAAAGCGGCATCGCCCTGGGCGCGCACTACTGCGCCGGGCTGGTGTTCCTGCCGCACGACGAAGCCGATGCCGCGCACGCGCGGGCGACGCTCACGCAAACCCTGGAACACGAACACCTGCGCCTGGCCGGCTGGCGCAGCGTGCCGGTGGACCTGAGCGCCTGCGGCGAGCTCGCGCGCCGCACCATGCCGCGCATCGAGCAGGTGTTCGTCGAGGCCGCGTCGCCGTTCGATCCGGCCGGCTTCCAGCGCTCTTTGTTCCTGGCGCGGCGCCGCGCCGAACAGCGCCTGCGCGAGATCGCGGATTTCTACGTGGTCAGCCTGTCCTCGGCCAGCATCGGCTACAAGGGCATGGTGCTGCCGGACCGGCTGACCCAGCTGTATCCGGATCTGCAGCGCGAGGATCTGCTGGCCAGCGCGGTGGTGTTCCATCAGCGCTTCTCCACCAACACCACGCCGCGCTGGCCGCTGGCGCAGCCGTTCCGCCTGCTCGCCCACAACGGCGAGATCAACACCATCGCCGGCAACCGCGCCTGGGCGCAGGCGCGCGCGCACGCCTGGCGCACGCCGACGCTGGACCTGCGCGAGTTCGACCGGGTGGTGAGCACCGACGGTTCGGATTCGCAGAGCCTGGACAACATGCTGGAAGTGCTGCAGGCCGGCGGCATGGACCTGCTGAAGGCGATGCGCATCCTGATTCCGCCGGCCACGCAATCGCTGGAGTACAAGGACGCCGACCTGGCCGCGTTCTACGAGTACTACGCGCTCAACACCGAACCCTGGGACGGCCCGGCCGGCATCGTCACCTGCGACGGCCGCTACGCCGCCTGCACGCTGGACCGCAACGGCCTGCGCCCGGCGCGCTGGCTGCGTTCGCGCGACCGCCATTTCCTGATCGCCTCGGAAGCCGGCGTGTGGGAGCTGCCGGCCAGCGAGATCGAGGCCAAGGGCAAGCTGGGCCCGGGCGAGATGATCGCCGCCGATCTGTACCAGGGCGAGTTGCTGGATTCCGAAGCGATCGACCGCATCAACCGCGCGCGCGCGCCGTACAAGCGCTGGCTCAAGCAGGGCATGACCTACCTGCACAGCGAGCTGATCGATCCCAACCTGGCCGCCGAGCCCTTCGATCCCGACACCCTGGCCGGGTTCCAGAAGCTGTTCCAGCTCAGCCGCGAGGAACGCGAGCAGGTGCTGCGCCCGCTGGCCGAGACCGAACAGGAAGCCACCGGCTCGATGGGCGACGACGTGCCGATGGCGGTGCTGTCGCAACAGGTGCGGCCGCTGTACGACCAATTCCGCCAAGCTTTCGCCCAGGTCACCAATCCGCCCATCGATCCCCTGCGCGAGGATTGCGTGATGTCGCTGGCGGTGCAGCTGGGCCGCGAGGGCAACGTCTTCGTCGACGGGCCTGGCAACGTCGGCCACATCCACCTCAACTCGCCGGTGCTGGCCCAACGCAAGCTGCGCCAGTTGCTGGCGATGGCGCCGTTCGACACCTCGCACCGCTTCATCGACCTCAACTTCGACCCGGCCGAAGGCCTGAAGGCGGCCCTGCACCGCGTCTGCGCCGAAGCCGAGGCGGCCGCGCGCGACGGCGCGGTGCTGCTGATCCTGAGCGACCGCCGCCCGCGCCGCGACGCGCTGATGCTGCACGCGCTGCTCGCCACCGGCGCGGTCCACCAGCATCTGGTGCGCACCGGCCTGCGCTGCGAATCCAACCTGATCGTCGAGACCGGCACCGCGCGCGATCCGCACCACTTCGCCTGCCTGCTCGGTTTCGGCGCGACCGCCGTCTATCCCTACCTCGCCTACCAGACCCTGCACGACCTGGGCGTGCGCGGCATCCTCAAGACCAAGCACGGCGAGGTCGCGCAGATCGGCCGCAGCTACCGGCGCGGGATCAAGAAGGGCCTGCTCAAGATCATTTCCAAGATGGGCATCGCCACCATCGGCAGTTACCGCGGTGCGCAGCTGTTCGAGATCATCGGCCTGGACCGCGAGGTGGTGGAGCTGTGCTTCGACGGCGCGCCCTCGCGCATCGGCGGCGCCGGCTTCGCCGAGCTGCAGGCCGATGCCGCGCATCTGGCCGCGCAGGGTTGGGACGCCAACCGCCTGCCCGAGATCGGCGGCCTGCTGCGCTACGTGCCCGGCGGCGAGTACCACCTGTTCAATCCCGACGTGGTCACGCGCCTGCAGCGCGCGGTCGGCAGCGGCGAATGGACGGATTGGCAGTCGTACGCCGAAGCGGTCAACGAACGCCCGACGGCGGCGCTGCGCGATCTGCTGCAACTGCGCAGCGAAGGCCGCGCGCCGATCGCGCTGGACGAGGTCGAACCGGTGTCGGCGATCGTCAAGCGCTTCGACTCGGCGGCGATGAGTCTGGGCGCGCTGTCGCCGGAAGCGCACGAGGCGCTGGCGATCGCGATGAATCGCCTGGGCGGGCGCTCGAATTCGGGCGAAGGCGGCGAAGACCCGGCGCGCTACCGCAGCGACAAGGTGTCCAAGATCAAGCAGATCGCCTCCGGCCGTTTCGGCGTCACGCCCGAATACCTGGTCAACGCCGAGGTGCTGCAGATCAAGGTCGCGCAGGGCGCCAAGCCCGGCGAAGGCGGTCAGTTGCCGGGCCACAAGGTCAACGAGCTGATCGCGCGGCTGCGTTTCGCGATGCCCGGCATCGGCCTGATCTCGCCGCCGCCGCACCACGACATCTATTCGATCGAAGACCTGGCGCAGCTGATCCACGACCTGCGCCAGGTCAATCCGCAGGCGCTGATCTCGGTCAAGCTGGTCTCGCACGCGGGCGTGGGCACCATCGCCACCGGCGTGGCCAAGGCCGGTGCCGACCTGATCACCGTGTCCGGCCACGACGGCGGCACCGGCGCCAGCCCGTTGTCGTCGATCCGCTACGCCGGCACGCCGTGGGAGCTGGGCCTGGCCGAGGCGCGCCAGGCGCTGGTCGCCAACGATCTGCGCGAGCGCGTGATTCTGCAGACCGACGGCGGCCTCAAGAGCGGTCTGGACGTGGTCAAGGCCGCGCTGCTGGGCGCGGAGAGTTTCGGCTTCGGCACCGCGCCGATGATCGCGCTGGGCTGCAAGTACCTGCGTATCTGCCACCTCAACAACTGCGCCACCGGCGTGGCCACGCAGGACGACAAGCTGCGCCGCGACCATTTCACCGGCCTGCCCGAGCGCGTCGAAAACTTCTTCCGCCTGCTCGCCGAAGAAGTGCGGCAGTGGCTGGCCACGCTGGGCGTGCGCACGCTGGGCGAGATCGTCGGCCGCACCGATCTGCTGCAACAGATCGAAGGCGACAGCGCGCGCCAGCAGCGCCTCGACCTGGCGCCGCTGCTGGCCGGCAGCGGCCTGGCCCACGGCGGCCATTGCGGCATGCCGGCGCCGCCGGTCGAACCCGAGGGCCTGGCCGCGCAACTGGACGTCGAACTGGCCGACGCGATCGAGCACAAGCGCGGCGGCCGGCACGCCTATGCGATCCACAACACCGACCGCAGCATCGGCGCGCGCCTGTCCGGCCGCATCGCGCGCGCGCACGGCGACCGCGGCATGGCCGATGCGCCCTTGGACCTGCGCTTCACCGGCACCGCCGGCCAGAGCTTCGGCGCGTTCCAGGCCGGGGGCCTGCGCTTCGAACTGGAAGGCGAGGCCAACGACTACGTCGGCAAGGGCATGGCCGGCGGCCGCATCGTGCTGCGCCCGCCGGTCGGCGCGCGCTATGTCGCCCACGAGACGCCGATCCTGGGCAACACCTGCCTGTACGGCGCCACCGGCGGCGAGCTGTACGCGGCCGGGCGCGCCGGCGAACGCTTCGGCGTGCGCAATTCCGGCGCGACGGCCGTGGTGGAAGGCGCGGGCGATCACTGCTGCGAATACATGACCGGCGGCGTGGTCGCGGTGCTGGGCCGCACCGGCCTGAACTTCGGCGCCGGCTTCACCGGCGGCATGGCCTACGTGCTGGACACCGAACGCGACTTCGTCGACCGCTACAACCACGAACTGATCGACATCCTGCGCATCTCCGCCGACGGCTTCGAGCATCACCGCTCGCACCTGCGCGATCTGCTGGAGACGCACGCCGAACTCACCGGCAGCACGTGGGCGCGGCGAATTTTGGACGAGATGCGCGACTACATGGGCAAGTTCTGGCTGGTGAAGCCGAAGGCGGCGAGCTTGGAATCGCTGGCGGAGACGCTGCGGAGCGCGGCATGAATGCGCTCGCTGTGGTGGCAAGAGCAAATCCCCCCTGCCCCCCTTTTTCAAAGGGGGGAACGGCAAAGGCGGTTTCGTTTGAAACCCGCACGTTTGAAACCCGCACACCTGAAACCCGCACCTTGCGCGGAAAACCGGTACCTCTCCCCCCTTTGAAAAAGGGGGGTTGGGGGGGATTTGCTTTTAGCGCGCGACCACGCAGCCAGCGGAGCCGGACCGAATGAGCAAGAAGCAAGTGTTCCAGTTCCGCGAAGCCCCGCGCGAGATGCCGGCGCGGATCCCGCTGGCGCTGCGTCAGGGCGGCGACTGGGGCGAGTTGTACGGGCGTTTCGGCGAGGCCGAGGCCAAGAAGCAGGCCGGCCGCTGCCTGGACTGCGGCAATCCCTATTGCGGCTGGGCCTGCCCGCTGCACAACTACATTCCCAACTGGCTGGAACTGGCGCGCGAAGGCCGCATCGACGAAGCCGCCGCGCTGTGCCACGAAACCAATCCGCTCCCGGAAATCTGCGGCCGCGTCTGCCCGCAGGACCGTCTGTGCGAGGGCAGCTGCACGCTCAACGACGGCTTCGGCGCGGTCACCATCGGCGCGGTCGAGAAGTACATCGTCGACAAGGCGCTCAGCGGCGGTTGGCGCCCCGACTTGTCGGCGGTGCAAGCGTCGGGACGGCGCGTGGCGGTGGTCGGCGCCGGTCCGGCCGGCCTGGCCTGCGCCGACCGGCTGGCGCGCGCGGGCGTGCAGGCGGTGGTGTTCGACCGCTACGAGGCCATCGGCGGCCTGCTGCAGTTCGGCATCCCCAGCTTCAAGCTGGAAAAGTCGGTGATCGCGACGCGGCGCGAGGTGCTGGAGGGCATGGGCGTGGAGTTCCGTCTCGGCGTCGAGATCGGGCGCGATATCGGCTTCGACGCGCTGCTGGCCGATTTCGACGCGGTGTTCCTGGGCCTGGGCAGCTACCGCTACACCGACGGCGGATTGCCGGGCCAGGATCTGCGCAACGTGCTGCCGGCGCTGCCGTTCCTGGTCCAGAACGGGCGCCTGGTGCAGGGCTCTAACGAAGGCCGCGCGATCGCCGGCTGGGAGGACCGCATCGACTTGCCCGACCTGCGCGGCAAGCGCGTGGTGGTGCTGGGCGGCGGCGACACCGGCATGGACTGCGTGCGCAGCGCGGTACGCCTGGGCGCGGCCGAGGTCAGCTGCGTGTACCGCCGCGACGAGGCCAACATGCCCGGCTCGACGCGCGAAGTGGCCAACGCGCGCGAGGAAGGCGTGCGCTTCCTGTTCAATCGCCAGCCCTTGGCCTTGCTGGGCGAAGGCGAAGTGAGCGGCGTGCGCGTGGCCGAGACGGTGTTGGGCGCGCCGGATGCGCGCGGGCGCCAGCGCGCGGAAATCGTGCCCGGCAGCGAGTCGGTGCTGGACGCGGACGTGGTGGTGATCGCGTTCGGCTTCCAGCCCGATCCGCCGGCCTGGCTGGGCGCGCACGGCATCGAACTGGAAAGCGACGGCCGCATCCGCGTGCCGAACAAGGGCGGCTGCAAGTCGCGCGGCGCGGCGGCGGCGGCTACGCGGCCGTATCAGACCACGCACCCGCGCGTGTTCGCCGGCGGCGACGGGGTGCGCGGCGCAGACCTGGTGGTGACGGCGGCGTACGAGGGCCGCGAGGCGGCGGCGGGGATCGTGGCGCTGCTGCGGTCTGGCAGCTAAGAGAAATCCCCCTGCCCCCTTTTTCAAAGGGGGGAATGCTTCAATGGGGATACAAAGCTTGCCGTCGCGACGTTGTGTTCCCCCCTTTGAAAAAAGGGGGGCTAGGGGGATTTGCTCCGCCCGCTCTTAGCGCCCCGGACCCACGTCGATAAACCGCAGGAACTCCGCGCGCGTGCGCGCGTCCTCGCGGAAGGTGCCGAGCATCTTCGAGGTGATCATGCTGACGCCGCGCTTGTGCACGCCGCGCGTGGTCATGCACTCGTGCGCGCCCTCGATCACCACGCCCACGCCCAACGGCTGCAGCACGTCCTGGATCGACTGCGCGATCTGCGCGGTCATCTTTTCCTGCACCTGGAAGCGGCGCGCATAGGTCTCGACCACGCGCGCGAGCTTGCTGATGCCCACGACCTTGCCGTTGGGCAGGTAGCCGACATGGGCCTTGCCGATGATCGGCGCCATGTGGTGCTCGCAGTGGCTTTCGAACTCGATGTCGCGCAACACGATCAGTTCGTCGTAGCCGGCCACTTCCTCGAAGGTGCGCGCCAGATACTCGCGCGGATCGTCGTCGTAGCCGCTGAACCAGTCGCCGTAGGCCTCGACCACGCGCTTGGGCGTGTCCAGCAGGCCCTCGCGGGCGGGGTCTTCGCCGGCCCAGGCCAACAGCGTGCGCACGGCCGACTCGGCCTGTTCGCGGGACGGCTTGTTCTTGTCGTCGGCCATGACGCAGCCTCAGCAATGGGGGATGGGCATCCTACTCCACTGCGCTCGGGCATCGGAAACACACAGCGTTCCGCCGACCGCGCGGCGTCAGCCCGGCTGCGGTTCCGGCGCCGCTGCCAGCGTCTGCGCGGGCGCGGCCGGCGCCACGCCGACGGTGTTGCGGCCGGCGCTGCGCGCGCCGAGCAGGGCGTGTTCGGCGCGGTCCAGCAGGCTCTGCACCGGCTCGCCGCGCTGCGCCATCGCCAGGCCGACGCTGGCGCTGACCGCGATCTCGTGGCCGTCGATGCGGAACGGGCGCTGGCTGAAGGCGTCGGCCAGGCGCCGGCCCAGCAGCTCGCAATCCACGCGCTCGCATTCGGCCACCACCGCGAAACTGTCGCCGTCCATGCGCGCGATGGTGTCGTCCGGGCGCAGCACCCCGCGGATGCGCGCCAGCGCCTGCTGCAACAGGGCGTCGCCGACGGTGCGGCCGTAGCGGGCGTTGATCTCGCCGAAGCCGTCCAGGTCCAGCAGCAGCAGGCCGTGGTGCTTCAGACCCAGGCTGCCCGGCGCCGACCAGGTTTCCAGCAGCAGACGCAGCGCCGAGGCGTTGAGGGTGCCGGTGAGTGGATCGCGGTCGCCGGACTGGCGCGCCAGCAGGGTCAGGCGATGGCGGTTGGCCGCGTGCTGGCTCAGCGCCAGCGCCAGCACGCCCGATTCCAGCACCGCCGCCAGCGCCAGGCCGCGGTCGGCCCATTCGGCGCGGCCGACGCCGAACGGATAGGCCGCCAGCACGCCCACGAACAGCAGCAGCGGCGTCCAGCCCAACAGGTAGTAGCCGGCGTAGGGCGCGCCGCGCCGCCAGGCCATGACCGCGGCGGAGAACATCAACGGAATGCCGACCAGCAGCAGGGCGTTGCCGCCGATGTACCAAAAGCCGTGCACGCGCTCGCGCAGCACGATCAGCACCGCCAGCCAGGCGATGTTGGCCCACTGCACCGTGCGCACCAGCAGCGCCAGGCGCGGCAGCAACCGCGGCAGCTCCAGGAAGCGCAGGCTGAAACCCAGCTGGAAGATCGTCGCCAGCGTCGCCAGGGTCCAGGTTACGGTCAGCCGGCCGTTGGCCAGACCCGACAGGCCCCACATCTCGGCCGCGTCGCCGGACACCAGCAGCAGATAGACCGCCGCGCAGGCCAGGTAGGCGCCGTAGGCCAGGTAGACCAGGTCGCGGAAGGCGTACCAGATCGCCACCATCGCCACCGCCATCAGCATCATCGCGGTGAAGGCGGCGACCATGAAGCGCGAATCGCCGCGCTCCTGGCGCGCCAGTTCGGGCACGGTCGCCAGCCGCAGGCTCAGCGCCTCGGCGGTGTTGCCGCCCACGCGCAGGTAGGCGACGTCGCCGCGGGTCCAGCCGTTGGGTAGCGGCAGCACCCAGCCGCGGCGCAGCAGCACCGGGCCGCCGTTCTCGGCGTCGTTGACGATGCGCGGCGGCGCGCCCGGCGGGTAGTAGGTGACCGGTCCGCGCGCACGCGCGCCGCGCAGCACCAGCAGGCGGCTTTCGCTGGCGGCGATGTCGCGGTCGGTGGTCAGGCGGATCCAATAGCCGGCGTCGCGCCGCGGCATGGTCAGGTAGACCAGATCGTCCGGGCCCTGCGCGAGCGAGCGCGCGCTCACCGGCGCCGACGACGGCGGACCGTCCAGCTCGCCCTCGGTCAGCAGCAGCTCGGCCTTCAGCGCCTGCGCCGCGGCCGGCGCGCTGAGCGCGCAGGCGAACGCCAACGCCAGCACCAGTCCGGCGGCTCTCCAGATCGCGCGCATCCCAGGGTTCCCCAGCAGCATGGGCGGAGTCTAGCGCCTACGCGCGCGCTCGGCCGTACCGCGCGTTCGCGGGTCAGCGCACCGGACGGTCCGCCGACGGCCCGGCCTGCGCACGCCGCTGGCGGTGCGCCGCGCGCTGGGTCAGCGCGATCATCAGCACGCCGGTCTCCATCACCACCGCCAGCAACAGCCCGCGCTCGGTCAGCAGGGAGTTGCCGAAGCCGAAGGTCTTGGCCGCCAGCAGGCCGGCGAACAGCATCAGCGGCGTCCAGCCGACCAGGTAATAGCCGGCGTACTCGGCGCCGCGCCGCCAGGCCGCGATCGCGGCGTAGACGATGATCGGAATGGCCAGCAGCAACAGGCCGTTGCCGGCCATGAACCAGTATTGGTAAACGTAGTCGAAGGCCAGCGCCAACACCGCCAGCGCGATCGCGTTGGCCCATACGATCGCGCGCAAGGCCGTCGCCGCGCGCGACACCAGGCGCGGCAGGTCGAGGAAGCGCACGGTGAAGGCGAGCTGGCACATGGTGGTCAGCGTGGCGACGAACCACGGCACGCCGTCGCGCTGCATCGCCGAGCCGAACCACTCGGCCGGCACCTTGACCCAGGCCGTCATCATCAGCAGGTACACCGACAGGCAGGTCATGTAGGCGCAGTAGTACAGGTACACCGGATCGCGCGACACCAGCCAGAAGCGACCGACCACCAGGGTCATCACCAGCATCAGCGCATACACGACGATGGCGAAGCGGCGGTCGCTTTCCAGCTCCCGCATCAGCACGTCGCGACTGGCCACGCTGACGTCGACGGTGGTGTCGAAGCGCGTGGCGATGCGTGCGTAGGCCGCATCGCCCGCGCGCCAGCGCGCTTCCAGCGGCAGCGCCCAGCCGCGCCGCAGCAGCTTGGGGCCGTCCTCGCGCGCGTAGCCCACCAGCGATATCTGCGCCGAACCGGGCGGGTAGTAACCGATGAAGCCGTAGGCGCGCGCGCTGCGCATCACGATCACGTGCGGGTTGGCCGCGTCGAGGTCGCGATCGATCCTGATACGCAGCCAATGCCCCGGGTCGCGGCGCGCCAGCACGATGCGTACCGGCGCGGCGGGGGCCGCGGCGGTCCAGCGTTGGGCGGCGGCGGCTTCGTCCGGACGCGCCCAGCTGCGGCCATCCGCGTCCAGGCGTTCGACCGTCAGCGTCTGCGCGGGCGCGGCGAACGCGCTCAGCAACGCGATCGCCAACGCGAGCCATCGTGCCGCCCACACCTTGCGCATGCCCCGTTACCGTTCCTTCGTGTCCCTTCAGTCTAACGGCCGCGGCCGAATTCGGGGGTTAGGCCGGCTCGCGGCGCAGCATGCGATGCCGGTGGTGCCGCGCGGCACGCTGGGTCAGCGCCATGACCAACACGCCCGACTCCAGCACCACGGCCAGAATCAAGCCGTATTCGGTCCATTCGACCGAGCCCCAACCCAGGGTCTTGGCCGCGAGCATGCCGGCGAAGGCCATCAGCGGCGTCCAGCCCAGCAGGTAGTAGCCGGCGAATTCGGCGCCGCGCCGCAAGGCCACCACGGCCGCATAGATCAGCAGCGGAATCGCGGCCAGCAACAGCAGATTGCCGCCGATGTACCAGTAGACGTAGATGCGCTCGAACGCCGCCGCCAGCACCAGCAGCCACAGCAGATTCAGCCACATGATCGCGCGCAGGATCTTGGCGGTCCGCGGCAGCCAGCGCGGCAAATCGAGGAAGCGCAGGGTGAAGCCGATCTGGAAAACGGTGGCCAGAGTCGCCGCGGCCCAAGGCACGCCGTTGACGCGCGCCGGCTCGCTCATCCAGTGCTCGGGCACGCCGACCCAGCCCGACATCACCAGCATGTAGGCGGAGATGCAGATCAAGTAGCCGCAGTAGTACAGGTACACCGCTTCGCGATTGACCGCCCACAGTCCGGCGATGAACAGCGTCATCAGCAGCAGCGCCGAGTAGGCCGCGATGGTGAAGCGGCGGTTGCTCAGGCGCTGGCGCGCCACCTCGGCGCGGGTGGTGAAGTCGATGCTCAGCGCGCTGGAAATCCGGCCCTGTATCCGCACGTACGCGATGTCGCCGCGCTTGAAGCCCTGCCGCAACGGCAGCTCCCAGCCCTGCTGCAGCAGCATGGTGCCGTCGTTGTCCAGAGAGCTGACCAAGACCGCGCGCGTGGCGCCGGGCGGGTAGTAGGCCAGCGCGCCGAACGCGCGCGCGCCGCCGATCGAGATCACCAGCTCTTCATCGGCGGCGATGTCGCGATCGACGCTCAGGCGCAGCCAATGACCGCCGGACTGCCGTGGCAGGTCCAGGCGAATGGGCGCGCCGTTGCGGTCGCCGCTCCAGCGCGCGGCCACGGCGGCCTGCGGCGGCGGCGGCGGCGTGTCCAGCGACGACGGTTGCGGGCCTTCTACGCGCAGCCATTCGACGCTCAGGGTCTGCGCATGGCCCGGCGGACAGAACAGGCCGGCCAGCGCGATCAGCAGCGCGTATCCCGCCAGGCTCCAGGTGCTGCGCATGCGTTCGCGTTCCCGCCGTTATCGTGGCGGAAAGTCTATCGCCTGCGCGCGCGGGGAAAAAAGAAAACCGACGGGACGTGAGCGGCGCATGCGAGGGGGAGGGACCTGCGCCGCCCGCCGACCCGCCGGCGGGAAAGAGGTGGAACCTCAGCGATGCGGGGCCGAACTGACGGTCGGCACCGCACCCGGGACGAGGTTCCACCGATCGAAAACCATGGAGTCGAAAGCGATCGACACATCCGGATCAGGCCGGCGCCGCGAACGCGGAACGATCCCGCGCTGCGGCCCGGCCGCTCGCGTGGATTCGGAGCGAGTCCTCATCCGCGCGCCGTGGGTAAAACCGGCCCGCCACCAGGAGGCGGGCCGTGCGACGGCCGGGCCGACCGCCGCAAAACACCTGCAAACCAGCGGACCTCAGCGCGAGGCCACGTCTTCGCGCAGCGGAACGCGCGAGGACCAGCCGCCGGCCAGGGCCTTGTACAGCGCGACCGCGCCGGTGACGCTGCGGGTGCGGCCGTCGGCAAAGGCGTCCTGCGCCTGCAGACGGGTGCGCTCGGCGTCCAGCACTTCGAACAGGTCGGCCGCACCGGCCTCGTAACGCACGCGCGCCAGCTGCGCCGCCTTGGCGCTGTCGACCGCGGCGCGTTCCAGATGGCCGTCTTCGATGCGCGCGCGCCCGTAACGCACCAGGGCGTTCTCGGCGTCTTCCAGCGCCAGCAGCACGGTCTGCTGGTAGCGCGCGAGTTCGCCGGCGGCGTCGGCATCGCTGGCGGCGATGCGCGCGCGCACGCGGCCGATGTCCAGGAACGACCAGTCGATGCCCAGCGCGACCAGACGGGTCTCGCTGGCGCGCTCGAACAGGGCGCTGCTGTCGATCGCCTGGCTGCCGATCAGCCCGCCCAGGGTGAAGCGCGGGAACAGATCGGCGGTGGCCACGCCGATGCGCGCGGTGGACGCGTGCAGGCGGTGCTCGGCGGCGGCGACGTCGGGGCGGCGGCGCAGCAGATCGCCGGGCGTGCCCGCGTCCAGCAGCGCCGGCAGGGCCGGCAGCGGCTGCTGCGGTTCGAGCTGGGCGATCAGGGCGTCGGGCGTGCGACCGGTCAGCACCGCCAGGCGGTGCATGGCGACGGCGACCTGGGCCTCCAGCGCCGGCACCCGCGACAGCGTGGCTTCGAGCTGCGCGCGCGCGCGCGAGGTGTCGAACTCGGTGCCGCGGCCGGCGCTGAAGCGCGCGTCGACCAGGCGCAGGGTCTCGCGCTGGTTGTCGGCGTTCTCGCGCGCCACGCGCAGGCGTTCCTGCAGGCCGCGCAGTTCGACGTAACCGCTGGCGACCTCGCCGACGATCGTCACCTGCAGCGCCTGCAGATCGGCCGCGCTGGCCCAGGTATCGGCGCGCTGAGCCTCGACGTTGCGGCGCACGCGGCCCCACACGTCCAGTTCCCAGCTGGCGTTGACGCCGGCGCTGTAGCTTTCGTTGTCGCGCGCTTCGCGGGCCACGCCCGGCAGCTGGTCGCTGCTGGAACGCGCGTCCTGCGCGTTGGCGCTGGCGGTCAGGGTCGGGAAGCGGTCGAACTTGGCGCCGCGCAGCAGGGCATTGGCGCGGTCGTAGCGCGACAGCGCGATGCGCAGATCGTGGTTGGCCGACAGCGCGTCCTCGACCAGTTGGGTCAGCATGGCGTCGTTGAAGCCGCGCCAGAATTCGACGTCGGCTTGCGGGCTCGCGGTTTCGGTGGCCGCGTTCGCGACGGCGGCGGTTTCGCCGGCGTGCGCGAACGCGTCCGGCGTGGCCAGGGTCGGGCGCACGTAGTCGGGGCCGACCGCGCACGCGCTCAACAGCGCGGCGGCGACGCCGAGTACCAGGGTACGGATCACCATGGCAGGGATTCCTCGAAGTGGAAGTAGCCGCCGTTGGGGCCGGCATCGTCGATCAGGGCCAGACGCACGCTGGTGCGCGCGCCCTCGGCGACGCTGAGATCGCCCTGCGCGTTCATGTCGGTGAGCACCGATCCGGGGTGGATGGTGTTGACCTTGTGCGGGGTCTCGCGCAGCTCGTAGGCCAGGTGCGCGGTCCACGCGTTCACCGCGGTCTTGGAGACGTTGTAGGCCGGCACCTTGTAGTGGTAGATCGGAGAGGCCGGGTCCTGGTGCAGCGCGATCGAGCCCAGAATGCTGGACACGTTGACGATGCGCGCGGCCGGCGCCTTGTGCAGCAGCGGCAGGAAGGCCTGGGTGGTGGCGATCAGGCCGAACAGGTTGGTGTTGAACGTGCCCAGCCAGACGTCCAGGCTCTGCTGCGAAGGCTTGAGCGCGCCGTCGTCGCGGAACACGCCGGCGTTATTGACCAGGATGTCGAGGCGGCCGTGCTTGCTGGCGACTTCCTCGGCGGCGGCGGCGATGGAGCTGTCGCTGGTGACGTCCAGCGCGATGGCTTCCACCGGCAGGCCTTCGGCCTGCAGCTGCAGTGCGGCCTCGACGGCCTTGCCGCGGTCGCGGCCGGCCAGCAGCACGTGCACGCCTTCGCTGGCGAGCTGGCGCACGGTCTCCAGACCGATGCCGCGGGTGGCGCCGGTGACCAGCGCGATCTTGGAAGCGTGTGGATTAGCCATGGGAGATTTCCTTGATTCGTGGGGGACGGACCGCAGCGGGTCCGGCGACCTGGCGGCGGAACCCTCCACCGCCAGGCCTTGCATCGTGGGCGTGCGCCGATCAGGCATGCGCGGCGGCGTGGTCGGCCGAGTGGTTCACCAGCGGCTTGCTGCCGGCCAGCTTGCGCAGGGCGACGTAGAACACCGGCGTCAGGAACAGGCCGAACAAGGTCACGCCGAGCATGCCGGCGAACACGGTGATGCCGGTGACCGAGCGGATTTCCGCGCCGGCGCCGTGCGAGAGCACCAGCGGCACGGTGCCGGCGATGAACGCGATCGAGGTCATCACGATCGGGCGCAGACGCAGGCGGCAGGCTTCCAGCGCCGACTCGATGATGCCCTTGCCCTGCAGTTCCAGTTCGCGGGCGAACTCGACGATCAAGATCGCGTTCTTACAGGCCAGGCCCATCAGCACGACCAGGCCGACCTGCACGAACACGTTGTTGTCGCCGCCGGTCAGCCACACGCCCAGCAACGCCGACAGCATGCACATCGGCACGATCAGGATCACCGCCAGCGGCAGGGTCCAGCTTTCGTACAGCGCGGCCAGCACCAGGAACGCGAGCAGGATGGCCAGCGGGAACACGATCAGCGCGGCATTGCCCTGGCTGGCCTGCTGGTAGCTCAGGTCGGTCCATTCGATTTCCATGCCGTGCGGCAGCACCTTGGCGGCCACGTCCTTGACCACGTCCATCGCCTGGGCGGAGGACATGATGCGCGGATCGACGTCGCCGGCGATGTCGGCGGCCGGGTAGCCGTTGTAGCGCAGCACCGGGTCGGGGCCGTAAGTCTGCTTGACGCTGACCATCGAACCGATCGGCACCATCTCGCCGCGGTCGTTGCGGGTGCGCAGGTTGGCGATGTCCTCGACGCTGTCGCGGAACGAACCGTCGGCCTGGGCGATGACCTGCCAGGTACGGCCGAACTGGTTGAAGTCGTTGACGTAGGCCGAGCCCAGGTAGGTCTGCAAGGTGTCGAACAACTCGGTCAGCGGCACGCCCTGCGCCTTGGCCTTGACGCGGTCGACTTCGGCGTCGAGCTGCGGCACGTTGGCCTGGTAGGTGCTGTTGGCGTAGCCCATGCCCGGGGTCTGCATCACCGTGCCCTGGAACGCGCTGACCGCGTTCTGCAGCGCGCCGTAACCCAGGTTGCTGCGGTCCTCGATGAACATCTGGTAGCCGGCGCCGTTGCCCAGGCCGAGGATCGGCGGCGGCATCAGGGCGAAGGTGAAGCCCTCCTGGAAGCCGCCGATCTTCTGGTTGAGCTCGGCGGTGATTTCCACCGCGCTGCGGCTGCGCTCGCTGAAGGGCTTCAGCGGCAGGAACGCCACGCCGGTGTTGGGCGTGTTGGTGAACTGCACCGCGTTCAGGCCGGGGAAGGCCATGGTGTTCTGCACGCCGTCGATCTTGCCGGCGATGTCGGTCACCTTCTTCAGCAGGGCGTCGGTGCGCGCGATCGACGAGCCTTCCGGCAATTTCACCGCCGCGATCAGGTACAGCTTGTCCTGCAGCGGGATGAAGCCGGCCGGCACGATCTTGAACATGAAGCCGGTGGCGATCAGCAGCACCGCGTACACCACGAACACCGCGCCGCGCTTGCCCAGGGTGCGCTTGACCGCGCCCTGGTACTTGTTGGAGCTGGACGCGAAGAAGCGGTTGAACGGACGGAACAGCCAGCCGAACAGACGGTCGATCAGACGCGTCGGCGCATCCTTGGGCGCGCTGTGCGGACGCAGCAGGCGCGCGGCCAGGGCCGGCGACAAGGTCAGCGAGTTGATCGCCGAGATCACCGTCGAGATGGCGATGGTCACCGCGAACTGCTTGTAGAACTGACCGGTCACGCCCGACAGGAACGCCATCGGCACGAACACCGCGCACAGCACCAGCGCGATCGCGACGATCGGGCCGGACACTTCCTTCATCGCCTGGTGCGCCGCGGCCAGCGGCGTCAGGCCTTCCTCGATGTTGCGCTCGACGTTTTCCACCACCACGATCGCGTCGTCGACCACGATGCCGATCGCCAACACCAGGCCGAACAGGGTCAGGGTGTTGATCGAGAAGCCCAGCAGGTACAGCGCGGCGAAGGTGCCCACCACCGAGACCGGAACGGCCAGCAGCGGGATGATCGAGGCGCGCCAGGTCTGCAGGAACAGGATCACCACCAGCACCACCAGCGCGATCGCCTCAAGCAAGGTCGTGACCACGGCCTTGATCGAGTCGCGCACGAAGATGGTGGTGTCGTAGACGGCTTCGTACTTGATGCCTTCCGGGAAGCTCTTGGCGATGCGATCCATGTTCGCGATCACCTGCTCCTGGATCTCCAGCGCGTTGGCGCCCGGCGACTGGAAGATACCGATGCCGACCGCGTTCTTGCCGTCCAGCTGCGAACGCAGGCTGTAGTCGCCGGCGCCCAGTTCCAGACGGGCGACGTCGGACAGACGCACGATTTCGCCATCGCTGCCGCTCTTGACCACGATGTTGCCGAACTCTTCCTCGCTCTGCAGACGGCCCTTGGCGTTGATCAGGGTCAGGAAGTCGCTGTTGGGCATGGGCTCGGCGCCGAGCTGGCCGGCCGAGACCTGCACGTTCTGCTCGCGCATCGCGCGCAGCACGTCGCTGGCGGTCAGGCCGCGCGAGGCGATCTTGTCCGGGTCCAGCCACACGCGCATGGCGTAGTCGCCGCCGCCGAAGATCTGCGCGTCGCCCACGCCCTGCAGGCGCGCCAGGGAATCCTTGACGTGCAGGCGGGCGTAGTTGCGCAGGTACAGCGTGTCGTACTTGCCGTTGGGCGAGGTCAGGTGCACCACCATCAGGAACACCGGCGCCTGCTTCTGGGTCGTCACGCCTTGCCGGCGCACGTCCTCGGGCAGACGCGCCAGCGCCTGGCTGACGCGGTTCTGCACGCGCACCGCCGCGTCGTCGGGGTCGGTGCCGGGGCGGAAGGTGACGGTGATCGCCAGCACGCCGTCGGAACCGGCGACCGACTTGATGTACATCATGTCCTCGACGCCGTTGATCGCTTCTTCCAGCGGCGTGGCGACGGTTTCGGCGATGACTTTGGGGTTGGCGCCCGGATACACCGTGCGCACCATCACCGACGGCGGTACGACTTCGGGATATTCGCTGATCGGCAGGATCGGTATCGCGATCAGGCCGGCAGCGAAGATCACGATCGACAGCACGGCGGCGAAGATCGGCCGATCGATGAAAAATTTGGAAAAGTCCATAACGGATTCCTTGGTGCGGCCTTAGCCGCATGAGTCCCCGGCCGTCGCCATGGCGACGGCCTTGATTGCGGAAACCTTCGAGTGCGCCCGGCGTTCGTTGCCCGTTCCCGTGCAAGCCGGAACGAGCGACATCGAGCGTTCTCGCCCGAAGAGCCCTGGATCCCCGCCTTCGCGGGGATGACGGATCGGGGCCTTCGGAGGATCCCAGGGTTCAGCGTGTCGTTTCGATCACTTGGCCCCGGCGGTGCTGGCGACGGGCTGGCCCGGCACCGGCGCCGGCGCGCCCATCGCGATGGTCTTCGGAGCCACCGGCGCGCCGGGGAAGAAGATCTTCTGCACGCCGTGCACGATCACCTTGTCGTTCGGCGCCAGGCCCGACTGGACCACGCGCAGACCGTCGATCATGCGGCCCAGCACCACGTCCTTGCGCACCGCCTCGCTCTTGGCGCCCAGCACGTAGACGTACTTGCGGTCCTGGTCGGTGAGCACGGCCTTGTCGTCGATCAGCATGGCCTTGAAGTCGCCGCTGCCTTCCAGCTGGATGCGCGCGAACATGCCCGGCGTGAACTGGCGGTCCGGGTTGGCCACCACCGCGCGGGCGCGGATCGTGCCCGTGGTCGGATCGACCTGGTTGTCGGTGAAGTCGACCGCGCCTTCGTGCGGGTAGCCGGTTTCGCTGGCCAGGCCGACGCGGACCGGGTTCTTGTTGTCGGCGCGCTCGCCCTTGCGGGCCAGATCGTTGTAGCGCGAGTAGGTCTGCTCGTCGCTTTCGAAGTAGACGTACATCGGATCCTGCGAGACCAGGGTGGTCAGCAGGGTCTGATCGGCCTGGGCCAGGTTGCCGACGGTGATCAGCGCGCGACCGGCGCGGCCGCTGATCGGCGCGCGCACTTCGGTGAAGGTCAGGTCGAGCTGGGCCGAGGCCACCGCGGCTTCGGCGGCGCGCACGCCGGCGTTGCCCTGGGTGGTCGCGGCGCGGCGGGTCTCGAACTCTTCGCGCGAGATCGCCTTGGCCTCGACCAGGGTCTGGGCGCGCTGGTCCTGGGTCTGGGCCAGGCGCGCTTCGGCGCGCGCGCGTTCCAGTTGGGCCTGGGCGCGGTTGAGCTCGGCGCGGTAGCGGCGCTGGTCGATCACGAACAGCAGATCGCCCTTCTTGACCTCCTGGCCTTCCTTATAGGCGACGCGTTCGACGTAGCCGCTGACGCGCGGGCGCAGTTCGACCGATTCCACCGCCGCGACGCGGCCGGTGAATTCGTCCCACTGACGGACCTGCTTGCTCAGCACCTGGGCCACGCTGACTTCGGCCGGCGGCGGCATGCCGGCGGCTTCGCCTTCGGCGGCCTGACTGCCGCAGCCGGCCATCGCCAGCGCAATGACGACGCTCGCGGCCAGCGCGAGTACGGGGAGCCCGGGGCCGGCGCGGCCGGAGCGGGCGAGGACTTTGCGGGGGCTCATTGTGGGGAGGGTTCCTGGTTGGTTTTCGAAGTAGTGATCGCTTTCAGCAGTGCGCGCGCGTCTTGCAGACAGCGTTGCGCCTTGGCGTCGGATGGGCTATCCGGATCTTGCGTAGACGTGGCGGGCGTCGCCTGGGTGGTCGTGGCGGCTGGCTGGGCGCGCGCGGGCGTAGCCGCGTGCGGCGGGGGTTCGCGGTCGATGTCGTCCGACAGGTCGACCGCGTAGGACGGCAGCGCGCCCGGCCCGGGCGCGCGCGCGTAAGTGACGACGGCGCGCGGCGGTTCGCTGCGCAGCTCGGCCTGTTCGATCAGGGCCAACGCGCGCTGTCCGATCGACAGGGCGCTGGGCCATTCCGGGCAGGCGTGGCAATCGTTGAGTTCGGTGCGCACCGGCATGTCGACCGCGAGCAGCTGCACGCGCACCGACATCTGCCGGGCCTCGTCGTGCAGCACGCGCGCCAGCATGCGCAGGGCGGCGGCGCCGATCGAACGGTGGCCGTAACCGGCCCAGGGGTGTTCGCTGCCCGGGCCGCCGATCAGCACGTAGCTGCCGCCGCGGTCGCCCTCGGCGAGCAGGGGCAGCAGGTGGCGGGCGGCGGCCAGGTGCGGCAACAGGTCTTCGTCGAGCTTGCGGCGCAGGAACGCGGCAGGGTGATCGAGCAGGCGGCCGCGCTCGTTGCTGCCGCAGACCGCGGCGACCACGCCGGCCAGCGGGCGCCCGAGCTTGCGCAGCGCGCGCGCGAGCTTGGCGCCGTCGGCGTCGCTGGCGACCGAGCCGCTGAGCACGGTCAGGTCGGCCTCGGGGTAGGCCGCCGCCAACAACTTGAGCTCGCGGCCGCCACGGGCCACCGCGATCACCGGCCAGCCGGCCTTGACCGCGGCGCGGACCACGCCGCGGCCGACGCCGCCGGTAGCGCCCAGGATCACCAAGGGGGACTTCATTGTCCCGCTCCCGGGATTTTTTCTCCCATCAGCGGGACGGTTTCGTGACGCGTGTGGCGGGACAGCAGGGCGCCGACCGCGGGCAGCACCAGCATCGCGGTCGGCAGCGCGACCGTGAAGGCCAGCACCCAGGCCAGCATCCAGGCTTCCTCGGTGCCTTCGGCCAGGCCCTGGCGGAAGACAATGGCGGCCAGCACGATCAAGGCTGACATCGCTATCATCATCAGCGGCAGGAAGGCGAGGCGGGCTTGGCGGGCGGTCAACATGGCGGCGGCAGGGGGTTCCGGGTGTGCGGCAAAGATTAGGCGCACGAATGGCACTTGATTAGCCGTTGATTCAGGGAATAATTGTCCCGACATCGGGCTAATGCCCGGCTCGGCTCCCCCGCCAGTCCCGAGACGGCCCTCCCGTCATCCCTATATCCGGAGTCCCCCATGGCCCGCGATCTCAACGACACCCTGATCTTCGTCAAGGTGGTCGAGCACGGCAGCTTCATTTCCGCGGCGCGCGCGCTGCGGCTTCCCAAGACCACGGTCAGCCGCAAGGTGCAGGACCTGGAAACGCGCCTGGGCGCGCAGCTGCTGCATCGCACGACCCGCAAGCTCGGCCTGACCGAGGCCGGCAACATCTACTTCGAACACTGCCAGCGCATCGCGCGCGAGCTGGACGAAGCCGAAAGCGCGGTCGGCCAGCTGCAGGGCGGTCCGCGCGGCTGGCTGCGTTTCACCGCGCCGTATTCGGTCGGCATCACCTGGATCGCGCCGTTGCTGGGCGAGTTCCACGCCCGCCATCCGGAAGTGCGGCTGGAGATGCTGCTGACCAACGAGCCGCTGGACCTGATCGACAAGGAAATCGACGTCGCCCTGCGCGTGGGGGAACTGCCCGATTCCAACCTGATCGCGCGCCGCCTGGCGGTGTTCCGCACCCAGGTCTACGCCAGCCCGAACTACCTGGCGCGCCACGGCGAGCCGCTGCATCCGGACGATCTGCAGCACCACCGCACCCTGGCGATGCAGAAGTCGCGGCGCAACGGCGCCTACGTGTGGACGCTCAGCGACGGCGACCGCAGCATCGACTACCGCGTCGATCCGGTGCTGGTGGCCAACGACCCGGGCGCGCTCAAGGGCGCGTTGCTGTGCGGCGAAGGCCTGATGCTGGCCAGCGACGTCACGGTCAAGGCCTACGCCGAGCAGGGCTACGTGCAGCGCGTGCTGGCCGGTTGGACCGGGCCGGAGATGGACTTCAACGCGGTGTTCCCGCGCGGCCAGGTGCAGTCGCCGAAGGTGCGCGCCTTCGTCGACTTCCTGGTCGAACGCCTGAACTTCGACGCCGACTACATGCAGGTGCTGTGCCCGGACCGCCAGCGCTTCCGCAAGGCCTCCGAGGACGCCTCGGCGGCGATCGCGGCCGAGTTGGCCAAGGTCGCCAAGCAGCGGCCGGGCAAGGTGTCGCCGGAGGTGGAGGTCGATGCGATCGTGGCCAATGCGCGCCACGATAGTGAGGATGCGGAGCTGGCTTAGCGCTGGCTTCGCGCGATGGTGCGCGGATACCGACCGTGTCCGCCATGCGTCGGGGGATGCAGCGCCGAAGGCGCTAATGCCGTTGCTCGCAATTCGCCCGTTGCGAAGTTCGTCGCAGCCGCATTGCCGCGGTCGCGGCTCGCGCCGCTCCTGCCCCAAAGCCGCGATGCGCCTCAGCGCAGCCGCGCCGCCAGTCCCGACACCCGCATCGCGTGGCGCGACAGCGCCGCGCGCAGCACCGGTTCGCTCGCGCACAGCGTCAGCTCGCGGCGCGCGCGGGTCATGCCGGTGTACAGCAATTCGCGCGACAGGCTGCGCGCGTCCAGGCGCGGCAGCTGCAGCCACACGCGGTCGAACTCCGAACCCTGCGACTTGTGCACCGTCATCGCGAACGCACCCGCGTGCGCAGGCAGCGCGGCGGGGTAATAGCCGCGCACGCCTTCGCTGCCACCGGCGAACCAGACGATGCTGCCTTCGTTACCCTCGCCCGCGCGCAGGCAGACGCCGATGTCGCCGTTGAACAGGCCGTGGCGGTAACTGTTCTCGGTGATCAACAACAGACGGCCATGGAAATAGGCCGGCCGGTAGCTGCCGGCCAGCGCCTCCTCGATGCGCGCGTTCAAGGGCGCCGCACCCTGCGGGCCGTCGCGCAGCGCGGTCAGCAGGCGCACACGGCCGGCCAGCGTCAAGGCCTGGGCGGGATCGTCGACCGCGGCCAAGGCACGCCAATCGGCGAGCAGGCGTTCGCGGCCGGTGCCGGACAAGGGATCGATCGCATCCTCGTGGAAGTGCACGCCGCGCAGCGATCCCTCGCGCAGCAGCGCCAGCGCCGAATCGGCGTCGCCAGCGCGCGTGGCCTCGGCCAGCGGCGCCAGATCCAGCGTATCGGCCTGCCGGTAGCCGCGCCACAGGTGCACGCGGTGGCCGGCCAGCGGCGCGGCGTCGGCGGGCGCGACCGGGCCGGCGCCTAGCAGAGGCCGCAGCGCCAGTTCGATCGCGGCCGGCAGCGCGTCGTCCTCGCCGGCGGCGTCGACGATCGCGGCCAGCACGTCGCCGGCCTCCACCGACGGCAGCTGATCGCGGTCGCCCAGCAGGATCAGGCGTGCGCCGTCGGGCACGGCCTCGACCAGCTTGCACATCAGCGGCAGATCGACCATCGACGCTTCGTCGATCACCACCGCATCGAAGGGCAGCGGATCGCGCGCGTCGTGACGGAAACGCGGACTGTCGGGCAGGCTGCCGAGCAGGCGGTGCAAGGTGCGCGCCTCCATCGGCAGCGCCTGGCACCAGCGCGGATCGACGCCGGGCACCAGGCTCAACGCGGCGGCGGCCGCGCGCAGGCTTTCGGCCATGCGCTCGGCGGCGCGGCCGGTCGGCGCGGCCAGGGCGATGCGCGGCGGCGGCGCGCCGTGCTGCCAGGCCTGGGCGATCAACAGCAGCAACAGGCGTGCGACCGTGCTGGTCTTGCCGGTGCCGGGGCCGCCGGTGACCAGCAGCAGCGAGCGCGCCAACGCCAGCGCGGCCGCGCGCGCCTGGCGATCGCCGTCGCGCGCTTGCGGGAACAAAGCCTCAAACAGCGGCGCCAGCGCGGCGCTGTCGGCCGGCGGCGGCGACTGCGCCGCCAGCGCGCGCAGACGCGCGGCCAGGCGGCGTTCGTATTCGCGGTAGCGGCGCAGATACAGCAGACCGCGTTCCAGCACCAAGGGTGCGCTCGGATCGGCCGCGCCTTCGTCGGCCGGTTGCGAGACCCAACGCGAATGGCGCAAGGCGGCCAGCCATTGCGCGGGCTCGACCAACACCGCCGCGCGCACGTCTTCGTTGGGCTGCGCGGCCTCGAATGCGGCATGGCCGTCGGCGATCGCGCGCGCCGCCAGCGCCGCGCCCACCTGCACCAGCTCCGGCGTGGCCGGATCCAGGCGCCGCAAGGACTGCGCCAGCGCATGGTCGACGCTGCGCACCAGGCCGCGCCGCAGCAGGGCGTCGACCAGGCTCATGGCGCGGCCCCCGCGTCGCCGCCGAACAAGGCGTCCAGCGCTTCGACCAAGGCCTGCGGCGGTCGTTCGGCATGGATGCCGTCGCCTTCGTTGTCGCCGCGCATCGGATCCAGGCCGCGGCAGAACAGATAACGCGTGCCGCCGAAGTCGCGCGCGTAGTCGTAATCCGCGCCGAGGCGGAAACGCAGCCAGCGGTGCAGGGCCAGGGTGTAGATCAGCGACTGCAGGGTGTATTCGCTGTCGTCCATCGCGCGCTCGATCGCGGCGGCGTCGTAGGACGGCAGGCGGTTGGTCTTGTAGTCGAGCAGGTAGTAGCGGCCCTCGTGCAGGTAGACCAGGTCGATCTTGCCGGTCATCAGGCCGTCCAGACGGCGCCGCTGGCCGAAGGCCTGGCGCGCGCGCAGCCAGCCGTGCGCATGCAGCAGGGCCAGCAGCTGCGCGGTGGAGGCGTCGTTGAGGGCGAAATGGAATTCCATCTCGGCGCGCAACGCCGACGGCGGCAGATCGGCCAGGCGCGTGCCCTCGGGCAGGGCCGCGGTAAGCGTCGCGCCGACCAGGCGGGCCAGGGTGTCCAGGCCGCCGCCGTCGATGTCCAGATCGGTGTAGCCCTGTTCGCGCATGGCCCGGCGCAGTTCGCCGTCCTGCCCCTCCGGCACCTGTCCGTAGCGCCGCCAGTTCGCCCAGGCGGCGAAATCGCAGCGCTCCAGGGCGGTGTGCACGGCGTTGCCGAAACGGCTGCCGGAGAAGCGCAGTTCCATCACATCGATCGGCTGTTCGTCGGGCGCGGGCAGCGGCAACGGCTCGGGCTCGTCCTGCGCGCCGCGCTCGTCGACGACGCGCTGGCCGGCGTCTTCGCGGGTGAGCTGGGTGAAGCTGTGCACCCACCAGTCGCGCGACAGGCCGCGCCGCACGCTGCGCGCCGGCGGCACGATACCGGGCGAGAGCGGACTCAGCGGCGCGGGCCACGCGTCCACCGGGCCGTCCTCGACGACGATGTCGCCGACTTCGCCGGTGATCAGCGCGGCCGGATCGTCGAGCATCGGCGCCAGCGGCGTCGAGGCGCCCAGGTACAGCGGCCCGGTCGCCAGCCACAGCGCGTGGCGGGCGCGGGTCAGGCCGACGTAGAGCAGGCGCGCGTCCTCGGCCGCGGCCTCGCGTTGCGCGCGCGCGCGCGCCTCGGTCCAGGCCGGCGTGGCGGCGTCGTCGTGCTCGCCTTCCAGCTGCAGCACGCGGCCGTCGTCGTCGGGGTATTCGCAATGGCGGCCGCCGCGCGGCTCGCGACCGATCGCCGCGAACGGCAGGAACACCAGGCCGAACTCCAGGCCCTTGCTCTTGTGCAGGGTCAGGATCTGCACACGGCGCGCGTCGGATTCCAGGCGCAGCTGCTGTTGCTCGTCGTTGTCGTCGGCCTCGGCGATGCGCAGGCGCAGCCAGTCGACCAGGCCGTGCAGGCCCAGCGCCTGCGCGTCGGCTTCCTGCAGCGCTTCGCCCAGTTGCAGCAGATTGGTCAGGCGACGCTCGCCGTCGCCCAACGCGAGCAGGCGCGGCGCCTGCTGCGCGCACAGATCGGCGACCAGCGCCAGCGGGCCGTGGCGCTGCCAGCGCTCGCGCCATTCCAATGCGTGCAGCTGCCATTCGCGCTGCCAGGCGTCTTCCGCGTCCAGGCGCGCGATCGCGTTCGCATCCAGCCCCAGGAACACGCTGGCCAGCGCGCCGCGCAGGCGGCCGTTGTCGCCGGGCTGCAGCAGCGCCTCGAACAAGGCCAGCAGCTCCAGCGCCTGCTCGGTCGCGAACACGCTCTGGCGGCCGGCGGCCACGGCGGGGATACCGGCGGCGACCAGCGCGCGCTGCATGCGCGCGGCTTCGTCGTGGCTGCGTACCAGCACGGCGATGTCGGCCGGCTGCAGTTCGCGGCCGTCGACGCGCGCCTGGCCGTTGCGGGCGTCGGCGAGCCAGCCGTGGATGGCGGCCACGCAGGCGCGTGTGGCCAGTTCGCGCGACTCCGGTGCGCTCCACAGCGCCTGCTTGCGGCCGTCGTCGGGCGCGGACAGGCGGCGCAGGGTCAGCGCGGGGGCGGGCCGCCCGCCGCGTTGCAGGGCCTCGTCGGCGACGCGGCCGCCGGGCTCGACGGACAGGAAGCGGATGCGCGCATCGACGAAGGCCTCGGCGCCCGCGCGTCGGTACAAGGCATCGACCGCGCGCAGCAGCGACGGCCGCGAACGGAAATTGCGCTGCAGCGGCGGCGCGCGCCGCGCGCGATCGGCGGCGCCCAGGTAGGTGTGCACGTCGCCGCCGCGGAAACCGTAGATCGCCTGCTTGGGATCGCCGATCACGAACAGACTGCCGCCGTCGTCGCGGCTGCGCGGTCCGAACACGCGCTCGAAGATCGCCCATTGGCGCGCGTCGGTGTCCTGGAACTCGTCGACCAGCGCCACCGCGTACTGCGCGCGCAGACGCGCGACCAGGGCCGACGCATGCGGGCCGTCCAGGGCCTGCGCCACGCCCTCGATGAGGTCGTCGTAGGTCTGCACGCGACGCACTCGTTTGAGCTCGGCCAGCCGCGCGGCGGCCTCCTCGCGCACGCGATGGACCAGGGCCAGGCCCTGCGCGTCCAGCCAGCGCGCGCGCATGGCAGCAGCGTCGAGGTATTCGGCGATCGCGACGAACAGCGGCGACGTCGGCGTCTGCTTGCCCTTGTTGGTGCGGTTGAGCAGCGCCTCCGGCGTCATGCGCTCGATGCGCGGCTCGATCGCCGCACCGGCATCGCCGTTCGCGCACCAGCGCGCCAGCGCGTCGCGCAAGGCGCCGGGCAGTTCGGCGCGCCAGGTCTGGCCGTTGAGCGCCTTGGCCGCGATCGCCGCGTCCAGGTCGGCGAAGGCTTGGACACCGTGCAGCCGGTAGGCCTCGCACACGGCCGCGGCGCGCGCCTGCAGCAGCGGCAGCGGATCGGGCGCGGGCGCCGGCACCGGTGGTTTCAGTCGCGGTGCGCGCAGCAGCGCGCCCAGGTCGGCGGCCAGCGCCGCGGGCCCGGCGGGCCAGCGCGCCTGCAGCAATTGCGCGGCGACCGCGTCGGTGCCCAGCGCGCGCCACAGGTCCACCGCGACTTCTTCGCGCAACTCGCGGTCGCTGCCGATCATCTCCGGCGCCACGAAGGCCTGGCCGGTTTCCAGGGCGTGTTCGGCGAGCACGCGCGCGCAGAAGCCGTGGATGGTGACCACCGCGGCCAGGTCGATTTCGTCCGCGGCGCGCGTCAGACGCGCCTGCACCGCCGCCGGCGCTTCCTGCGCCGAACGCGCGCGGATCAGCGCACGCGTGAGCGCGCGTTCGCCGTCGTCCTCGTGCTCGGGCAAGGTGCCGGCGGCGATGTCCTTGGCCAGGCGCAGGCGCGTGCGCAGGCGCGCGCGCAGCTCCTGGGTGGCGAAGTCGGTGAAGGTCACCGCCAGGATCTGGCTCACGCGCAGTCCGCGCTCGATCACCAGCCGCGCGACCAGGGTCGCCAGGGTGTAGGTCTTGCCGGTGCCGGCGCTGGCCTCGATCAGATGCAGGCCGTGCAGCGGCAGGCTCAGGTAGGGGTCGTCGACGACGGCCGGCGCCGGATCGTCGAACAGGTCGCGCATGCGCTCGCTCATGGCGCGGCCTCCTCGCTGCGCGCGTGCACGACCGCGTCGAACACCAGGCGCGCGATGGCGCGGAACTCTTCGCCCAGCTCGTCGCCCGCCGCGCCCGCGGCGTCGAAAGGATCGCGGCCGCGCAGGGCCAGGCGCGCGCCGCTGGCGTCGGCCTCGCTCCAGCTGTGGCTGCCGCCGTGCCATTGTGCGGCGGCCTGATTCCAGCCGTCGCGGCCTTCGGCGTCGGCGGCGTACCACAGCCAGCCGGCGCGCGGCAGGAACGGCAGCGGCATGCGCAGACCGTGCGCGCGCAGGCGCAGCAACGCGTCCAGCGCGGCGCGCGCGCGCGCGGGTGCGGCCGCTGCGCGCAGGTTCGGTCCCACGCCGCCGCCGGCTTCGGCGAACTGCGCCAACGGGCGCGCATCGCCCAGCGCCGAGGACACCAGCCAGTCCAGGCCGTGCGCGATCTGCGCCGGTCCGTGCAATTTGCCGAAGCGCAGCCGCGCCAGGCCGGCGGGATAGAGATCGTCGATGCGCCCGTGCAACAGCGCGCCGCCCACCTCGAGTTCGAAACGCTGCGACTGCGACTGCTGCCGATCGCGCCACTGCGCGAACGCGTCGGCGTAGGGCCGCACCTCGGCCAGCACGCTGTCGAGCTGGCGCCGCCCCAGCGGGCCGGACGGCAGCAGCGCGCGTGCGCGCAGATGGGCGTGCAGATCGTCCGCGCGGCCGTCGAGCAGCGCCTGGTACACCGCCTGCTGCAGTTGCTGACGCTGCAGGCCGCGGCCCGGCAACAGCAGCGGCTCGACATCGTCGACGGCGGCGCCCGGATCGGGCAGGCGCAAGTTGAGACCCTGGCGCAGGAAGGCGCCGGGCGGATCGCGCAGGAACGCGCGCAGATCGGCCAGCGCGATGCGCGGCGGGCCGCCCGCTGCGACCGTGGACGCATCCTCGATGGGCGCGGGCAACATCACGCCTTGCGCCCAGGGCGTCGGTTCGTGGCGCTCGCCGGCACCGGCCTGCGCGGCCGGCCGCCATTCGGCGCGATAGCTGTAGCGGCGCGGCTCGGGGCCGTCGCCGACGCCGTCGCCGGCGCCGAACGCGGCCGGCGAGAACGGCTGCAGCGGTTCGCGCACGGTCAATGCCGCGCGCGCGTCCGGCGCCTGGTGATAGCGCGCCGCCGCGTCCAGCAGGTCGGCCACCAGCGCCGACGGTTCGCGCAGGCTGCCGTCGCGCGGATCGGCGCCCAGGTAGCTCAGGTACAGGACGTCGGACGCGGCCACGAACAACTGCAGGAACAAGAACCGATCGTCCTCGCGCAGCGAGCGGTCGCCATGGCGGCGCGCGGCCGTGCCCAGTTCGGCGGCGAGGCGGTTGAGGCCGCCGACCGGATCGCGACGCGGGTAGTCGCCGTCGTTCATGCCCAGCAGGCAGATGGCGCGGAACGGGATCAGGCGCATCGGCACCATGCGCCCGAAGCTGACGCCGCCGGTGAGCAGCGGCGCGCGCGTGTCGGCATCGGCGAGCGCGGCGCGAAAATGCGCGCGCACCACTTCGGCCGGCACCGGCGCGTCGAAACCGGCCTGCTCGGCCTCGCGCGCGAAACTTTCCACCAGCAGACGCAGGCGCTCCAGGGTGCGTTGGTCGCCGCCGTCGCGCGGGCGCCGCGGCAGCAAAGCCTGCAACAGGCCCAGCAGGCGGTCGCGCCATTCCGACGGCGTCATCGCCGCGCCCAGCGCGCGTTCGTTGCGCGCCAGCACGCGCAGCAGACGGATCAATGCATCCAACGCATCCAGCGCGCTGCCTTCCAGCTCGGTGTAGGGCGCGACGCCGGCGATGTCCTCGTCGCCGCCGCTGGCGTGGCCGATCAGCAGGCGGTCCAAGGCGTAGCGCCAGGTGTAGGCGTCGTCGGCCGGGGCCTGATGGCGCGCGCGATGGGCGTCGTCGATGCCCCAGCGCGCGCCGGCCTCGTGCAGCCAGGCGTGCAGGCGTTCCAGCGCTGGCGCGTCCAGGTCGGCGGCGTCGGCGATCGCCGGCGCGGCCAGCAGATCGAGAATTTCGCTGAGGCCGAAACGCGACACCGGCAACGCGAGCAGGCGCAGGAACACGTCGGCCAGCGGTTCGGCCGCCAGCGGGCTGACGTCGGCCAGCGCGTAGGGGATGAAACCCGGACGCCCGGCCAGGCCGCCGAACACCGCGGCGATGTGCGGCGCGTAGGGATCGATGTCGGGCGCCAGCACGGCGATCTCGCGCGGCTGTAACGGCGGATCGAAGCGCGGGTCTTCCAGCAGGCCGCGCAGTTGGTCGTGCAGCACCTGCACTTCGCGCAGACGGGTGTGGCAGGCGTGCACCTGCAGACTGGGATCGCTGCGATCCACCTGGCTGCGCCAGGCCGGCGAGGGCGGCGCGCGCCGATGCAGCAGGTCGCGCTGCAGTCGCTTGAGCAGGCTGTCGCGGGCGGGGTCGTCGTGGGGATCGGCTTCGGGATCGGCGTAAGCGGCGATCTCGCCCGAGGGGTGGACCACCTCGTAGCCGCCCAGCACCGCCATGAAATCGCGCCCGGCCGCGCCCCAGGCGATCAGCAGCGGATTGTCTTCCTCGTCCTCGGCCGCGATGCCGTTCTCGTCCAGGCGCCGGCGCTCGGCGTAGGTCGTCAGGTCGCCCCAGTATTTGCGGGTCGGCGTGGGCAGATAGAAATGCAGCACGCCGGCGCGCGCCTGGGTGGCGATCACGCGCAGCACGTCGGGCGAGACGTTGAGCGTGGCGAACGCGAACAGGCGCGGCGGCAGGCCCTGCGGCGTGTCCGGGCCGTCGCTGCCGAACCGGGCCAGGTAATCGCCGATGCGGCGCGCGCGGTACAGGCGGCCGCCGGCGACCCGGCGCCACAGCGCGGCCTGGGCGTCGTCGCGCTGCTGGCCCGCGTCCCAGGCCAGCAGCCAGTCGCGGCGCCAGGCCTGGTACTTCTCGAACAGGGCCGCCAACTCGCCGGCCAGCGACCAGGGCTTGAGCGGATCGGCGCCCGACAGATAGGCGCGCAGCTCGGCCAGGGCCGGCTCGCGCAGCGCGGCCGGGTGCGAGAGTTCCTTATAGAGGCGCCAGCGCAGCGCCTCGGCGCCGATGTCGTCCTCCGCGCCGGGCACGTTGGCGTCGAGCACGTGCTTGACGAACTCGCCCGGGGTCGGGAATTCCAGATTGGCGGCGATGCCGTAGGTCTGCGCCAGCGTGGCCTGCAGCCAGCGTCGCATCGCCACCTGCGGGATCAGCACCACGTCCGGCGCCAGCGCCGATTGCCCTGGCGCGGGCGTGCGCAGCTCCTGCGCCAGCAATCCGGCCAGCACGTCCAGCGCATTGGAGTGGTAGAGGCGGAAGTCGGGACGGCCGGGCATCGCGACATCTTGCCGGAATCGGGATTTGGGGAGCGGGAATGAACGCTGGCCATTGCGGCGAAGAGGAGCGGAAAGCGCAGGAAGCACCACGACCCAGCGCTCTATCGATTCGTCGTCGCCGCGCAGGCGGGGATCCAGTGACCGGGTCGGCCTGCGACCGTCGAGAGTCGCCGTAGCGCCGTGCGGACCCGCGCAGACTCGGCGGTCCGCTCCCGCACGCGCCGAAGTCCCTGGATCCGCCGGCACGCCGCGTCCACCCAACCGCGCTTAAAACCTTCTTAATCCGGCCCCGACAGCATCCGACGACACGATCGCGACGCGTCCGGCGTAGCGTCGCCGTCTAACCTGCGACAATGACCGCGCTGCATCCCCCGTTCAGCCTCCGCACGCCAAGCTGCCGACACTTGCGTCCCCGTCCGGCCGCCGCGGCCGCACTTTTCCGGATCACGCCCCACGCATGAGCACCGAAACGCCCATCGTCCGCCTGACCGACCTGCGACTGGATCGCGGCGGACGCGCCGTGCTGCGCGACATCAACCTGTCGGTGCCGCGCGGCAGCATCGTCGCCGTGCTGGGCCCGTCGGGCAGCGGCAAGTCGACGCTGCTGTCGGCGCTGACCGGCGAACTCGCGCCGGCCGCGGGCCGCGTCGAAGTGCTGGGCCAGGACGTGCCGCACCGTTCGCGCGCGCTGCTGGAGCTGCGCAAGGGTCTGGGCGTGCTGCTGCAGGGCAACGGCCTGCTTACCGACCTCACCGCGGCCGAGAACGTGGCCCTGCCGCTGCGCACCCACACCGACCTGCCCGACGCGCTGATCCGCCGCCTGGTGCTGATGAAGCTCAACGCGGTCGGCCTGCGCGCGGCCGCCGACGCCTATCCGCGCGAACTCTCCGGCGGCATGGCGCGCCGGGTCGCGCTGGCGCGCGCGCTGGCGCTGGACCCGCCGCTGATGATCTACGACGAACCGCTGACCGGGCTGGACCCGATCGCCTCGGGCGTGGTCATGAGCCTGGTGCGCCGCCTCAACGACACCCTGGGCCTGACCAGCATCATCGTGACCCACCACGTCCACGAAACCCTGCCGGTGGCCGACCACGCCATCGTGATCGCCAACGGCGGCATCGTCTTCTCCGGCACGCCGGCGCAGCTGGAAGCCAGCACCGACCCGCTGGTACAGCAGTTCCTGCGCGGCCAACCCGACGGCCCGATCGCGTTCGACGCCGCGCCGCGCACGGCGGAGGCCGCCTGATGGCCTTCGTCGACGCCACCCGCCAGCTCGGCCGCGCCGGCCTGTTCACCCTGTCGGTGTTCCGGGCCTCCAAGCCGACCCCGGACTTCTTCCGCGAGCTGATTCGCGAAATCTACAAGATCGGTGCGCGTTCGCTGCCGATCATCGCCGTTGGCGGCGCGTTCGTGGGTCTGGTGCTGACCCTGCAGGGCTACCGCACGCTCGCCACCTTCGGCGCCAGCAACTCGCTGAGCACCCTGCTGGGCCTGTCGCTGTACCGCGAACTCGGCCCGGTGCTGACCGCCCTGCTGTTCATCGGCCGCGCCGGCAGCTCGATCGCCGCCGAACTGGGCCTGATGCGCGCCACCGACCAGATCACCGCGCTGGGCCTGATGGCGATCGATCCGGTCGGCAAGGCGGTCGCGCCGCGCTTCTGGGCGGCGGTGCTGAGCGTGCCGCTGCTGACCGGTTTCTTCTGCAGCTTCGCGATCGCCGCCAGCTATCTGGAGGCCGTGCACGTGATCGGCCTGGACCCGGGCTACTTCTGGCCGGCGCTGAAGGACAACGTCGATTTCGTCGACGACTTCTGCGTGGCCTTGTTGAAGTCGGGCGTGTTCGGCGCCACCTCGGCGCTGGTCGCGGCCTACGTCGGCTACCACGCCGAGCCGACCATCGAAGGCACCTCGGTCGCCACCACCAAGGCAGTGGTCAACGCCTCGCTGCTGGTGCTGATGTTCAACTTCGTCATGTCCGCGCTGTTGTTCCAATAACGAATTCCGTCGCAAGCACCCGTGCCTCCAGGCGCGGACTTTCCAATGCAACACCCGCTCTTGGCGGTTAACGATCGGTACTTGGAGATCCACCTCATGTCCGTGCGCAGTCCCCGCATCGAATTCGCCGTCGGCGCGTTCCTGTTGCTCGCCCTGGCCTCGCTGCTGGTGCTGGCGATCGCCTCCACCAACGGCAAGTGGGGCTTCGGCGGCGACAGCTACGCGCTCAAGGCCCGCTTCACCACCATCGGCGCGCTGCGCCCGAACGCGCCGGTCAAGATCGGCGGCGTCGCGGTGGGCCAGGTGTCGCACATCGAGCTGGACCCCAAGACCTTCGAGTCCAAGGTCACCCTGGATATCAACAGCCAGTACAAGGATCTTCCCGCCGACACCTCAGCCGGCATCTTCACCAGCGGTCTGCTCGGCGAGAGCTATATCGGCCTGACCCCGGGCGGCGATCCCGAATCGCTGAAGCCCGGCGACGAGATCTTCCTGACCCAACCCGCGGTCGACCTGATCCAGCTGGTCGGCAAGTACATGTTCAGCGGCGGCGGCGCCCAGGGCGGCGACAAGAAGGACGCCGCGACACCCGCCACCGAAGACGTACCGGCGTATTTGCAAGGCGATGCCCCGCAAGGCGACGCCGCCCCCACCCAAGACGAGAAGAAGCCATGAAGCGCACTTTCATTTCCCTGCTGATCGCCTCGGCGCTGCTCGCCGCCGCGCCGGCCGCCGTGTTCGCGCAGACCGCGCAGCCGGCCGCCACCGCGCAAGCCGGCTCGCCCAGCCAGATGGTGCTCAGCAACAGCACCCGCATCCTGAGCACGCTGGAATCGCGCCGCGCCGAGTTCATCAAGAACCGCGCCGCGCTGAGCCAGTTCATCAGCACCGAGTTCAACCAGATGTTCGACCGCGACTACGCGGCGCGCCTGGTCCTGGGCACGCACGGCCGCGGCGCCTCCGACGCCGACGTCAAGCTGTTCGCCGATGCGCTCAGCACCAGCCTGATGCAGCGCTACGGCTCCTCGCTGCTGGACTTCAACGCCAAGCTCAAGGTGCGGATCAAGTCCGAAACCCCGCTGCGCGGCGGCGCCATCGTCAAGGTGTCCAGCGAGTTCCTGCGCCAGGGCGGCGAGCCGGTGCCGGTGGATTACCTGATGCGCAAGGTCGGCAGCAACTGGAAGGTGTTCGACGTGATGGTGGAGGGCGTGAGCTTCGTGCAGACCTTCCGCAATCAGTTCGACACCCCGCTCAAGCAAAAGACCATCGCCCAGGTCGCCGCCGACATCCAGGCCGGCCGTCTGCAGGCGCAGGCCCAGGGCAACTGAGCATGAGCGCGGCCACGGTCCGACGCGAAGGCGAGGCGCTGGTGTTCGCCGGCGCGCTTGAGCGCGCGGCGGTGGCCGGGTTGTGGCGGCAGGCGCAGCCCTTGCTGAAGGATCTGCGCCGCCTGGACCTGAGCGCGGTCAGCGCGGTCGACAGCGCCGGTTTGGCGCTGCTGGCCGAACTCGCCGCGCGCGCGCCGGATATCGGCGTGATCGGCGCGCCGCCGGGCTTGAGCGAGCTGCGCGCCGCCTACCGACTCGACGAGGGACTGGGCTTTTCCAGCTGATCCCAAACACACCGTTGCGGTCGCCAACGCCTTATGGACGTGGCCGGGCCGCCCCTAGCGAATAGACTGCGACCATGCGCTCCCCCTCCCCCGTAATCGCTCTTGCCCTGGTGCTGTTGCCGCTGGCCGCCCACGCCCAGCAGATGTCGGCGCAGCAACGTAAGACCTACGAATCCTGTCTGGCTGCCGGCGACGGCAGCGCGGATGCCGCGCTGGCGTGCCGGTTGAAGATCGAAGACGGCGCGACCGGCATCGCGCCTTCGGCCCCGGCGCAGGCCGACGTGGCCGAAGGCACGACGGCGCCCGTCGAAACCGAAGCCGAAGCGGCCGCGCGCGAGGCGGCCACGGCCAAAGCCGATGCGGAAGCGTCGGCCACCGCGGCGGCCGACGCCTCGAACGCGCGCAGCGCTGCTGCCGAGGCCGAACCGATATCGGCGCTCGACGCGTCCGCGCCGGAGCAGGTGCAGGCCGCATCCGACACGGCGGCCGATGCCGGCACTGCCGCCGCGCAAGCGACCGATCCGCGCACCGACGCCGAGCGCGACTTCGACGCGCTCTACGGCGCGCAGTCGCAGGAATACGACCCGGTCGCCGACCCGACCCTGCCCGCGCCGGCCTCGCTGCCGACCATCTACGACCCGTGGCAGGGCTACAACCGCAAGATGCACCGCTTCAACAACGCGGTCGACCGCATCATCGCCAAGCCGCTCGCGCGCGCTTACGTGCGCGTGGTGCCGCGCCCGGTGCGCTTGGGCGTGAGCAACTTCTTCAACAACCTCGGCCAGCCGGTGTCGGCGGTGAACGCGCTGCTGCAGGGCAAGCCCAAGCAGGCCGCGCAGTCGCTGGGCCGCTTCGCGCTCAACAGCACGGTCGGCATCGGTGGCATCTTCGATCCGGCCAGCGACGCCAAGCTGCCCAACCGCAGCGAGGACTTCGGCCAGACCCTGGGCATCTGGGGCTGGAAGCGCTCGCGTTACCTGGAACTGCCGCTGTTCGGTCCGCGCACCGTGCGCGACGCCTTCGGCGCGGTCGGCGACGCGCCGCTGAGCCCGCTGCGCAAGGTCGAGCGCGACCGCATCCGCATCCCGATCCAGGGCCTGCAACTGGTCGACGTGCGCGCCCAGCTGCTGCCCACCGACGCCCTGCGCGAAGGCGCCGAGGACGACTACACCCTGGTGCGCGATTCGTGGATGCAGCGCCGCGACTACCAGATCTTCGGCGACCGCATGGACGCCGAGGACAACGGCCTGCCGGACTACCTGCGCGACGACAGCAACCCCAGCGTGCCGGCGGACGCGATGCCGATCCTGCCGACGGACGCGAATTACAACCGCTGAAGTGCCGCCCTCACCCCAACTCCTCTCCCGCAAGCGGGAGAGGGGCTTTTAAAGCGCGGCGCAACTCACATTCCAAGCTCGACTGAGCCCCTCTCCCGCTTGCGGGGTGAGGGACAGCGCTTGCGAGCCATTGGCTCGCGCTGCACCGAACGCCCGACCGCTGTGCGGTCGGGCCGGGTGCGGGTTGGGGTGAGGGCAGCGCAGCGCCGCAACTCCACATCGCGACCGTTCGCAGGATGCGGGGAACCGAAGGCGAACCGCATAGTCGCCATGCCGCGCAGGCGATGGAGCTCGGGATCCATCGCGACTTACGTCGCTCCCACAGAAAGCAAAGCCGACCCACTTGCACCGTCGACGCCCGGCTCAGGCCTCGTCGTCGCCCTCGGCGCCATCGTCGTTACCCAGCAAACGCCGCGCCTCGTCGGCCGGCAGGCTTTCCACGCCCTTGAGCCGGCGCTCGATCGCGCGCGTGCGCACGCCGGCCGCGTCGATGCTGTTGCGTACCGTATCCAGCTGCGTGCGGGTTTTTTCCAACACGCCCGCGAACTTGCCGAACTCGTTCTTGACCGCGCCCAGCAGTTGCCAGACCTCGCTGGAACGCTGCTCGATCGCCAGCGTGCGAAAGCCCATCTGCAGGCTGTTGAGCAGCGCCAGCAAGGTGGTCGGCCCGACCAGGGTGACGCGGAAATCGCGCTGCAAGGTTTCGAACAAGCCCGGGCGCCGCAGCACCTCGGCGTACAAACCTTCGGTGGGCAGGAACAGCAGCGCGAAGTCGGTGGTGTGCGGCGGCGCCAGGTACTTGTCGCGAATGCGCTTGGCCTCGACCTTGACCTGACGCTCCAGTCCCGCGGCCGCCAAGGCCAGCGCCTCGGCATCGGCGCGGTCCTGCGCATCGAGCATGCGCTCGTAATCCTCGCGCGGGAATTTGGCGTCGATCGGCAGCCGGATCGGCAGTTCCGGCGCGCTGCCGGGCAGGCGCACCGCGTACTCCACGCGCTCGCCGCTGCCGGGCACGGTGGCGACGTTGCTGTCGTACTGCTCGATCGTCAGCACCTGCTCCAGCAGCGCGCCCAGTTGCACTTCGCCGAAGGTGCCGCGGGTCTTGACGTTGGTCAGCACGCGCTTGAGATCGCCGACGCCGCTGGCTAGCTGCTGCATCTCGCCCAGGCCGCGCTGCACCTGTTCCAGGCGCTCGGACACCAATCGGAAGGATTCGCCCAGGCGCGTCTCCAGCGTGGTCTGCAGCTTCTCGTCGACGGTGGCGCGCATCTTTTCGAGCTGACCGGTGTTGTCGGCCTGCAGTTCGCGCAGGCGCTGTTCCAGCGTGGTGCGCAGCTCGCCGATGCGCAGTTCGTTGCGTTGGGTGAGTTCGCTCAGACGCTGGCCCAGGCCTTCGGCGAAACGCTGCTGCAACTCGGCCGCCTCACCGCGCGCCTTGCGCGCGTCCTCGGTCAGCGCCTCGCGCAGCACGTCCAGGCGCTGGTCGGTGCTGCGGGTCAGTTCGGTCAGGCGCCCGCCGAAGCCCTCGATGCGCTGCTCCTGCGCCGCCGACAGGCTGTCCAGCTGCTGGCGCAGCTCGCCGCGCCCCTCGCGCTGCTCCTCGCGCAGCGACTGCTCCAGCCGCCCGTCGGGCTTGCGCAGCAACAGCACGATCAGCAGCACGATCGCCACCAGCACGGCGATCAACAACAAGGTCAGCAGCAGCGGGGTTTCGGCCATGGCGACAGTGTAGCCCGGCCGGTCGCAGGGGCTAAGAAGCGGCTTGTCGGAACGGTCGCGCTGCTGAGATAGTGCGGCCGACCTTCGCTATCGCACCCTACGCTTCAGACCAGGCCGTCGCCGCAACGCCTACGCCCAAGCCGGAACAGCATGACCTCGACTACACGCCAACGCCTGACCAAGATCGCGCGCATCGGACTGGCGATCAAAGTGGCGGCGCTTATCCCTGCCTTGACGGCCTGTTTGGTGGTCTTGTTTGCCATGTCCGGCGGCGAAGCGACGTACGAGGCCTGCGGCGACCACTCCGCGTTCGTGGCCTGGTGCTTCAACTATTGGTGGGCGGCACTGATGTTCGGCACCTTGGCCGTTGTCGTCATCGAGTGGGTGGTCGTGCAGTTCATCCGCTGCCCGCATTGCAGGTTCCGTCTCGCACGCGCACACGGCCCGAGCTGGGCGTTCTTCGTCCTCAACGCCGACATCCGCTACTGCGCGCACTGCGGACGTTCGCTGGACGGGGCCAACGACAGCGTCGTTGGTTAGGCCGCCGCCGCGCTCAGCCAGCCCGGATTGCGCTTCCAGCGCTCCTCCAAAAACTCCACGAACGCGCGCACCTTCGCCGGCACGTAGCGCCGCTCGGGCATCAGCGCGTGCACGTCCAGGCCGGCGATGTCCCAGTGCGGCAGCACGCGCTCCATGCGGCCGTCGCGGATCTCGTCGGCGATGGCGAACTCGGGGATGCGCGCGATGCCGGCGCCGGCCAGCACGGCGGCTTTCAGCGCGAGGCTGGAGTTGGCGTCCAGGCGCGCACCCAGGGCCACGCGTACGACCTCCTCGCCGTGGCGCAGCTCCCAGGTGCGGCCGGTCGCGGCCAGGCTGAAGTGCAGGCAGTCGTGCGCGCTGAGCTCGTCCGGGCGTTGCGGACGGCCGCGCAGGTCCAGGTACGCGGGCGAGGCGCACAGCCAGACGCGACTGTAGGAAATCTTGCGCGCCACCAGGCTGGACGCGTCCAGGCGCCCCATGCGGATCGCCAGGTCCTGACTTTCCATCACCAGATCGGTCGGGCGGTCGTCCAGCTGCAGATCCAGATCGATCTGCGGGTAGCGCAGCAGGAACGCGCCCACGTGCGGGGCCACGTGCATCACCCCGAAGCTCATCGGCACCGACACGCGCAAGCGGCCCTGCACCACCTCGCCGGTGCCGGCGACCGCGTCCTCGGCCGCACGCGCCTCGGCGAACGCGGTCTGGGCGTGACGCAGATAGGCCTGGCCGGCCTCGGTCAGGCTGAGCCGGCGCGTGGTCCGGTGCAGCAGGCGCGTGCCCAGGCGCCGCTCCAGCGCCGAGACCTGTTTGCTGACCGCGGCCTTGGACAGGCCCAGGGCGTCGGCCGCGCGCACGAAGCTGCCCAGTTCGGCCACGCGCAGGAAGGCGAGCAGGCCGGCGAGGTCGGGGACGGGCAGACGGCCCTGCGGGATTGTTGACATAGAGAAACAGTTTAACCACCTGCGACCGGATTATCCGCCGGCGCCGAACCCGTAACTTGGCTCCCGTCCCGCCCTTCCCGACCCGGTACGCCGCCATGAGCCTGACCACGAAACGCCTGCTTCTCACCCTGCTGGCCGGCAGCCTGGTCGGCGCCATCTTCGTGATCTCCAAGCTCCTGCTGGGCCGCGGGCTCAGCCCGCTGATTGTTTCCCTGATCCAGACCGCCGGCGCCGCCACGGTACTGCTGGCCGTGCAGCGCGCGCGCGGCCAGCGCCTGCCGCTGGACCCGGCCTCGCGCCGCTTCTACCTGATCGCCGCCCTGATCGCGGTCGCCGGCTCGGCCCTGCTGGGCAACTGGGTGCTGGCGCGGATTCCGGCTGGCATCTTCACCGTGGTGGTGACCCTGTCGCCGATGTTCACCTCGCTGTTCAACGCCCTGGTCGAGCGCCGCTGGCCGTCGCCGACCGCGATGCTGGGCACCGGCCTGGGCCTGGTCGGCGTGCTGTTGGTGCTGGCGCCGCGCGCCCAGGCGGTCGAAGCCGAACAGGCGCTGGCGCTGGGCTTCGCCGTCGGCGTGCCGGTGCTGCTGGCGATCGGCAACGTCTACCGCAGCCGCTACTGGCCCAGCGGCCTGAGCGCGCCGATGTCCAGCGCCGGCACGATGCTGGTGCAGGCGCTGGCGGTGCTGCCGCTGATCGCGGTGAGCGGCCAACAGGCCAGCGTCGCGCAACTGGCCGCGTCCTGGCCGCTGCTGCTGGCGATGGTGCTGGTGACCTTGTCGGCCAACGTCGCCGCGGCCGCGCTGCAACGCATCGCCGACTCCGTCGCTTACAGCCAGATCGGCTACGTGGTCGCGCTGACCGGCGTGGTCTGGGGCGCGCTGTTGTTCGGCGAGCGCCTGGGCTGGGGCTTCGTGCCGGCGATGGCGCTGGTGTTCGCCGGCGTGGTGCTGGCCAACCGCCGCGTCGTGGCGCCCGCCATCGTCGCTCGCGTCGACACGATCGCCATGAGTTCCACCCTGCCCGCGCTGAACGGCGCGCGCTGATTCCCCCACCCTCCACTCGGAAATCCGTCATGCGCTTCCCGCTAGTCCGCACCGCCCTGCTCTCGCTGTTCGCCCTGTTCGTCGCCGCACCTGCCCATGCCGATCTGCGCGACCCGCTCACCCGCGACAACAGCGTGGTGCTGATGGTCGACTACCAACCGCAGTTCGTGTTCTCGGTGCAGTCGATCCCGGTGCTGGAGCTGATCAACAACGCGGTCGGCCTGAGCAAGGCGGCCAAGACCTTCGAGGTACCGACGTTCTACGCCACCATCAGCGCGCAGAGCTTCGGCGGCCCGTTCTTCCGCCAACTCACCGAAGCGCGCCCGGAGCTGACCCCGTTCGATCGGACCTCGATCGACGCCTGGCAGGAGCCGCGCCTGCGCGCCGCGATCGCGGCCACCGGACGCAAGAAGCTGCTGGTCAGCGGCCTGTGGACCGACAGCTGCGTGACCCTGCCGGTGCTGTCGGCGCTCAAGGAGGGTTACGAGGTGTACGTGGTGGTCGACGCCAGCGGCGACGTCAATCGCGAATCGCACGAGATGGCGGTGCAGCGCATGATCCAGGCCGGCGCGGTGCCGGTGACGTGGATGGCGGTGATGCTGGAATGGCAGGGCGACTGGGCGCGCGGCAACACCGGCGCGCAGGTGCAGAAGATCGCGCAGGAACACGGCGGCGGGTGGGGCCAGGGCATCGACTACCACCAACGCATGGTCGCGCCGCGCAAGTAAGCGCGCACCTCCAACCATTCCCCCTTTGAAAAAGGGGGGCCAGGGGGGATTTGCTTTTGCTCCTGACGACGCGGCAACGAACACCCGAACACCAAACGTATTTGCCGCGCTCACCCCTCACCCTGACTCTGCCCCGGCCCGACCGCACAACGGTCGGGCATTCGGTGCGGCGCGAGCCCATGGTTCGCAAGCGCCGCGCCTCACTCCGCAAGCGGGAGAGAGGACGTTGCCTCTCTCGTGAACGGGAGAAGGAACGTTACAGTGGCACTCCCCCATCGCCGCGGCATTCACGCCGCCGCCCGGAGTCGTCATGGCCGCTTGGTTCACCGTCGCTGCACCGCTGATTCCCGAAATCCTGCGCCTGGCGCGGCCCTACTTCACCCGCGCGCCGCAACAGGCGATCGCGCCGCCGTCGGACGTGGTCGCGGTGCAGATCGTCGAACTGCAGGACGTGGCGGCGCAGAACGCCGAGTCGATCAAGGTGCTGGCGGCGGAGATGCAGAAAACCATCGCCACGCTGCAGGAAGCGTCGATGCTGTTGGAGCAACGCTTGCGGCGCGCGCACCGCCTGAGTCTGGCGGCGGTGCTGGTGGCGGGCGTCGCCTTGGCGGTGGCGGTGGCGGGCTACGCCCTGGCGCGTTGAGCGCGAGGGTTCAAGTCTGCGGCCGGCTCGCCGCCGCATCGTCGGCCTGCGCCGGTTCCTGGGCGATGCGGTAACGGATGGTCGCCAACTGGTTTCGATACAGCGCATTGCCCTCGTCCAACGCCAGCGCCGCGCATTGGTGGCGCTCCGCTTCGCGGTATCGGCCCTGCGTCAGCAGCAGATACGCCAGATGGTGATTCAGGTAGGCGCTGTGCGGCGCGCGCGCGCAGGCCTGGGACGCCATCTCCAGCGCTTCGTCCCAACGCGACAGGCGCGCCAGGGCCTGCGCCTTGTGGCTGAGCAGGCTGGGCACGTAGGCCGGCGCCGCATGCGTCAGGGCCTCGTCCTGCACGGCGATCGCGTCCAGGCTGCGATCGGCGCCGATCAGCAGCGTCGACCGCTTCAGGGCGATGCCGACATGCGTCGCGTCGATGGACTTGGCGACGTCCAGCAGGCGCAGCCGCGCGTCCAGCGACAGGCTGCGCGCCTGGTTGGCCAGCTGCAGGTAGTAGTTCGCGGTCCGCTTCTTGTTGATGCGGTGCTGCTGCACGGCATGCGCGCGCATCTCGTCGGCACGTCCCTCGCGCGCCAGCGCCAGCATCGCGGTCAGGATCGCCGACCCGGGCCCGGCATGCCCCATCAGCGGCAGCCCCACGCGCAGCGCATCGCCGGCCTGGGCGATCAGGTCGACGTGACGCGCATCGGCTTTCACGAACGGGTCGTACAGCAGCACCGCGCGCAGATCGCGGCCGATGCCGTCGACGCGGTCGTGGGCGAACCGGATGCGGCCCGCTTCCGCCGCCCAGCGGGTCTCGAACGGCACCTTGGCGCGATCGATCGAATACTGCGGCACCACCGCGAAGGCCAGCGACGCGCCCAGCATCGGCGCGAAGTTCAGCGCCGCGTAACCGCCCATGCTGCTGCCGTAGGTCACCACCCGCGCGTAGCCGCGCGCGATCTCGGCGGCCCGGCGCACCGCTTCCAGCGCACCGTCGGACTGATACCAGTCGTTGCTGGCCGGCACCACGTGCAGGGCCGGCCAGCCGCGCGACTCGCACAGCTTCTCGGCCCAACCCAAACCCAGGGGATTGGGCAGCTCCGACCAGGGGGTGAAAGACACGACCAGGCAGTCCCGGTCGCGATCCAGCGAATTGGCGCGCAGACGCGCCGTTTCGCTACCGAATAATTCGCTCATTGTGCTTCGATGGTTGGCTCGCGCGGCCGACCGAACGCATCAGCGCCGGTCGGCTTCCAGGCCAAGCAATAGCACAAACCTCAGTCGAGTACGCGACAGAAAACCGCCTTCAAATAGCGCGATTCCGGAACTTGTGCCAACCAGGGATGATCCGCTCCTGCGCCAGACACTTTTAATACCTGCACAGTGCGCCCCGCATAGAACGCGGCGCGGCGGATCATGTCGAGGAACTGTTCCTCGCTGACCAGACCGGTGCAGGAGAAGGTCGCGAACAAACCGCCGGGCTTGACCACGCCCAACGCCAGCTTGTTCATGTCCAGGTACTTCTTCAGCGCCGGAATCACCTGCTCGCGGTCGCGGGTCATCTTGGCCGGGTCCAGGATCACCACGTCGAAGCGCTCGCCGGCATTCCCCATGTCGCGCAGGTACGGAAAAATGTCGGCCTGCACGAACTTGACGTGGGCGTTGTTGAGCTTGGCGTTGGCCTTGGCGATGTTGATCACGTCGGCGTCGATGTCCACGCCGATCACTTCCTCGGCGCCGCGCGCCTTGGCGTACACGCCGAAGCCGCCGGTGTTGCAGCACAGGTCCAGCACGCGCTTGCCGGCGACCTGCTGCGACAGCCACTCGCGGTTCTCGCGCTGGTCGGCGAAGAAGCCGGTCTTGTGCGCGCCGGCCGGATCGGCGCGGAAGCGGATGCCGTACTCGGTGATGGTCGCCGGCGGCACGGCCTCGGTGCCGCGGAAATCGAAACTCTCCTGCTTTTGCACGTGCTCGTCGGCGAAGGCGTAGAAGCGGCAGCCCGGGAACTGCGCGCGCAGCGCGTCGTAGATCCATTCGCGGTGGCGGAACGCGCCGGCGCTGAAGTATTCGACCACCAGCAGGTCGCCGTAACGGTCCACGACCAGGCCGCTGAGGCCGTCGCCTTCGCTGTGGACCACGCGCCAGGCGTCGCTGACCTGGTCCAGCTTGAGCACGTCGCGGCGCAGCGACACCGCCGCGGCGATCTTGCGCGCGAACCAGTCGGCGTCGATGACCACGTCGGGGTCGTTCTCGAGCATGCGCAGGGCGATGCGCGAGTGGCCGTTGTAGAAACCGCGGCCGATCCACTCGCCGTCGACGCCGATCACGTCGACGATGGAGCCGGGTTTGGGCCGCTGGGCGGGCTTGTCGACCAGACGCTGGAAGATCCAGGGGTGGGTGGATTTCCAGGCGTTCTTGAGGCGTACGGTGGGCAGTTCATTGTTCATGCGCACATTTTACGCGGGTTGGGCGCGGCACCGGCGGTTCGCCTTGCCGACGCGAGCCGGCGCCCATCCCACCGGCGGGACAAACTGGCCCGCCCAAACCGGCTTGTATTCGCAGCCAGCGGTGCCAATCTCGTCCCCATGCACCTGCCCACTCCGATCGCCCCGCCCGACACCCCGGCCCAGCGCGCGGCCGACCGCGGACGCTTCGTGCGCGCCCTCAACGCCAGCCTGGCCTTCGTGCTGGTGCTGGCGGCCATCTACAGCGCCCAGGGCCAGTTCGACGTCGGCGCCTGGTCGGTGCAGCCCTGGTCGCTGGAGGGCCTGATCGGCCTGCTGACCGCGCCTTTGCTGCACGGCTCGATCGAGCACCTGGCGACCAATGCGATCTCGCTGCTGATGCTGGGCCTGCTCGCCGGCGGCGTGTACCCGCGCGCCACGCTGCGCGCGCTGCCGCTGATCTGGCTGGGCTCCGGGCTGGGCGCCTGGCTGCTGGGCAGCGCCGGCAGCCATCATCTGGGCGCCAGCGGCCTGACCCACGGCCTGATGTTCCTGGTGTTCGTGCTGGGCCTGCTGCGCCGCGACCGGCCGTCGATCGCCGCGGCCATGATCGCCTTCATGTTCTACGGCGGCATGCTGCTGACCATCCTGCCGCGCGAGCCGGGCATTTCCTGGCAGGCGCACCTGGGCGGCGCGGTCGCCGGCGTGATCGCGGCCTTCCTGTTCCGCCACAGCGACCCGCTGCCGCCGCGCAAGCGCTACAGCTGGGAAGACGAGGAAGACAGCATGGTGCCCGCCAACGAGGAGCTGGAACCGCCCAGCCCGCGCGAGGTGCCGGTGCTGTGGAATCGCCCCGATCCCGAGCACGGCGTGGTCCTGCAGTTCCCGCCGCGCCGCGAACCGTGAACGCCGCGGCTTAACCCCGCCGCGGCGGCAGGCTAGAGTGGCGCACATCGCACCCCGTTCGGCCAGAGGATTCCGCCCGATGCGCCCAGTTTTCCGTGCCTTGGCCGTCAGCGCCCTGGTCCTGGCCAGTCCGCTCGCGGCCGCCAAGGGCGCCTGCCTGATCCAGGGTCAGCTGTCCGGCATGGCCTTCACCGATTGCAGCGAAGTCGACGACGCCAGCCCTTCGGGCGCGTACAAGATGCAATGCGAATCCAATGTCGCCTCGATCCAATCGGCCGGCGGCAGCGCCACCGCCACGGTCAGCAATGCTTGCCCGTCGGGCGCGCAGGGCGCCTGCGAGAACCCGATGGGCCGCAAGGTGCGCACTTACTACTACGCCCGCGATCCCCAGGCCCTGACGGTCACGCAGCGCAGTTGCGAGGCCACCGGCGGCACCTGGCGCAAGCCTTGAACGATACTTGATACCGGATCGGCCATGACCTCCGCCCTGCTGGTGATCGACGTGCAAAGCGGCTTGTTCGACGGCGAACCCCGTCCGGACGACGCCGATGCGGTGATCGCGCGCCTGAATTCGCTGATCGCGCGCGCGCGCGACGCCGGCACGCCGGTGATCTTCGTGCGCCACGAACGCATCGGCACCCTGCTGGAACCCGGCACGCCGGGCTGGGCATTCCAGGCGCAGCTGGACGTGCACGACGACGACCTCATTGTCGGCAAGACCTCGCCCGACGCCTTCCTGCGCACCTCGCTGGAAGGCCTGCTGCAATCGCTGGGCGTGGACCGCCTGGTGATCGGCGGCTACGCCAGCGATTTCTGCGTCGACACCACCACCCGCCGCGCCGCCGCGCTGGGCTATGCGGTGACGCTGGCCGCCGACGCCCACACCACCCACGACAAGCCGCACCTGACCGCCGCGCGTATCCGCGAGCACCACAACGCGACCCTGGTCGACATCGTCAGCTTCGGCGTGCCGATCGACGCGGTGAACAGCGCGGACATCCAGTTCGAGCGCGTGGAGCGTTCGGCGGCGCGCGGCGCACGGCGCTGAGGCCGCCGCGGGCGGCGCTATTCGCTGGCGCGCACGTTCGGCGCTTGGCCGGAGGGCCGCAAGGCGTAGCGGCTCAAGTCGGCATCGAGTTCGCTGAGGCTGTACATCTCGCCCAAGCGTAGCCGCCCGTCGCGCACGCCGACCTCGCGGAACGGATTGTCGGTGTAGAGGTTGGAGCCCTGCAGGTAATCCACGCCCGATTCGATGTTGGGGTTGTCGATGCGATAGCCCAGCTGCGCCATCAGCGCCCGTCCCAATCCGTAGTGGCTGATCCAGCCGCCGTTGCCGGGCGGCAGGTGGTCGCGCAGGCCGCGCGCGCGCACCAGCACCGGCACCTGCGCTACTTGCGGCGTGAGCACGTTGTGGCCCCACACGCCGTTCTCGCCCAGCATCTGGCCGTGATCGGACGTAACCACGAACAGGCCCTTGCCGGGCAGCGCCTCGAATCGCTGGTACAGCTGCGCGATCAGCGCATCCTGGTAAAGGATCGCATTGTCGTAGGCATTGCGCTGGCGCGTGTGGAACGGCAGCGTCGGCGCCGTCGGCCAACGCGCGTAGCGCTGGCCGTGGTGGGCGTAGTTCTTTTCGTAGGGCAGGTGCGCGGTACGCACCATGATCACGACGAAGTTGCGCGTGTCCGGCGCCACCCGCCGCGCCATGTCCAGGATCGCGTCGTCGCGCACGGCGATCACGCGCTTGAGATCGCTGTCGCGCGTGCGCACCACATCGATGCTGGCCACGTCGAGCTCGTTGAGCAGGTTCGGGCTTTGCGTGGACAGCCAATGGGTGCGGTAGCCGGCGGCCTTGGCCAGGCGCATCAGGTTGGTTCGGTACGAACGCTGCTGGGCCAGATTGCCCGGCTCGCGCACGCCGTTGATCAGCAGCGCCAGCGAGGCCGAGGTGGCGGTGGCGCCGGCGATCCCGTGATGCCAGCGGGCCTGGCCTTGCGCGACCCAGCGCGACAGCGTCGGCGTGGTGTCGCGCGCGTAGCCAGCCACGCCCCAGTGATCGCTGCGGGTGGAGTCGAAAATCACCAACCACAGGTTCTGCGGCACTGCGGATGCCGGCGGCGGCGTGCGCGCGACCCGGTAAGGCTGGTACTGCAGGTTGTAGGAATGCACCGGCTTGCCGAGCAAGTTGGCGGCATAGAAGCTGAAGGTATTGATGGAGTTGTGCAGCGAACTGCGCGCCGGCGCCGGCATGTACTGCGGCATCGCGCGTTGGCCGGCCTTGTAGGGTTTGGTCGCCAGCGCGAAAGCGAGCACCAGCAAGGCCAGCGGCGCGCGCGGTAAGGGCCAGCGCGGCAGGCCCAGGTTGTACAGCGCGAACAAAGCCGCATAAGGCAACGCGCCGGTCAGCAAGGTCGGCCAGTGCGTGCGGGCGCCGGCCCAGGCGGCTTCGGCGATATCCGGGGTTTCGCGCGGGATCATCGCCAGGTCCACCGGCGTGAGCGGACGGCCCATGGCGGCGATGTGGCACAGCTGCAGCAGCTGCATCAGCGCGAACGCCGCCAGCAACAGATTGGCGGGCCAGCGACGGCCGCCCAGCCACAGGCACAGGTGCATGCCGAACAAGGCCAGCGCCCACGGCAACTCCAATCGGCTCAGGTTGTGCGGGCTGGTCATCTGCTGCAGGAAATCGTCGGCCAGCGTCAATGTCGCGCAGGCCGCGGCCAGCGCGATCAACGCCGCCCAGCGGCGCAGGCCGGACGGGCGCGAGCGCCCGGGAGCCGATCGTAGTGTCGTTGCCGTGACCGCCATGCGCGCTTTCGTCCGGGTGCGAAGGCGGCGACGTTAAATAGGGGAAAACCCTTACGAGTTAAGGATTTGCTAGCGCACGCATCGAGCGCGCCAGGATGATCGCTGGAATGAGTTCGATTTGCGCACGGCCTGTGCCTACTCTGAATGTTGGTTCAGCCCAGGGGCCGATCTTCACTGCGGCCTTACCCACGTATCGTCCGATCTTTTGCGGCGCACGCGCCGGCCGGTACGGCCGGCCTATGCGCATGCGCCGCGCGGTGCTAGCGTCGCCAGCGTCGCCACTTCGGACCTGCCATGCGATTCGCTCTGACCGCGGCCGCGCTGCTGCTTTTGGCGGCCTGCCAACGCGCCGTGCCGCCCGAGGACGCGGCGGGCGCGCGGCGCATCGAGGCCGACGTGCGCGCGCTGGCCGACGACCGCATGCAGGGGCGCGCGACCGGCAGCGCCGGCTTCGATCTGGCCGCGGGTTACGTGATCGAACGCATGCGCGCGATCGGGCTGCAGCCGGCCGGCGACGACGGCGGCTACCGCCAGCGCGTGCCGCTGCTGCAGGCGCAGCGCCTGGCCGAGGGCAACGCACTGGTGATCGAACGCGACGGCGCCGCCACCGCGCTGCGCTTTCGCGATCAGTTCCTGCCGCTGCTGAACTTCGAGGCCGAGCGGGCACAGGTGTCGGCGCCGGCGGTGTTCGTGGCGCAGGCGGTGCACGCGCCGGAACTGGGTCAGGACGACTTCGCCGGTCTGGAGCTGCGCGGCAAGATCGCAGTGCTGTTCGGCGGCGCGCCGGCGCGGTTCCCCGCCGACCAGCGCGCCTACTACGCCAGCACCGACGAGAAGCTGCGCGCGCTGGCCGAACGCGGCGCGGTGGGCGCGGTGTTCGTGGCCACCACCGGCGACGAGGAAACCTACCCCTGGGCGCGCTCGGCCGCGCAGTGGCAGAGCCCCGGCCTGAGCCTGCGCGGCGCCGACGGCGGCCCGCTGGAACGCCGGGCGCCGCTGCGCGTGGTCGCGCGCGTCAGCGCCGCCGCCGCCGACCTGCTGCTGGGCGGCGACGGACGCAGCGCCGCCCAGCTCTACCGCGACACCGATGCCGGCCGCCTGCGCGGTTTCGCGTTGCCGGGCAAGCTCAGCCTGGCCGCGCACCAGCGCATCGTGCCGCTGCAATCGCACAACCTGGTCGCGCGCCTGCCCGGCGGCGCGCGTGCGGACGAGCACGTGGTGTTCAGCGCGCACCTGGACCACATCGGCGTCGGCGCCGCGGTCGGCGGCGACGCCGTCTACAACGGCGCGGTCGACAACGCCTTGGGCGTGGCGGTGATGCTGGAGGCCGCGCGCGCGCTGGCGACGGCGCCGACACGACCGCGGCGCTCGCTGCTGTTCGTGGCGGTGACCGGCGAGGAGCACGGCTTGCTGGGCGCGCAATGGTTTGCGCGCCATCCCGGCGTGGCGCCCGGCACCCTGGTCGCCAACCTCAATCTGGACATGCCCCTGCTGCTGGCGCCCACGCGCGACGCGGTGGCGGTGGGCATCGAGCACTCCAGCCTCGGTCCGCTCACGCGGCAGGCGGCGCGCGAGGTCGGCATGACGCTGTCGCCGGATCCGGCGCCGCAGGAGGTGATGTTCGTGCGCAGCGATCAGTACGCCTTCATCCGCGCCGGCGTGCCGGCCGTGTACCTCAATGCCGGCGTGGTCGGCGCCGGCTTCGGCGACGATCCGCGCGCCGCGCAGCGCGACTACCTGCGCCGGCACTACCACCAGCCCAGCGACGACGCCCGCCTGCCCATCCAGTACGCCGACGCCGCCCGCCTGGCGCGGCTCAACGCGCGCCTGGCGACCTTGATCGCCGACGCGCCGCAGCGCCCGACCTGGAACACGGGCGATTTCTTCGGGCAGCGCTATGGCGCGGCCCGCCCCGTCGCGCCGCCGGAGCCCGCGCATGACCGCTGAACGCCACCCAGGCTACGCCCTGCTGCTGCGCTGGCCCTTCCTGCTGGCGCTGGGCCTGCTGATCCTCAACGACACGGTGCTCAAGGGCGCCTGGCACAACGCCTTCACCGGCAAGCTCTCGGACTTCGCCGGCGTGTTCGCGTTCGCGTGGTTCTGGTCGGTCGCGATCGGGCGGGCACGCACGGCGATCCATGTCGCGGTGGCGGTCGCGTTCGCGTGGTGGAAGTCGCCGTGGTCGGCGGGCGCGATCGAGGCGTGGAATGGCTTGCCGTTGTTCGATGTCGCGCGGGTGGTCGATTACGGGGATTTGTTGGCCTTGGCGGTGTTGCCCTTGTCGTGGTGGTGCCTGGCGCGGCCTTCGACACCGGCTCGTGGCGCCAAGCTCGTGGCGCCGTGGCCGCAGTTGGCGGTTGCCCTGGTCGCTATCGTCGCGTTCACGGCGACCAGCCGCGCAACGACGAAGATGACGGTCGAGGACGGTATCGTGTATTTGGCGCCCCTGTCGCCGGACGCGATGTTGCAGCGCTCGGTCGAATCCAGCCACAACGCCACCAGCGACTCTTCGCTGTATCCGCTGGTCTTCTCTTGGACGGATTGCGAAGTAGTCGCCGAGTTCGAATTGCGAACTACCGGCGCGATGACGCAGATGAGCCTGCGCCGCTTCCTGAGCCGTCAGTGCGACGTGCGCGCGGCCCCGCTCAGCGAGTTGTTCCTGGCGATGGAGCCGGAGCTGCGCTCGCGCCTGGGCGCGCGCCTGCTCAAGCCCTACACCATTCCAAGCGATGCGGTGTTCCAGGGGGATGCGACCTCCGACGAATCAGCACCGAACTGCGCGAACCCGTCGTCTCCTGCGGAAGACGCGCAGTGCGCGCAAGCCAACGAGGCCGCTGGAAACCCGTAGGCGACGCGATGCGGTTCGCCGCGCTCACCGCATCCTACGGTGCGCCGGTATGTGCCGGCGGGGCGACCATGCGGTGGCACCGCCTCGATCGCGACGATTCGCGCGCGCGGGCCCGCCGCTGCATTACTCTGTAGGCCGCCTCCGCCCGCACCCGGACCCATGGAAGACAACCTTTACGCACCGCCGGCCAGCGAGGTCTTCGACCACGAGCCGCTCGTGACCGCGCACGGCTTCTATGTGGTCTCTCCGCTCAAGTTCTGCCTGCTGCTCGTCGGCACCCTGGGCCTGTACCAGCTGTACTGGTTCTACATGCAATGGGCGCGCTACCGCCGTCGCAGCAAGGAAACGGTATGGCCGATCGCGCGGGCGATCTTCCCGATCTTCTTCGCCCATTCGCTGGCCAGGCACTTCGATGCGGCCATCCGCGCCCGTGGCCAGCGCTACGACTGGTCGCCCGGCACCACCGCCACGATCTTCGTGCTCGCCTGGCTGGTCAACGCCGTGATCGACCGGCTCGCCAGCCGCGAAATCGGCTCGCCCTACACGGACATGGTGAGCATCGCCATGCTGGTGCCGCTGGGTCTGAGCCTGTTGAGCCTGCAACGCGCCGCCAATCACGCCAGCGGCGATCCGCAGGGCGCGTCCAACCGCCACTTCACCTGGGCCAACTATCTGTGGCTGGTGGCGGGCGCGCTGATCTGGCTGCTGGCGCTGATCGGGCTGGCGACGTACTTCGTCGAGGTCTGATCGGACTATCGGGACAGCGCGACGATGCGTGCGCTTGCCGCATCCTGCGCAATCGGCTTGCCTATACTCGCGGCATGAAGACCTTGGGCCTGCTGGGTGGGATGAGCTGGGAATCCACGGTTCCCTATTACCGCCAGATCAACCAGACCGTGAAGGAACGCCTGGGCGGTCTGCATTCGGCGCGCCTGCTGCTGTACAGCGTCGACTTCGCCCAGATCGAGCGCCTGCAGCATGCCGGCGACTGGGACGCGGCCGGGCGCGCATTGGGCGAGGCGGCTCGAAGCCTGCGCGCGGGCGGCGCCGAGCTGCTGGTGATCTGCACCAACACCATGCACAAGGTGGCCGACACCGTGGAGGCGATGTCGGGCCTGCCGCTGCTGCACATCGCCGACCCCACCGGCGCGGCCATCCGCGCGGCCAGGCTGCGGCGCATCGCCTTACTGGGCACGCGTTTCACCATGGAGCAGGACTTCTACCGCCAGCGCCTGAGCGAGCGTCACGGCCTGGACGTGCTGGTGCCGGAGGCGGACGAACGCGAGCTTGTGCATCGGGTGATCTACGACGAGCTGTGCCTGGGCGAAATCCGCGACGCCTCGCGCGAGGCCTATCGCGGCATCATCGCCAAGCTGGTCGCGCGCGGCGCGCAGGGCGTGATCCTGGGCTGCACCGAGATCGGGCTGTTGATCGGCGCGCAGGATGTCGAGGTGCCGGTGTTCGATACCACGGCGCTGCATGCGCGCGCGGCGGCGCTGGCGGCGATCGGGTAGTGGCGCAGCGCCCTACTTCACCGGCAACGGCAGGCCGCGGAACGCCTTCACCGTGCGCAGCACGAAACTCGAATTGACGTCCGCCACGCCGGCCTGGTTGAGCAGACGGTCGAGCAGGAAGTGCGAGAAGTGCTCCAGGTCGCGCACCGCGACCAGCAGCAGGTAGTCCATGTCGCCGGTGAGCGCGTGGCAGGTGACCACCTCGTCCCATTCGTTGACGAAGCGCCGGAACAGCTCCAGCGCCTCGGTGTCGTGGTGGTTGAGCTGCACGCGCACGAAGGCCTGCAGGCCCAGGCCCAGGCGTTCGGGATCGACCTCGGCGCGGTAGCCGGAGATCACGCCCTCGCGCTCCAGGCGCTGGACCCGGCGCAGGCAGGCCGAGGCCGACAGGTGCACGCGTTCGGCCAGCTCGGCATTGGTCTGGCGGCCCTGGCGCTGCAGTTCGGCCAGCAGCAACAGGTCGGTGCGATCCAGCTCGACTGCGCTCATATTCGCGCAAACAATTCGTTAATGACGCAAGAATCATGCGCCACAACCGAGTTTCGACGCAACAACGCAAGCTTCTTGCGCCGATCCGGCGATACAGTCATGGATCCACCGGGATGACCGCCGCCATGAACGCCACCACGCCGCAACGCGTCGAACACCAGCTCACCGACAAGGGCTACGTGCCGGTCTACACGACCGCCGTGGTGGACCAGCCGTGGTCGAGCTATACGGCCAGCGATCACGCGGTGTGGGCGCAGTTGTTCGAGCGCCAGCAGCAGGTGCTGGTGGGCCGCGCCAGCGACGAGTTCCTGCGCGCGCAGCGGGCGATGCACATGACGCCCGACCGCATCCCCAAGTTCGACGACCTCAACGCGGTGCTGCGCGCCGCCACCGGCTGGGAGCTGGTCGGCGTGGAAGGCTTGCTGCCGGAACTGACCTTTTTCGATCACCTGGCCAACCGCCGCTTCCCGGTGACCTGGTGGATCCGCAAGCCCGAGCAGATCGACTACCTCAGCGAGCCGGACCTGTTTCACGACCTGTTCGGCCACGTGCCGCTGCTGATGAACCCGGTGTTCGCCGACTACATGCAGGCCTACGGCCGCGGCGGCGTCAAGGCGCACGCGATCGGGCCGGAGGCGCTGGTCAACCTGACCCGCCTGTACTGGTACACGGTGGAGTTCGGCCTGATCAAGCAGGCCGACGGCCTGCGTATCTACGGCAGCGGCATCGTCTCGTCCAAGGGCGAGTCGATCCATTGCCTGGAATCGGACGCGCCCAACCGCATCGGTTTCGATCTGGAGCGCATCATGCGCACGCGCTACCGCATCGACACCTATCAGAAGACCTACTTCGTGCTCGACAGCTTCGAGCAGCTGATGGAAGCCACCGCGCCGGATTTCGCCCCGCTATACGCGAAGCTGGCTGAGCAGGGTTCGGTGCCGGCCGGCGAGGTGCAGGCCGGCGACACCGTCTATCACCGCGGCAGCGGCGAGGGCTGGCTCAACGACGGCGACGTCTGAGCCCGGCGGACGCTTCGCTCGAGCGCTTCGCTTGCAACGCGCGCCCGACGCGATTTAACTGAAGCCGCGCGAACGACGCGCGAGAGGCGCCGCCAGGCGCGTCCGCGCGCGCTCGCTTCCATCGAACAGGGGAACCGGAATGGCCCATCCTGCCGCGCTGTGGCGCTGGCTGCGGCAGTGGCGCCGCACCCATCTGAACGTGCCGCGCGCCGAAGTGCTGCACCACATCGACGACGGCGGCGCCCTGGGCGCGCGCTTCGTGTTCATGACCGTGATGTCCTGCGGCATCGCCATGCTCGGCCTGCTGCAGAACTCGGTCGCGGTGATCATCGGCGCGATGCTGATCTCGCCGCTGATGGGCCCGATCGTGGAAATGGGCATGTCGCTGGCGACCTTCGATTTCCGCACCTTGCGCTCGGCGCTGGCGACGCTGGCGGTGGGCGTGGCGACGGCGTTGCTGATTTCGGTGCTGATCGTGACGGCATCGCCGCTGCGCGAGGCCACGCCGGAGATCCTGGCGCGCACCCAGCCGACCCTGTTCGATCTGCTGGTGGCGGTGTTCTCGGGCCTGGCCGGCGCCTACGCCACGATCACGCGCAAGGGCGAGACCATCGTCGGCGTGGCCATCGCCACCGCGCTGATGCCGCCGCTGGCGGTGGTCGGCTTCGGCATCGCCACCGGCAACGGCAGCATCGCCGGCGGTGCCGGCTTCCTGTTCATGACCAACCTGCTCGCGATCGCGCTGTCGGTGACGATCATGGGGCGCTGGTACGGTTTCGGCGGTCACGACACGCCCAAACAGACGGCGTGGCAGGCGACCTTGATCGTGGGGTCGTTCGTGCTGCTGTCGGTGCCGCTGGGCCTGGCCTTGCGCGAGATCGCCGCGCGCGGCGTGGCCGAAGCGACGGTGCGCAACACCCTGGACGACGACGCGCGCCGCAACGGCGGGCGCATCGCGACCCTGCGCGTGGACAGCGACGGCGCCACCCTCAATGTCGATGCGACCCTGCTCACGCCCAAGCACCGTCCGCAGTTGGCTTCCGCGCTGGAGCGCAAGCTGGAAACCGCGCTGGGGCGGCCGGTGGTGATCGAACTGCAGGAGGTGCTGACCGCCGACGACGCCAGCCTGGCGCGCGAGCAGAACACGCTGGCGCAGTTGCGCGAGAGCGTGCTCAACCTGCAGGGCGCGGCCCAGCGCGACGCCGCCAAACGCGATGCGGGCGAACAGGCGCTGCGTCAGTTGCGCGCCAGCGCGATCGCCCATTTCGGCGAGTTCGAACTGGTGCAGGGCGGCAGCCAGGCGCGTTGGCGGCTGCGCGCGCGCGCCGGACTGGATCTGTCGGCGTCGCGGCGCCTGGAGTCGGCGCTGCTGGCGCAGCCGGAGGGCCCGCGCGTGCAGGTGGTGCCGGCGTTGCAGGCGCTGCCGACGATAGGCTTCGCGGCCGGTTCGGCCGAACTCGACGCGACGGCGCTGAACGCGCTGCAGGACACCGTCTGGGCACTGGCGCGCTGGCAGAACGACGCGGTGCAGGTGCAGGCCTGTGCCGGCGGCGACACCCAGCTGGCGCAGGCGCGCGCCGATGCGGTCGCCGGCTGGCTGCGCGAGCAGGGCGTCGCGGTCGAGGCCGCGCGTGCGGCGAGCGTCGCCGAAACCCGCACCCTGGCCGCGCGCGATGGCGCGGCCGCGGCGCAGCGCGCGCGGATCGAGCCGGTGCTGCACTAGGCGAGCCGCGCGGAGCCCGCCGGCCCAACACGGGCCGGCACGACAACGGCCAGTCCGGTCTTGGCGCGCCGCTCAGGCGCGCGCCGCGCGCGCGACCGGCATCGGCCGCGGCGCGGCGTCGGTGGCGGCCGACAACTGACGCGCCAATGCGCGCGCGGCCATGCGCAGCTCCGGCACCGCGGTGATTTCCCACAAGCGCCCGCGCAGCAACGGGCCCAGGACATACAGGCCGCGCACCGGCGCGCCGTTGCCGTCCAGCGCCTCGTAGCGCTCCGAAGCGTTCAAGCCCAGGCGCAGCGGATCGGCGCTGATCAGTCCGGATTCGCGCAGGTGCGCGATCAGCGGATGGGTGGTGCGCTCGATGTCGGTGTCGAAACCGGTGGCGCGGATCAGCACGTCGTAGTGCTCGCTGCGGACCTGGCTCTGGCCGCGTTCGCGGATCAGCGCCTCCACCGAATCGGCACCGCGGCGCGCGCGCAACAGGCGGCCGGCGCGCACGGTGAGCTGACCGCTGACCTGCAGCGCGTCCAACTCGGCCGCGACCGGCGGCGCCAGGCGGTGGCGCACGCTTTCCCAGTGCGAACGCAGGTGGCGCAGGAAGCGCGCGCGCTGCGGCGGCGGCAGGCCGCGCCAGTAGCCCTGCAGGTAGGGCCGCAGCGCGTCGATCAGGCTGCGCCAGTCCGACACGATCGGCAGCAGCATGCGCAGCGCGCGCAGCAACTGGCGCAGATCGTGGGCGTTCAAGGCCTGCAGCACCGTCGGTGGCAGCGCGATCGGCGGGCTGGCTTCGTCCAGGTGGCGGCGCGGCAACAGGCCGTGGCGCGACAGCGCCGCGATCGGCCCCGTGTGGCCGCGCCGGCGCAGGGTCGCGACCACGTCGGCCATGGTCAGGCCGGTGCCGACCACCAGCAGGCGCGCGTCCGGCGCGATGCGGTCGATCGCACCGTCCTGCCAGGGCCAGCCCAGATAGCTGGCGTGCACCGCCAGGCGCGGGCCCACCCCGGCCAAGGGTTGCGGCGGCAGCGCGCCCAAACTCAACACCACGCGCTCGCTGAAGAAGTCGCTGCCGTCGGCCAGATGCACGCGGAAACCGCCGGGGCTGCGCTCGACCGCGATCGCTTCCTGTTCGACCAGGTGCAGCGTCGCCGCGCTGGTGTCGGCGGCCGCGCGCAAGCGCGCGTGCAGGTATTCGCCGTACAGCAGCCGCGGCAGGAAGCTGTGGCGCGCGCGCTCGGTCAGATTGAGCCAGTCGGCGAACTCGCCCGGATAGTCGGCGGCCGCGCCCAGATCGCGCGCACGCACGTTGAGCAGATGCTCCGGCCGCGCTTCGCCGTAGGCCACGCCACGGCCGTAACTCTCGGCCACGCCGACCAGGGTGATGTCGACGTCGGCGCCGGCCTGCGCCGCCAGTTCGCTCGCCAGGGCGCTGCCGCTGAAGCCGGCGCCGATGATCGTGATCCGCATGTGCGCTGCCTCACGTGGGGGTGAGGCGTAGTTCTAGTGGATCGCGTGCAGGCGCAGGTAAAGCGGCGGTTAATGCGCGCATCTGGGCCAAAAGCAAATCGCACACGCACATAACCGAACGGAATCTGACCCTCGTGGCGCCGGTCACGCCGCGCGCGAACTTTCGCCGCCCAGCGCGGTAGCCGGCGCCGCCCCGCGCCGGGGCGCGGCGTACTTGCGATCCAACAGCACTTTGGCGATCACCGCCGCCAGCAGCGGACCGAACCAGGCGACGTAGTGCAGGGCCGTGCCGTCCACCGCCGGCAACAGGCGCGGCAGACCGATGCCCAGGAACGCGATGTGGGTGGCGATGGCGTTGCCCAGCATCGCGCTGTAATGCTCGATCAGCCACCAGCGCGGGCGCGCGGCCAGGCGCTGGCGGTGCAGGCGCTTGTTCAAGGTGTCGTAGCCCACGTACAGGCCTATCGCGGAAAAACCGATGAACAGCGGCGAGCCGTCGCGCAGTCCCAGCGCCAGCACACCCAGGCCGGCCAGCAAGGCCAGCATGCCGGAGGCGACATAGACCGGACCGGTGTAGCGCGCGACGTCGTGCTTGTCGCGGATCGCACGCCACGCCGCCCACACGCCGTTGGCGGTGATCGCCACCAGATAGCCCAGGAACACCGCGGTGTAGACCTGGCCCTGCGCGTAACGCACCAGCGCCATCGGCACGGCGGTGACCAGGATGCCCAGCATCGCCAGCAGGTAGGCCTGGCCGAAACGGCGGTGCGCCGGACTGCCCTTGCGCAGCGCGGCGGCGGCCCAGAACGTGACCAGCGCGATCGCGCCGATCGCACCGTGCGCGGCAACCAGGATCGAGTAGGCGGTCATATCGGCGTCTCCTTGGCGGTGGCGCACAGGGTCGGCCGGCGGCGGACGCCGACGCAGTGCCCGCGGTCACCGACGCGACCTGCCGGAAGTCACCTTTCGCCCAACGGCCATTGCCAGCGCGCGCGGGCGCACGCAGCATGCAGGCATGAAGTCCTCAGGCATGCAGTCATCAGGCATGAAGTCCTTGTTCGAACGCACGATCCTGGACAACGCGTTCCTGCGCGTGGTGTTCCAGCCGATGAACCTGCCGGCGCTGCTGACCTGGCTGGCGGTGGCGCTGTCGCTGCGCTTCGACGACAGCCCGGACAATCCGGGGCAGTGGCTGGCGATGGCGGGGTTCGCGCTGGCGTTCCTGATCGGCGATTTCGTGCCGCGCAGCCAGCGCGCGCTGACCGCGGCGCTGCTGGCTTCCGAAGCGGTCTGCGCATTGGCGGTGAGCTGGCTGGCGCCGCGCGGCGGCACCTCGCCGGCGCTGCTGGTGATCCTGTCGGCGCAGCTGGCGATGGTTTATTCGGCCCGCACCACCCTGGCGGCGTTGCTGTTGATCGACCTGGCCCTGCTCCTGGTGCTGCGCGCGTCGGGCCATAACGCGGCCCTGATCGTGGTGCTGATCTTCGCCGGCTTTCAGGCGTTCTCGTCGCTGATCGCGCACTACGCGCGCCGCGCCGAGGAGGCGCGCGACCAGCTCTCGCGCGTCAACGCCGACCTGCTGGCCACGCGCGCCCTGCTGGCCGACAGCGCGCGCGACGCCGAACGCCTGCGGGTGGCGCGCGAGCTGCACGACGTCGCCGGCCACAAACTCACCGCCATGACCTTGAACCTGCGCGCGCTGGCCGCCGACCCGGATTACGCCAAGCGCCCGGAAATCGCGATCGCGCAGCGCTTGTCGGGCGAATTGCTGGGCGATATCCGCAACGTGGTGCAGGCGCTGCGCGATACCCGCGGCCTGGATCTGGGCGTGGCGCTGCGCGCGCTGGCCGCGCCGATGCCGCGCCCGCGCCTGGAGCTGAGCATCGCGCCGGACGTGCACCTGACCGATCCGGCGATCGCCGAAACCATCCTGCGCCTGGTTCAGGAAGCGCTGACCAACAGCGCCCGCCACGCCGATGCCGACTGGGTGCGGGTGGCGATCGGGCGCGAGGGCGCGCGGCTGCGCATCAGCGTCGAGGACGACGGCCGCGTGCGCGGCGCGCTGCACGAAGGCAACGGCCTGGCCGGCATGCGCGAACGCGTCTCGGCGGCCGGCGGCAGCCTGGCCCTGCAGACCACCGGACGCGGCGCGCTGCGCATCGACGCGGAGCTGCCGGCATGAGCGCGCCGCGCATCGCCCTGGCCGACGACCAGGCCCTGGTGCGCGCGGGCCTGCGCGCCTTGCTGGAGCTGCAGGGCGTGAGCATCGTGTTCGAGGCCGACGACGGCGAGGCCTTGCTGACGCGATTGTCCGAGCATCCGGTCGACGTGATCCTCAGCGACATCCGCATGCCCGGCGTCGACGGCATCGAGGCGCTGGTGCGGCTGCGCGAGCGCGGCGACCGCACGCCGGTGCTGCTGCTGACCACCTTCGACGACGGCGACCTGCTGCTGCGCGCGACCGAGGCCGGCGCTCAGGGCTTCCTGCTCAAGGACGCCGCGCCGGAAGACCTGTACGACGCGATCGTGCGCGTCGCCGCCGGCGACACCCTGCTGCAGCCGGTCAGCACCGAGCCGGTGCGCGCGCGCTACCGCTACCACGCCGACGACGCGCCGCGCGCGCTGTTCACCGAGCGCGAGGTCTCGGTGCTGCGGCTGATGGCCGGCGGCTATTCCAACAAGGAAATCGCACGCGCGATGTTCCTGGCCGAGGGCACGGTCAAGAATTACGTGTCGGTGATCCTGGAAAAGCTGGACACGCGCGATCGCACGCGGGCGGTGTTGAAGGCGATTACGTTGCGGGTGATTTGAGGGCGCTCGGGAGCATTCGCGGCAAAAGCAAATCCCCCTCCATCCCCCTTTGTCAAAGGGGAGGCAAATCGACGCGAGTGCGGATCTGTCGCAGCAAGGTTCGCCAAACCCGGAGCGCGCCGCATCACCGACAGCGCCGCGTCAATCACCATCCCCGCGCTCTGTTCCCCCCTTTGAAAAAGGAGGGCAAGGGGGGATTTGCTTTTGCTCGTGGCCAGGAAGAGTAGATCCCCTCAATCACCTCTACAAAGGGGGAAGACCGGCTTGGCGCGCACGCGGCATTGCGCCCGCCTTGCGGCCGACGTTCGATTCGCGGATGAGATATGCCCGGCGCGACGAGCGGGGTCGCTATGACCTGGGCAGAGAGAAAAATCCAGCGCCGCGGCCGCGGGCCGGGCGGAGCGCACACCCCCTTCCGCGGACGGAAGAGGGTGCGGCGTGCGGAGGCGGCGCCAGGCCGCGCTCCGCGGGACGGGCGATCAGGCCGCGGCGTCCTTGAGCTTCTTGAGCGGACGCACCTTGACCTTCACCGAAGCCGGCTTGGCAGCGAACCACTGCTCTTCCTTGGTGAAGGGGTTGATGCCCTTGCGCTTGGCCTTGGCCGGCACGTTGACGGCGGTGATCTTCAGGATGCCCGGCAGGGTGAACGCGCCAGCGCCCTTCTTGCTGATCGAAGCGTGCACGGCGCCTTCCAGCGCGCCGAGGATCGCGCGCACGTCCTTGGCCACAACGCCGGTGGCTTCGGCCAGGTGGGCGACCAGGCCCGACTTGCTCAGCGCTTCCTTGATCGGCTTCGGAGCGGCCGGCTTGGCGGCGGCCTTCGGAGCCGCCTTCTTCTTCGCAACAACTTTCTTCTTCGTCGCCATTTATTTGTCCCGGTGATGCTGGATGAATGGATGGTTTGCCAGGAAACCCCTTCGGCAAGGCGGAATGTAGGGCAACAACGCGGCCACGCCAAGCGCCGAATGGCGGAAAAAGCGCTTTTTTTTCGTCGTCGCGCCCGAGCGGTCGCCGACACGGGCGCGAAACCGGCTCGGATCGGGTCGAAAGCCTGTGCCGCGCGACCGCAGCGGCCGTGTCGACGGCGCCGCAAAACGGCCGGTTCCGGCGGCCGTCGCGCATTCATCGCCGACGTGCGCCGGCCTTCAGCCGACCTCGGCGGGGTTGGCGCCGACCGAACGCAGATAGGCGTCCAGGCCGCGCTCGCGGCTGTCGCCGAAGATCTCGCCGGTGGGGGCGTAGTCGACGATGCGGTCGGGGCGGAAGTTGCGGAAATCGCCGCGCAGGCGGCACCACGCGCCCAGGGTCCAGCTGCCGCCCCAGAACGACAGGCACAGCGGTTCGATCTCGCGCTGGCTGGCGCGCGCCTCGTTGTCGCGGTAGGTCAGCCGCAGCACGCGCAGCTCGGAGATCGCCGCGTGCAGGGCGTCGATGACGCCGCTGGCCTCGATGCGGTCGCCCAACTGCGGGGCGAAGATGCGGGTGCGGCGGCTGCGGTCCTTGAGCTCCGACGGCAGCACCGCCTCGATCTTGAGCAGCGCCGCGGTGGCGCTTTCGCCCAGGCGTTCGCCCGCGAACGCGCGCACGAAACGCGTGCCGACGACCAGGGCTTCGAGCTCGTCGGGACTGAACATCAGCGGCGGGATGTCCGAACCCTTGCGCAGCACATAGCCCACGCCGGCCTCGCCTTCGATCGGCACGCCCGAACGCTGCAGGTCGGCGACGTCGCGGTAGACCGTGCGCAGCGACACCGCCAGCGTCTTGGCCAGCTGCTGGGCGGTGATCGCTTGGCGGCGTCCGCGCAGGGCATGGATCAGCAGGAACAGTCGGTCGGCACGGCGCATGCCGCATGATCCCGCGCCCGGCCACGGCGCTCAACAGCGGCGCACGGGCGGCGGGCCGGCGGCAGGGGCGTGGGCGGCGACGGCAAGGCGGACATGGCGCGCGCCCTACGAGACGTGCGCCAGTTCCGCGTCGCTGTCGCGTCCGTGCCGCAGCGGACCGGCAGCCGCCGCGATCGCGCGCGCGGCGACCGCCGCGGCGGCGTGGCCCGGGTCGCCATCGGCGAGTTCGGAACGCGCCGCCGGACCCAGGCGCAGCATCGCCGGTGCGGCACTGAGGTGGCCCAGCATCGCGTCCACCAGGGTGTCGCGCCAATGCGGGTCCAGGTTCAGCGTGCGCGTCGCATGCGCCCAATGGTCCTCGTCGGCATAACGCGCGAACCACACGAACACGCGCTCGTTCTCGCGCACGGGCAGGCGCGGGAAGGTGTTCTCGGAGGCATCGGTAAGGTAGGTGGCGACCAGTTCGGCACCGGAGCCGCGCAGCAGCGGCGCGAAGGCCGATTCGAACAGGTCCGCGAAGCCTTCCTCGGCCGGCGCGCTGAGCGAGCAGATGCCGGCCACGTAGACCGCCTCGGGCCGCGCCTGGCTGCCGACCGGCGCGCGCGCCAGCGGCGCCGGCGCGAAGCCGGACCCCGGACGCGCGGGCTTGAGCAACAGCACGTCGTCGTTGTCCAGCAAGGTCGCGTTGGCGGCCTCGCGGTGGCGCTGCCAGACCGGGCCGAAGTAGAACGAGGTCAGCGACGCGGCGCGTTCGCGCATGCCCGGGAAGCCGCGCAACCAGACGTAGCGGTTGGGGTCGTCCAGATCGCGGAACTGGCCGATCACGTGCATGCCCACCGCCTCCTGGGTCTCGACGAACTCGCGTTCGAACAGGTCGATCAATTCGTCGCGGCGGCCCGGCTGCATCGTGTATTGGCGCAGTTCGATCACCGCGTCGTCGTGGACCAGGCGGCCGTGCGCGTCGATGCGGCGCATCCACATGTGCCAGTTGGTCTCCCAGGTCTTGCCGCCGTCGGTGGAGAACGCCTGGTGCCAGTGCGCGGCGTTGGCGCTGATCTGGTCCCAGGTGAATTTCGCCAGCACCGGCCGGCCCTCGTGCTCGGCCGCGCCGACGAAGGTGCCCACGCCGTCCTTGAACGCGCCGACCACCGGCGGCTCCAGCACGCCGTCGTGGTTGCCGGCCCAGTACAGGCTCCACTGGCGGGTCTCGGGATTGAACAGGCGCAGGGTCATGCCGAGGAATTTCTGCCCGCTGCCCGGCCGGCCCCAGTCGGTGACGAAATCGTCGACGTTGCCCAGCCCGCCCAGGATGGGCTCGCAGCGTTGGGTGGCCTCGAACACTTCCCAATCGCTGGAGCCGACCAGGCGTTCGCGCAGGCGCTCGTTGCGGATCGTCCAATGGCCGTGGAAGAAATCGAAATCGTGGCGGCCGTCGGTGGCTTGCGTGCTGTCGTTCATGACTGTCTCGCTGCGCGCGGCGCGCGCCTGGGTGTAGACGGGGTGGATCGCATTCGGTTGGATCGCGTTCGGGTGGAGCGCGTTCGGATGGATCGAGGCGCTCAGGCCAGGCGGCGCATATGCATGACCCAGTTGGTCTCCCAGGTCTGGCCGCCGTCGGGCGACAGCGCCTGTTCCCAGCGCAGGCTGTCGGCGGTGATGTCCGACCAGACCGCGCGCGAGGGCAGCATCCGGCCCTGGTGCGCTTCCTGACCTTCGAACACGCCGACGCCGTCGCGGAAGGCGCCGATCAGCGGCGGTTCGAGCACGCCGTCGCGGTCGCTGGCCCAGTACACGTACCACTGCCGCGTCTGCGGCCGGTACAGGCGCAACGCCATGCCGACGATGCCGCCGCCCCAGTCGGTGGTGTAGCGGTCCATGCTGCCGATGCCGCCCAGCACGGGCTTGCATTCGTCGATGGCGTCGAACTCGATCCACTCGTCGCTGCCGGCCAGGCGCTCCTTGAGACGGCGGTTCTTGACCTGCCAGCGCCCGTGGTAGAAGTCGAAATCGTGGCGGCCGTCGTGTTCGGGCATGGCGTTGCGTCCTGTCGCTGGAGTGGGGTCGGTGTGCGCCAGCGCGGTCGCGGGCAGCGCGGCGGACAGCGCCATCGCCTGGGCGGCCACGCCCCACTGCAGGATTCGTCGTCGTTGCCGGTCCATGCTCGCGCCCCACCCGTGCCGATCGCACCGGCACAGACTGCGCCCGGGCTACTGCCAGCCTGCTGTCAGTAGCCTGGATTGCGGATTCTGGATTGCGGACTCAGGCCGCCGGCTCGGGCGCGCAGGGGAAGAACACGGCGATGCAGAAGCCGCCGCCGTCGATGCCGTCGCAGGGATGGAGGCGGGCGTCGTGGATCTGCGCGATGCGCGCCACCAGCGACAAGCCGATGCCGCTGCCGCTGTCGGCGCGGCCGGGCGTGGACTGGCCCGGGACGCGGAAGAAGCGGTCGAAGATGCGGTTGCGGTCGGCCTCGGGCACGCCCGGCCCGTTGTCGGCCACGCGCAGCTCGACTCCGGCCACGCCGTCGCGCACCGCATGCAGGCACGACACCGACACCTGTCCGTCCATGCCCGCGTAGCGCACCGCGTTGTCGATCAGGTTGCGCAGCAGGATGCCGAGCTGGTCGACGTCGCCCAGGATGGTGCAGGGCTCCGATTGCAAGGTGACGCGCTGACGGCGGTCGCGCGCCAGGGTCTCGAAATCGCGCACCACCAGCACCACCAGTTCCGACAGCGACACCGGCAGCAGCGGCGGCGCGTCCACGCCGGCGTCCAGGCGCGCCAGATCCAGCAGCTGCTCCGACAGCCGCGCGCTGCGCTGCACGCCGGCGCTCAGGCGCCGCAGCGCGGCGTCCTTCTCCTCGATGGTGTCCGCGCGCAGGGCCAGGTCGGCGTGCGCGGTCAGCACCGCCAGCGGCGTGCGCAGCTCGTGGGCGGCGTCGGCGATGAAGCGGCGCTCGTGCTGGACCGCGCTGTCCACGCGTTCCAGCTGGGCGTTGAAGGCGTCCACCAGCGGCCGGAACTCGCTGGGCAGGCCCGGCGCGGCCAGCGGCGTGAGATCCAGCGGCTTGCGTTGCAGCAGGGTGTTGCGCAACGCCGTCAGCGGCCGCAGCGAGCGGCCGATCACGCCCCACACGGCGATGCCGAACAGCACGAAGATCAGCGCCGCGGCCAGCATGCTCCAGGCGATCCAGCCGCGCATTTCGCTGACGATCTGGTACTTGGAGCGGCCGACCTGCACGGTGATGCCGCGGCGCGCGTCGGTGAGGCTGTAGACGCGCCAACGCTCGCCGTCGATCACGCGGGTGGCGAAACCGTCGCGGAAGTCCGGCTTGAGCGCTTCAGCGGGCGCCGCCGCCGAATGCACCACGTTGCGGCCGCCCACCCACACCTGGAAACTCATCTTCCAATCGCGCGTGCCCGGTTGCGGCGTGTGCGGCGCCGCGGGCAGGCGCTCCAGACCGTCGGGCATCGAGCCCAGGATCTGTTCGGATATCACCCGCAGCGAGGCGTCCCACAGCCCGGTGCGCTCGCTGCGCTGCTGCCAGACCTGGCAGCCCATCCATACCAGCCAAGCCACCATCACCGCCTTCAGCAGCACCCAGGTCAGGCGCCAGCGCAGCGAACGCGTCCTCATGCCTGCGCGCCGCCGATGCGGTAGCCGTAGCCGTGCACGGTGGCGATGACCTGATCGCCGAGCTTGCGCCGCAGCTGGTGCACGTAGACGGCGATGGTGTTGCTTTCGATGGTGCCGGAACTGCCGTACACCGCTTCCTCCAGCTGTTCGCGGGTGACCACGCGGCCCTGGCGTTCCATCAGCAGCATCAGGGTGCGGAACTCGTGCGCGCTCAAGGCCACCGGTTCGCCGTCGCGGGTGACCTCGCGCCGGGCCGGGTTCAGCACCAGGCCGCCGTAGCTGAGCACCGGCGAGACCCGGCCCTGGCTGCGCCGCATCACCGCGCGCAGGCGCGCGTACAGCTCGTCGGGCTGGAACGGTTTGACGATGTAGTCGTCGGCGCCCGCGTCCAGGCCGACGATGCGGTCGCTGAGCTTGTCGCGCGCGGTCAGGATCAGCACCGGGGTGGCGTCGTAGCGCCCGCGCAGCACCGACAGCACGCTCAGGCCGGAGCTGCCGGGCAGGCCCAGGTCCAGCAGCACGGCGGCGTAGCCGTGATCGACCAGCGCGGTCTTGGCCAGGGCGGCGTCGCCGACCCAATCGACCTTGAAACCGTGCTGACGCAGGCCGTCGCGCACCGCCTCGCCGAGCATGACGTCGTCTTCGACCAGCAGGATGTTCATGGCGGCAACGGGTTCCGGTAGAGGCAGAGCGAGCGGCAAGCGATCCGGACGCATCGTGCGCGTGCGCGATTAAGAAGTTCTTAAACCGGCGCGCGACGCGTTCAGCGGATTTTTACGCCACTTAAAAACTTCTTAAAAGCCGGCGCGCAGCATCCCTGCACACCGGCCTACCCCACGGGCCGCATCGAACGGAGATCGTCGTGCCCGCATCGTCACGTCCCGTCATGGCCCTGATCGTAACCCCGGCGCTGCTCGCAGGCTGCGCCTCCATCCCGCGCAGCCCCACCCCGCTGGCCGACATCGCCGACTTGGATTGCGACGGCCTGGCCCGCGAACAGGCGGCCAGCGAGCGCACCCGCGAGGCCGCCCTGCGCGCCCGCAGCGGCGCCTGGAAGGCGATGCTGCCGGTCGCCGTCGCCGTGCGCTACGCCTCCGCGCAGTCGGCGCTGTCGGACGCCGAACAGCGCCTGCAGCAGGTCCGCGGCCGTCGCGACGCGCGCCAGTGCGCCGACGCCGACAGCGCCGTCGTCGACCTGGGGGCGGAGGTATGAGCGCCGGTGCCGGTTTGGCTTCGGCGCACGAGGCCGCACGCGTCGCGCTGGCCCTGGTGCCGGCGGCGCCGCATGCGCGCGCGGCGCAACCGGACGACCTGCCCGCCTTGCTGGAGCTGTGCGCCGAACACGCGCAGCACACCGCCTTCGAACGCCTGCCTTACGGTCACGCTCACGACGGCCTGCTGGAGCTGCGCGAGGCGCTGTTCGAACCGCCGCTGCGGGCCTGGGCCTGGATCGCCTATGTCGACGGCGCGGCGGTCGGTTACGCCAGCGCCACGGTCGGTTTCTCGCTGCTCGAACGCGCCTACCACCTGTGCCTGGAAAGCCTGTACGTGCGCGCGGCCTGGCGCGAACGCGCGGTCGAGACGCTGCTGTTCGAACAGGCGCTGGACGCCGCCGCGCGCTTCGGCTGCCTCAACCTGCAATGGCAGGCGCCGGCCTGGAGCGAGGCCGCGCGCGCGCTGGACCTGCCGCGCCGCGCCACCCGCATGGAAGCGGTGCGCTACGTGCTGCCGGTGCAGGCCGGTCATGGCGACGTCTGACCCATGTCCGATCCCGCATCCGCTGCCGGCGCCGCCCTGCCGGTTCCCCTCGCCCCGACGCGTCCGCCGCGTCGGCGCCGCGCGCGTCGCGCGCTCCTGTCCCTCTTCGTCGTGACCGCCCTGATGACCACGCTCTCCCTCAGCGCCTGCCGCAGCACCGCCTATCCCGACTCGCCGCAGTTCCGCGACGGCGGGTTCCGCAATCCCGTCGCGCCCAAGACCGTGGGCTGGCGCGAAATGCCGGCCATGCTGTGGCGTTTCGCGTTCGACAAGCCCGCCGACACCGTGCCGGCGACCGCGCCGCCAGTGGCCGCGCTCACCCGCGAACAGCTGCTCGCCGCGCCCGACGGCAGCCTGGTGCGCTTCGGCCATTCCACCGTGCTGCTTAAGCTGGACGGCGCGTTCTGGCTCACCGACCCGGTGTTCTCCGAGCGCGCCTCGCCGGTGCAGTGGGCCGGCCCCAAGCGCTTCCACGCACCGCCGATGACGATCGCGCAGCTGCCGCCGATCAAGGGCGTGATCCTGTCGCACGACCACTACGACCACCTCGACAAGGCCGCGGTGCTGGAACTGGCGGCCAAGACCGAGCATTTCCTGGCGCCGCTGGGCGTGGGCGACCTGTTGGTCGAATGGGGCGTGGACGCGGCCAAGGTGCGGCAGCTGGATTGGTGGCAGTCGACCACCATCGACGGCGTGCGCCTGACCTCCACGCCCTCGCAGCACTTCTCCGGGCGCGCGATGTTCGCCGACAACCCGACCCTGTGGACCTCGTGGGTGATCCGCAGCTCCACGCTCAACCTGTATTTCAGCGGCGATACCGGCTATTTCGACGGCTTCAAGCAGATCGGCGAGAAGTACGGTCCCTTCGATCTAACGCTGTTGGAATGCGGCGCCTACAACCCGCAGTGGGCGGGCGTGCACATGCTGCCCGAGCAGACCCTGCAGGCGCACCTGGACCTGCGCGGCCGGCGCCTGCTGCCGATCCACAACGGCACCTTCGACCTGGCCATGCACGCCTGGACCGACCCGATGGAACGCATCACCGCACTGGCGCGCGAGGCCGGCGTGGAAACGCTGACCCCGGTGATGGGCACCCCGGTGAACCTGCACGCACCGCCGGCGACGTCGGCGTGGTGGCGCACGGCGTCGCGGTAACCGTCTTCCGCTATCCCCCTTTCTTGCTTCCGTTCCCCCCTTTGAAAAGGGGGGGCTAGGGGGGATTTGCTCTTGCTCCTAACCCCAAAAGCAAATCCCCCTCAATCCCCCTTTTCCAAAGGGGGAGGTGCATCGTCGGAGGCGAACAAATCGCTCTGCGCGACATAGCCCTCCTCGTCGACGAAGCCCGACAAGCCCACGCCGACCAAGCGATACAAGGTCTCGGCCGGATGCTCCACGCGTGCGCGCAACGCGCAGGCGATGTCGGCCAGTTCCTGCTCGCTGCCCGGCGGCGTCGGCTGAGTGAGGCTGCGCGTGAGCGTGCGGAAATCGGCGGTCTTGAGCTTCAGCACCACGGTGCGCGCGAGCCGCCCGGGTTCGCGCTGGTAACCGGCCCAGGTCTTGGTCGCCAGGCGGCGGATATGCGGCTCCAACTCGTCCAGGCGCAGGTCCTCGACGAAGGTGTCCTCGGCCGAGATCTGCAGCGTCGGCCGTTCCGGCTCCACCGCGCGCTCGTCGATGCCCAGCGACAGCTCGTGCAAACGCCGCCCCCAGCGGCCGAAGCGCTGCTCCAATGCCAGCGCGCCCAAGGCGCGCAGGTCGGCGACCACGCTCACGCCCAACTCGGCCAGCTTGGCTTCCATCACCTTGCCCACGCCCGGAAGGCGCCCCACCGGCAGCGGTTCCAGAAAGGCCTCGACCTGATGCGGACGGATCACGAACAAGCCGTCGGGCTTGCGCCAGTCGGACGCGATCTTGGCCAGGAACTTGTTCGGCGCCACGCCGGCCGACGCGGTCAGCTGGGTTTCCTCGCGGATCGCGGCGCGGATCGCCTCGGCGGTGGCGGTGGCCGAGGGCAGGCCGGTCTTGGTCTGCGTGACGTCCAGGTAAGCCTCGTCCAGCGACAAGGGCTCGATCAGGTCGGTATGGCGCGCGAAGATCTGGCGCACCTGGCGCGACACCGCCTTGTAGCGCACGAAATCCGGCGGCACGAAGATCGCATGCGGGCACAGGCGCTCGGCGCGCACCGCCGGCATCGCCGAGCGCACGCCGAACTTGCGCGCCTCGTAGCTGGCCGCGCACACCACCGAACGCGCACCGCGCCAGGCCACCACCACCGGCACGCCGCGCAACGACGGATCGTCGCGTTGTTCGACCGACGCGTAGAACGCGTCCATGTCGACATGCAGGACTTTGCGGTTGGGGGCGGACACGGTGCGGCGCGACGATGCGAAGGCGGCATGGTAGCGCGGCGCGGGAGGGAAGCGATGTGCTGAAAGGGCTTGGCGGGAGTGGGCGCGAACAAATCCCTCTACGACCATTTCAAAGGCGGGGAATCGCCGACGCGACGTTCAACATCCAAGTAAGCGCCCCGCAATCCTCTCCGCAGAAAGAGCAGCACTCGCTTGAGCTTCCCCCTTTGTAGAGGCGGATTGAGGGGGATTTGCTTCTACCGCCACCGCCGGCCGTAAGTCGCGCTCCCACCACGGTCACGAACCACGCACACCGCGCCCGCCCCTAGCGCCCTATGGGAGCGACGTGAGTCGCGACGAATCCACGCACGGCATCGCAACCGCATCGACCGACCATCACGACTCACGTCGCTCCCACACAACGCGCGGCGCCGACGCGCGGCAGCCACCCGTCAGCAAGCCTCTTGAACCACGATCGGCAACGGCAGCGCCCGCCACCGCTCACCGCCCCAGTAAAGTCCGGCGCGGACGGCGCCCCACGCGCCGCCGCGCCGTTCCCCCATCGCTCAGTTGGGCGTCGGGTAAGCGGTGTAGACCACCCAGCGGCGGTTGATCCGGCGCATCACGATCTGCACCGCATTGGCCTGGATGCTGGTCGCCGCCGTGCACAGGCCGTTGCCGTCGGTGGCCGTGCACTGGCGCGCGAACGCCTGCAATTGCAGGGTGCGCGCGGCCTCGGCGCCTTCGGACGCGGGCTCGGGGCAGTACAGCGGGTTCTGCTGCCGCGCCAGCTGATCGAAGGCCTCGCGCCAGGCCTGCTGGTCCCAGAACAGCGTGCGGCCGAACTGGCTGAAGCCCGCCGGCGGCTGCACGCCGGGGATGTGCGCGGCCAGATGGCCGCCGGCCTCGGCGTTCATTTCCGGAATCGCGCTCATCTGCACGGTGACCAGATTGGCGCAGGCGTCGACCGCCAACGCGGGCAGGGCGACGGCGGACAACAACGCGGCGACAGCCGCGGCGAGGATGCGCTTGTGCATGTCGATGCTCCTTGGCTGCGCCGCGTCAGTAGGTGGGTTCCAGCGCGCCGGCGGCGCTGACACCGGCACCGTAAGTGCCGTCGGCCAGCGAATAGATCTGCGCATTGGGCAGCGCCGCGATCAAGGCGTTGTAGGCTGCCAGCACCGAGGCCTGCCACACCGCGGTCTCGCCGATGATGAACACCGCGTTGGGGTTGTAGTTCTGGCCCTGCAGAATCCCGGTGACGGTCGCCACGTCGGCGGCCGAGAACTGATTGTTGGCGGCGTCGTAGATCGCCAGATGGATACCGATCACCTGGGTGCCTGCGGCGTTGAGCGCGGCGATGCCAATGCAGGACGTGAACGCGGTGAACTGGATGGTCGGCTGCGTATCGCCGCCGGCGGTGGGCGCGACGTTGGCGGCGGCCGCCCACTCGCATTCGGCGATGGCCAGCGGCGCGGCGCCGGCGTTGATGGTGTAGGGCATGACGGAACTCCGAAGCTGGGTAGGGAGTGGCCGTTGTAGGCTCCCTCGCCTCGTCGCGGCATGCGGAAGCGCCGCCCAGCCGCCGCCCTTCACACGCGCGAAGCCGCCCGCGTTGCGCTTCACGCCCGCAGCGGCGCCGCGTTGTGTTCGGTATGAGCACCCTCGCCCCCTCGCACTACCCCAAGCCCGCATCGCGGCCCGTCGCCAGAACCGCCGCCGTGCGCGCGCCCGACGCCCTGTTTCTGGGCCTGCCCTGCCCCGGCACACCGGCGTTCGATGCGCTCTGCGCGTTCTGCGAAGAACACCGCGTCGCGGTGCTCGCCTCGCTGCCCTGGGTCGCCGCCGAGATCGCCGGCCACGATGGTTTCGCCGCCATGCTGCGCTTCGTGCGCGCACTGGGCGGCCGCCGTGTCTATGTCCCGCGCGATCGCCGCGGCTTCGCCGACCGCCTGGGCGTCGAACTCAGCGCCACCACCCACGCCCGCCTGCTCGCCCACACCAGCGAAGCCGGCACCGTCGAGGTGCCCTCCGCCTGGGGCGTGTTCATCGCATTGCGCCGCATCGCGATCCGCGCAGCGATGGATGCGGGCGGGGATTTACGGACGGTGGCGCAGTCGTTCGGGGTGAGTGAGCGGCATTTGCGGTGTAGGTGAGTGGAGAGACCTACTTAGAAGCCCGCGTCGCAGAAGGGCGCTTCTCTCAGGCGATGCAATGACGCAGCACCATTGTGTTTTAACGCCTTCAGGCATCAGAGTTCTGCAACTTTGTCGCTGAATTCCGATGGCGATAATGAGTCTTTGCGCGCCCCTATCGCAGCAGCCGCTTCTTCAAGGTCTGCGATTATTGCAAAACGCTCTACTCGGAGGAGGCCGGGGCAGCCAGTTGCACGGGCACGCCCTCCAGCGATGGCTGAAGAGCGAAGTGTCAACTTCTGCTGTAGCACAGATCAGAAATGTACTCTGACCCCTATTCTTTATAGGGCGCAAGAAGTGCCTGGGTCACTTTCGATTGCCCTTTGAACTGTGGGAGAGCCCATCTAGCTGCTCTTCAAAGCCCGGCACCACAATCGCATTTGTCATGTACTTACGACCATCGAAGTTCACGATTGTCTGCATGTCCGGCGCACCTACTCGATAGGTGAGGTCAGCCATCGTCTGAAAAACCCCGTCGTAGTCCACCACTAGATCGCAGTTGTTTGAGCCAACATCGTTGAATTCATTAGCAGGCTCAAAGAAAAGGAAATAGGTGTCGCCGATTTCCAATGCGCTATTCGAGCAAAGCGTCAATCCGGAAATGGCCGTTGATTGATCTTTCGACCTAGCCTTGTACTGCTTAACCACGTCTATCCGCAGGGCGTAGTTGTTGTTGCAGATGCCCTTTTTTTCTGTAACACATGAAGCGTCTATGCTTCTAACAGTTGCCTCAACAACGAGATCCGATCTCCCATAAAGCTCATCGACGGGCCGACTCGTAGGGACCCCTGAAATCCCGGTGGAAGGACCGTATGCCCACAACAGGACCAAGACCACGATGAATAACTTGTTCATACGACCGCCCTCATTTTAGTTGCGCCGACTACGATCCATTATTCGTTTCGCGGCCTGATCCACATCAGATTCGAACCTGCAATTCCACCCTTGGCAGCCAGCGCTCATTTCTCTGACCTTCTGATTATCAAAATCAGTATCGAAATGCAGTATCTCGTGCACGATTCTAGACACTCTATAGTCTTCGAAATTGTTACCAAAGAATCGTTCTGCGTTTAAGACAATCGTACCCCTGTCTCTTTTGCTTTCGAACGAAGCATATGCCAGCGCGCTGTAGGGAAGCTTTGTTCCTTGGTATGTGGCTACACTCCAATCGCTACTGTCTATTTTTATGCTTTCTAGTTTGTTAAACGCTCGAATTGCTCGAGAATCACCGGCGCGTTGAGCTGCTCTCCCGGCAGCATTGACGTCTCTCACCACCGAATTGACCTGGGCCTGCGTCGCTTCTTTCGGACCAACCGATTTCACCATTGTCGCTGTAATTTTTTGAGGCATCACGGCCGTTGAATCCCTGACGGTTCCACTCGTGGTTCCGGTCAAACCGTCACCAACGTATGAAGCTCCGCGGTCCTTTGGTTTTCGCCCGTCTGGATCAGTGAAGGTGTATGGATTGTTATTCGCATACCAGTAACGGTTGAAATTGTCGCCCGTGCCGGAGTTGGCCGTGACTGGATCAACACTCAAGAACCGCCCCAACGTCGGATCGTAATACCGCTGCTGCATGTACGTCAGGCCCGTGGCCCCGTCCATCACATGCCCGGTGTAGCCGATCCCATCGACCGTCTTGTTGATCGCGCTGCCGTAGGGCTCGTAGTTCGTCCGCTCGATCAGCGCGCCCGCGGTGTTCGTCGTCGCCACTGGGCTGCCCAGCGCATCGGTGTGGTGATACGTCGTGGCGATGACCGTGTTGCTGGGCCAGTTGTGGTCCACCGTCGCGATCAGGCTGCCGGCCAGGTAGATGTTCTCCTGGGTCGTTTGCACGCCCGCGGTCGTCTGCTTGGAACCGAACAGGTACTGCCCGGCCTGGCTGTACTGGAACAAACGTACCGTGCCGTCGGCCTGCATGGTCTGCACGCGGCGGCCCAGGCCGTCGTAGGCGTAGCTCTCCTTGCCGGTCACCTCGCGCAGGCGGTTGCCGAAGGTAAACCAGTAGGCCTGGCCGTTCTTGTTGTTCAGATTGCCCTGGACGTCGTAGCCCAGGCCGGTGACCGTAGCGCCGCCGGCGTTGCGGACGTTGGTCAGGCGGTTGTTGGCGTCGTACCAGTAGCTGTGCTCGCGCACGCCCGGGTGGCTGACGCTGCGCAGGTTGTCGATCGGGTCGTAGGCGTAGTCGATCCAGTGGTTGGTGCCGCCGAACATCAGCGAACCGGCGCGCAGCAGACGGTCCTGGGCGTCGTATTCCAGGTAGCGGTGGAAGTTGGCGCCCTGGGCGTTATCCGTGATCTGGGTGGGGTTGCCGTTCTCGTCGTAGGTGTACGAGAAGCTTGACAGGCCGCCGTCATCGACCGTCCACGGCAATTGGCGACCGTTCTGCCACATCGCGTGGAGCAGGCCGTTGCCATAGGTGAACTGCTTGATCGCGCCGTTGGGGTAGTAGCTGACGCCGCTGGCGTAGGTGCCGGTGGTGGTGCTGCCGGCGACGGTGGCCACCTGGGTCGCCTGGCCCAGGGCGTTGGGCGCATAGCCCACCGCCAAGCCGGTCGGGTAGGTCTGTACCGACAGGTGGCCGTTGCGGTCGTAGCCGTAGCCCAAGGACCAGGTGTACCAGCCGGGTTGGCTGATGCTGTCGCCCTGGCCGTCGAGCAGGCGGCGCTTGTTGTAGTGGTAGGCGTTGATCCAGGGCCAGGTATTGTTGCTGCCGTTGTAGGTGGTGATCGTGGCCGGCAGGCCGTCCTTGGTGTAGGTCCAGGACTGATTGCCCAGGCCGTCAGGGAAGCCCAACTGGGTGATGCGGTTGCGTGCGTCGTAGTTGCGGGTGACGGTGCGGCCGGCGTTGTAGGCGGCCACGTGGTCGCAGTTGACGCTGTTCAGGCCCGACAGGCCGGCGGCCGACCAGGTCATGTTGTCGTTGGCGTCGTAACCCATGACGGTCGAGCCGGTCTCAGGCTCGTCCGTGCGGCACAGGCGGTTGAGGCCGTCGTAGGTGTACCGGCGCAGCGCCTGCACCGGCTGGCCGGCGTAGGTGCCCGAGCGGGTGACCGACTTGGGGCGCAGGAAGTAGATCGGATCGCGGTCGATGGTGGTGGTGGCCACCGGCTGGATGATTTCGATCGGGTAATCGGTGGTGGGCTGGTCCCAGGCCGCGTAGCGGGTGCGGGTCTGGTGGCCGCGCGGGTTGGTGACCACGATGTCGCCGCCCCACGCATAGGCGGTGGTCGTGGTGAGTTTGCCCAGCTCCGAGTCCTGCTCGACCTTGGTGGCCCGGCCCAGCGCGTCGTAGGTGGTCCAGGTGCCGGTGGTTCCAGTTGCCGTCCGCGTACGGGTTGCGCGGATAGGAGGCGAAGGTCTGCCGCCCGTCGTGATCGAAGGCGTTGCGGACGATCCGGTAGGTGCCGTTGGAATCGGCGTTGTCGCGTTCGTACTGCAGGATCGGGCGCCACAGCGCATCGAACAGGGTCAGCTTTTCGTAGTTGCCCTGCACCACCGTCTGCCGCCAGTGGCCGGCGGGCACGCCCATTTCTTCCTGGTTGACCTGCTGGAACGAGAACAGCTTGTCGTTCCAGGCCACGGTGTCGTCGGTGGGATAGACGATGCGCGACAGCCGGCCCATGGTGTCGTACTGGTAGCTGGTCTTGTAGCCGTTCTCGTCGGTCACCCAGTCGATCCAGCCGCTGTCGTTGACGGACGCCGACTGCGTGCTGCCCGAGGGCGACTCGGCGGTGGCCGGGTGCTGGATGGTCTGCGGGATGCCGCGCTTCCAGTTCGACAGCGTGGTGACGTTATTGTTGCCGTCCGTGACCGTGGCGACGGTGCCGTCGGCGTTGTAGGTCAGGGTTTGCGACGGCGTGGTCTCGCCGTAGCGGAAGCTGCGGTAGGGCTGGGCGTTGGCGGTGAACTCGGTTTCGCCGAGCTTGATGCCATTCGTATATGAACGCTTGGTCTGGCCCAGCACCCACTTCGACAGATCGTCGTGGTACTCGGTCACGTCGGTGCGGGTGTGGCCGCCGTTGATGGTGCTGGCGCGGGTGACCGAGGTGGGGCGGGCGAACCCGTCAAAGAGATTGACTGCACTGGAGTAGGTCACTCCATCCTGGACGATGGTATTAGTGGTCTCTGGTCGCAGGTACTCCGAGGTGAAGCCGTCGCCGCGCGGTTGCGGACTGGTCGCGATGGGTGTCGGAAAGGGTTGCCCAGACGTCGCCAAGTTGTAGGCGGTGGTCTGGGTTTGACCGATCGCGGTGGGCCCACTGCCCCTTTCGACCTTCAGCAGCTTGCCTTCGTTGTAGCGATAGCTGTTGCCATAGGTGTATCGCGACCATTGGCCGCCGGGGGCGTTGACGATGGTGGTCGCGGTTCCCGCGCAGGCGTCGGACGTGCACACCACCGCGCTGCAGTTACTGCCTCCGCAGGTGGGACCGGTACCAGGCGCGAAGAAAATCGATGCGCTGTAGCCGTACGTCCACTGCATAGCAGCCAAGCCAGGGCCAGAAACGGTCTTGCTGATTAACGAGAACGCGTCATAGGCCAACGGATAGTAGGCCACATCGTCGTTGTCGTTGTTGTACGGCGAAGTGTAGTTCGCACACATTTTTGGCACATTGCTGCGCCCGTGCCGTTTCGGCTCGACCAGGAAGGTGCCGGAGGCGCCGGAGGGGTGAGTGATGGTGCCCTGCGCGCCGCCGGTGATGACTTCGCCCGGATCGCCGCAACTGCGTAAGGGATCGTCCGCGCCCGGTTGGCCCTGGTCGTAGCGAATCTTCGCGCTGGACAGTGCGGAAAAAGCAATAGTCCACCGGCTGTTGTCCGGCTGCACCACGGCGGTCAACGTGCCGGTGGTCGCGGTGGGATAGCTGTATTCGTAGGTCCAGGTCTGACTGCCGGTGCCAACGCTGGCCACATGCCCCTGCGCGTTATAGCCCACCGTGATCTGGCGGCCATCGTTGGCGAGAATAGACGTGAGCCGCGCCGGTTGATCGTAATTGTTGGTGTAGGTGTAGGCGACCCAGTTACCGAAGCGGTCTTCCACGCGAGTCGCGTACAGGACGTTGCGTCGGCGCACGATCTGTCCGCTGCCGGCCTGCCCGCCCTTCAAGGAGGGTTCGACGTATTGCGCCATCCAGTCGAACCAGTACTTGGTGCCGTCGGCCGTGACCGCCAAGAACCCTTGGCCACCGTTGTTTTTGGCGACAGGCAAGCAGGAAAAATAGGTAAAGCTAGACGTCATCCAATAATATGGACCGCCTGTCGGCGGAGCGGTTGCGGACCCCGCGTTGTAGAGCATCTCGCCGCCACCGGGCATATCGGCATGGTTGCCTTGCCAGAAGTCCTCCGCATTGAACACCGTGCCGCTGCTGGAGACCTGTGCGGGTCTGGCCGCCGCAGCGCTGGCGACCGAGCAACGCGATGCCGGCCCCCAGTTGGATGCGAACACGCCGCTTAGCTTGGGCGCATCCAATTCCCAGTCCGCCAACGTGGAATCGTTGATGTAGCCCTTGCGGTTGCTGACTTTGAAGCTGCGCGAGAAGGCCACACTCAACTTGCTATTGCCGGGAATACTGACGTCGGTCGAGGAGAACGACAGCGCTCCCGTTTGCAGATCGACCGCGTCGCCGAATAGCGTCGGGCCGTGCGAGGCGATGGTCTCTTTGGCGCCTATGAGCTTGCCGTACTCTTCCCAAGGCCGGCTAACCTCTTGCGCACGCGAAGCGGTGCTGAGCAGTAGCAGCGCAACGCCTGTTTGCATCCACCATTTCTTCATCGCGCCCCCTGGGTGTTCGGCGCTCACGTCCACGATGGACCGGTGCGCCGCGCGTTGGATCAGCGTGGTCTTGAGGGGATTTTGGTTCAAGGTCGAAAGATTGCGTATCGAATGCGCCTGGTGGCCCTATGTTTTAGCTACTCCTGGTGCAAGCGATGGGACATTGCTGCAGCCCGATGCGCCGGAATCGGCGACAATAGCCGCCTCGCCACCGCCCGCACCCGCCATGACCCAGGCCCCCAGCGCCAGCACCGCCGTTTCCCTGACCCGCTACCTGATCGAGGAGCAGCGCGCCGGGCGCATCAGTCCGGATCTGCGGTTGTTGATCGAGGTGGTGGCGCGCGCCTGCAAGTCGATTTCGATCGCGGTCGGCAAGGGCGCGTTGGGTGGCGTGCTGGGCGATGCGGGCACGGGCAACATCCAGGGCGAGGCGCAGAAGAAGCTGGACGTGCTGAGCAACGAGATTCTGCTGGAAGCCAACGCCTGGGGCGGTCATCTGGCCGGGCTGGCGTCGGAGGAGATGGACACCTCGCACCCGATCCCGGACGTGTACCCGCGCGGCAACTATCTGTTGCTGTTCGATCCCCTGGACGGCTCCAGCAACATCGACGTCAACATTTCGGTGGGCACCATCTTTTCGGTGCTGCGCTGCCCGGACGGCGTGACCCAGGCACAGGATAAAGACTTCCTGCAGCCGGGCACCGATCAGGTCTGCGCCGGCTACACCACCTACGGCCCCAGCACGATGCTGGTGCTGACCATCGGCAACGGCACGCACGCCTTCACCCTGGACCGCGAGGTCGGCAGCTTCGTGCTGACCACGCGCGACATGCGCATTCCGGAAGAGACCAAGGAATTCGCGGTCAACATGTCCAACCAACGCTATTGGCAGGCGCCGATGCAGGCCTACGTCGGCGATCTGCTGGCCGGCAAGGAAGGCCCGCGCGGCAAGGACTTCAACATGCGCTGGGTGGCCTCGATGGTGGCCGACGTGCACCGCATCCTGACTCGCGGCGGCATCTTCAGCTATCCGCTGGACGCCAAGTGCGAGGCGCAGGGCGGCAAGCTGCGCCTGATGTACGAGGCCAATCCGATGAGCTTCCTGGTCGAGCAGGCCGGCGGCGCGGCCAGCACCGGCCGTCAGCGCATGCTGGAAGTGCAGCCCACCGGCCTGCACATGCGCGTGCCGGTGTTCCTGGGCAGCAAGCGCGAAGTCGAAACCGCGGTGCGTTACCACGCCGAGCACGACGCGCAGGCCTGACCGCTACGCACCGCGTCGGCAAGGTTTGCATGCATGAACCGAGTCTGGCGCGATTCGTGCTTGGGCTCGGCGCCATGCTCTGCGAAGTCCGCCCACCGCGATGACCGTCATCGCGGTGACCGCTCTTCGTCATCCCCCGCGTTGATAACTCTTGCCCACGAACAGCGGCGTGGAACGCGTTATGGGCGCGGAGAGCAGGGCGATGGCCAACGGTGGACCGCGCGAGCCCGGTGCTCGAGGCGCGGGTAAGCACGATCCGGCAGGCAGGGACGCGGCCACGCGCGAACCTGTGCCCCGGGAACCACCATCGCGCGAACTGATCTACGTCACCCGCGGCAGCGCCGGACGGGTGCTCTGCCTTGGGCAGCTGCAAAGCATGGGCTGGAACCTGCGCCGCGCCCCCGACTCGCGCAGCGTGCTGCGTATCCTGCAACACGACCCGCGCCAGCCGCACGCGGCCCTGCTGGACCTGCGCGAGGGCTTCACCCACCACGATCTGGCCGAGTTCGGCAGCGCGCTGTCGGCCAACAACGTCGGCTGGGTCGCCGGCGTCGACGCCGCGCAGTTGGACGAGGAGCCGGTGCGGCGGCTGATCCGCGACTACTGCTACGACTACGTCACCCTGCCCTGCCCCGAGGCCGTGCTGAACACGGTGATCGGTCATGCGCACGGCATGGCCACGCTGGCCTGCGAGCGCGGCGAGACCACCAGCGAGGCCGGCTTCGACGGCATGATCGGCGAGAGCGCGGCGATGCGCATGCTGTGCCGCACGCTGCGCAAGGCGGCGTTGACCGAGGCGCCGGTGTTCATCGCCGGCGAGACCGGCACCGGCAAGGAACTGGCCGCGACCGCGGTGCACCGGCACTCGCGCCGGCACGCGCATCCGTTCGTGGCGATCAACTGCGGCGCGATCCCGCACAGCCTGGTGCAGTCGGAATTGTTCGGCTACGAACGCGGCGCGTTCACCGGCGCCCAGCAGCGCAAGCTGGGACGGATCGAGATGGCCAACGGCGGCACCCTGTTCCTGGACGAGATCGGCGACCTGCCGCTGGAAAGCCAGGCCTCGCTGCTGCGCTTCCTGCAGCAGGGCAGCATCGAGCGGCTGGGCGGGCACGAGCAGATCCCGATCGACGTGCGCATCGTCTCGGCCACCCACCACGACCTGGACGCGGCGGTCGCCGACGGCCGCTTCCGCGCCGACCTGTACCACCGCCTGTGCGTGCTACGCCTGCAGCAGCCGCCGCTGCGCGACCGCGGTGGCGATATCGACCGTTTGGCCGAGCACGCGCTGCGGCGCTATTCGCAGGAGAGCCAGCGCACCCTCAAGGGTTTCTCGCCCTGCGCGCGCCACGCCCTGCACAGCCATCCGTGGCCGGGCAACGTGCGCGAGCTGATCAACCGCGTGCGCCAGGCCGTGGTCATGGCCGAAGGCCGGCTGATCACCGCCACCGATCTGCATATCGACAGCGCCTCGACGCAACCACCGCCGACCTTGGACGAGGTCCGCGACGCCGCCACCAAGGACGCGATCGAACGCGCCCTGCAGCGCAACCGCGGCCGCCTGATCGACGCCGCGCGCGAGCTGTCGGTGTCGCGGGTCACGCTGTATCGGCTGATGCAGCGGCATGGCTTGCGCAGCGGCGACGATCCGGGGGCGCCGGATTCGGTGAGCGTGGCTTGAGGTGGTGAGTGGATTGCCGCGTCCTCTTGCATTGGGATTCGCGGCACTCGGGGAAATCGCGGCTCACGCCGCTCCCACAGAGAGCAGATCCTGCCGCAATGGCCGTTGCTGTTGCTGTTGCTGTTGAGTTTGCTCCGGCATTGAAGTCCATTGATCCGAAGCCACACGACCACTCCCAGACCCGGAGGGCGGCGCGCAGGACGCGCGCCGTTTTTCGATAGGACAGGGATGTCCTATCGAAAAATCCCGGCGCAAGAACCGAAGCCACACGGGAGCTCTGGGCTCAGACCCTTCTCTTTGGTTACTTTCTCTTGGGTCAGCAAGAGAAAGTGACCCGCATGCGCAGCAGGCGGAAGCCTTTGACCTTCGGTCAGAAGAAGCAAAACAACACCAAAAGCAAATCCTCCCCAACCCTCCTTTTCCAAAGGAGGGAGCTAAAAAGCGTGACGCCGGAGTTTGGAGTGCCCCCGGCAACCTGGGCACGATCGCGTTCGTCGAGGCGCTCCCGACTCCCGCCGCCTGGTTGACCCGGACCACGCCCTGGCCGCCGCGGAGCGCGTCGTCCGCGATCAGCGCATGCCGCAGTCGGGGCATGGTCCCGGCCACCCCAGTGGGTGATTGGCTAGCGACCGACGGCCCTGCACGCAGGCCATGCGCCGGGATAGACCTGTCGAAGCGAAGCCCTTGCCAACCCATCAAATAGCTGATTTATATGTGCTTTCTTGGAAAAATTCGCACCCAGCGAGCACGCTTGGGAACGTAAACGTTTCACCATCGCGCACACAGGCGCCGGCCGGTACGGCGCACGCGAGCTTGCGTTTTTGCAATGCGGTTTGCGCGTGCGAGGATGACCGCTTTCCCGATGCATTGCGTAGAGCCGCGCATGACCGACGCCCCGCCGCAGCCCGTCCCCAACGACTTCATCGAGGTGTACCCGCAGGCGCTGGACCGCGCCGCCTGCGCGGCGCTGCTGCAACGCTTCGACACCAGCGGCGATGTCGCGCCCGGCCGGGTCGGCGGCGGCGTGATGCCCGAGCTCAAGGACAGCCGCGACCTGACCATCACGGGTCGCGAAGAATGGCGCGACGCCGAGGCCGCGTTGAACAACGCCGTGTTCGCCGGCCTGCTGCATTACCTGCGCCGCTATCCGCACACCCTGATCGCACCGCTGATGCTGGAAGTGCCCGGCGCCGACGGCCAGGGCCGCCACCGCCTCACCAGCGAACGCCTGGCCGCGATGGACGATGCCACCCTGGCGCCGGTGGTGCAGGCCGTGCTGCGCCCGGGCGCGATCAACCTGCAGCGCTACACCGCCGACCGCGGCGGTTACCCGTACTGGCACTGCGAGCTGTTCCCGCGCGACCCCAACGCCGAAACCCTGCACCGCCACCTGTTGTGGACCATCTACCTCAACGACGGCTTCGAGCAGGGCGAGACCGAGTTCCTCTACCAACAGCGCAAGATCGCCCCGCGCGCGGGCGACCTGTTGATCGCGCCGGCGGCGTTCACCCACACCCACCGCGGCAACCGGCCCAAGGGCGGCGACAAGTACATCGCGACCAGCTGGATTCTGTTTCAGCGCGCGGAGCGCCTGTACGGGGGCGGTTAACGCCTCGGCCGCGCGACGCCCCCTTCCCCTGCCCCGATCACCGCCGCCTCATGTCGACCATCGCTTTCAGCAAAGACGAAACCGCGCTCCTCGTGCGCAAGATCCAGCTGTATTTCTCGCAGGAACTGAGCCAGCAGATCGGTCAGTTCGATGCCGAGTTCCTGCTGGATTTCTTCTCCAAGGAAGTGGGCGCGTACTACTACAACCGCGGCCTCTACGACGCGCAGAGCGCCTTGAACGCGAAGCTCGAAGACGTGCAGGATGCGATCTACCAACTGGAGCAGCACACCGATTTCAAGCGCTAGGCACGCCGATGGCACTGCGCGGCTCAGGCCGTGCCCGTCGCCGGACACAGGGAGGACGTGGCGTGGGAATCGAATACACCATCGAGTTCGTCGTACCCGATCACTACGATCGCTCGGCGCTGCAGCGCAAGCTGCCGGCTGCGCCGCAAGCGCCGCGGCCACCCTACGACTACACCGTCGAGCCTTACGGCTTTTGCTTCGTCGATCACCTGGTGGATGCCGAGATCGCTGCATTGGCCTTCAAGCGGCTGATCGACGAGGCGCTGCGGCACGGCGACCGCGTCCAGATCCGCGAACGGTGACCGGAGCGCCCGCATGGTTTACTTCTTGCTCGTTCTTGCCGCGTGGGGCTCGCTGTTCTTCCGCCTTCCCACCTGGCTATCGATCCTGAGCAGTCTCGCTTTCCTGGGGCTGGGCGCGATCTTCCTGCTGTTCGGTTTGACGTTCTCGTACTGGGACAGCCACATGACGTCCGGCAGCTCCGGAGCGACCTCGACCCTGGTGACCGGCGTCCTGCTGCTGTTGTCGCGCGCCGCCTTGGTGGTCAAACTGGTCTTGCATGCGATGGTCGCTCCGCCTGAGCCATAAAAAGGCGCACGCAGTGGGCGCCTCCCACGTTAGCGAACACCTGGACCCCTGGGATTCTCGATGAGCGACGACGACAAGCGAAACGCAGCGCTGGAACAGGCGCTCGCAACCATGAGTCCACGTGAGGCCAAGGTCTTTCGTGAACGCTTCGAGGGTTTATCGTCGGAGGAAATGCTTCGCGTCGCCGCCGACCAATTGGCGTCCGTGCGTGCTCGTCTTCGGGAACTGGAACTTCGGACGCCCGATGATCCGGATGATGCTGCCTAGCCCACACACGCGAATCGGAGCCATGCACCGCGCTGACCCGCGATCGCGGCGCAATCGGATTTAGGGCCACCATGGACGGCGTTCGCAAGGGGTCGGCGTGAATGTTCTGGCGAAACCTGACTAAGCTCATCGCCGCCGCGGCGTTCTTCGCCTTCTGCTTCGTCATGCTGGGACGCGTGATCGGCTACGCCTCGCCCTGGCTGGGCTTGCTGGGAATGTTCTATTTCATGGGCCTGGCCAAGGTCGCCGAGCCGCTGTTCGTGCTGCGCATGCCTCGCGCGCTGCATGCGGTCGACTCTGAGGTGTCCGCGCGCCCGTGGTATCGCCGGCTGGGCGTGCGCGGTTTCGGCGATCTGCTGCGGAACACGCCGCTGCGCTACCTCAACGGCTCGGTGTATCGCTCGGCCGGACGGCGCAGCCTGGATGCGGTGCGGCGCCAGGCCGAGTCCGCGGAAGCCACCCACTTCTGGGCCGCGGTTTTGTTCACGCCGTATATCGCTTACGTGGCCTGGCGTGGGTTCTGGATGGAAACCCTGGTGTTCCTGGCGGTGCAGATCGCGTTCAACGTCTATCCGATCCTGCACCTGCGCGCGGTGCGTGCGCGTCTGGCCGGACTGGGGTTCGGCGCGGCGGGATGACGCGGAACGGCGTCGCGGCGCAGGCGCCCTGCGCTCAGGGCGTGCGCGGGTGGTTCAACACCAGCCAGTACAAACCGACCTGCTTGACCGCCCACACGAACTGTTCGAAATCCACCGGCTTCTGGATGTAGCTGTTCACGCCCAGGGCGTAGCTGGCTTCGACGTCGAAAGGTTCGGTGCTGGTGGTCAGCACGACCACGGGCAGGGTGCGGGTGGATTCGTTGGCGCGGATCGCCTGCAGCACTTCGCGGCCGTCGACCTTGGGCAGGTTGAGGTCCAGCAACACGATCGAGGGCAGGTCGACCGGGTCGCGGTCGGCGTAGCGGCCGCGCGCGAACAGGTAGTCCAGGGCCTCGGCGCCGTCGCCGACCACCACCAGTTTGTTGGCGACCTTGGCCTCCTCGAACGCGAGCCGGGTCAGCTCGACGTCGTCGGGGTTGTCTTCGACCAGCAGGATGACCTTATGCATGCGCGGTTTCCTCGCCCACGGCAGCGGGCAATTCGACGGTAAACAAGCTACCCACATCGGGCGTGGACTGGACCTGAATCTGGCCGCGGTGGCGGTCGGCGATGCGCTTGGCGATCGCCAGGCCCAGGCCGTGGCCGCCGCCCTGGTCCGGTCCGTGCAGGCGCTGGAAGGGTTCGAACAGTTTGTGGACGTAGCGCATGTCGAAGCCGCTGCCGTAGTCGCGGATGCCGACCCGCAGGCGGCCGTCGGCGCGCTCACCGCTGATCTCGATGCGGATGGGGTCGCGCTCGCGCGAGAACTTCCAGGCGTTGCCCATCAGCTGGGTCAGCAGCAGCTTGAGCAGGCGCTCGTCGCCTTCGACGTACAGGCCGGGCTGCACGCGGATGTCGGCGCGGCGGTGCGGGTCGGCGTCCAGCAATTCGGCGCCGACCCAGTCGGCGAGCAGGCTCAGGTCCACGCGCGCCTGGCGCATCGCGGTGCGGGTGACGTGCGAAAGCTCGTTGAGCGCGGCCAGCAGCGCGGTCATGCGGCCGGCGGCGGCGCGGATGCGGTCCAGGTAGTCGCGGTCGGTCTCGTCCAGGCGCTCGGCGGCGCGGTCGGCGAGCAGGCCGGAGAAGCTTTCGATCGAGCGCAGCGGCGCGCGCAGGTCGTGCGCGACCGCGTCGGCGAACAATTGCAGGTGGCGGTTGGAGGCGTCCAGTGCGTCGGCGTAGCGGCCGGCGTCGGTCTGCGCCTGCGCCTCGGCTTCGACCTGGGCGCCGATGTCGCGGATCTGCACCAGCAGGCAACGCGGCGCGTTGTCGGGGCCACGGACCACGGCCACGTTGGCGTGGGTCCAGACCGGGCTGCCGTCGCGGCGCAGGTAGCGCTTGCGCACGTCCAGGGCCGGTATGGCGCCGTCGGTCAGGCCTTCCAGAAAGCCGCGCGACAAAGCGACGTCGTCGGGGTGGGTGAACTCGGCGGCCGGGCGGCCGACCATGTCGCGCGCATCGAAGCCGAGCAGACGCTCTAGCACCGGATTGACCTCGACCCAGCGGCCCTGCAGATCGACGATGGCCATGCCGATGCCGGAGGCCTGCATCGCCATGCGGAAACGGTCCTCGCCCGTTTCTTGAGCGGCGGCTTCGGTCATTCGTTACGGACTCGGAGTTCCTCTGGCGGGGAAGTGTACCGTTTGCGACCGTGACGGGGCGGTGCAGGGTGGCCGGCCGGGCTGAACCGTATGCCACCGTCCTGGCGCAGGCGGTGGCTGCGGCGGCGTTGCCTGTGCGCTAACGCCGGAAGAGACGAGTGCGCCGTGCACAAGCGCGGCGTCGCCGCGCCGTGGCGCTCAGTACTAGCCGCTCAGAACAGCTCGCCCTGCGGCGAAACTGAGCGCGGCTTCACGAATTGGGCGGTGTCCAGCGCAGGCAGGCGGCCGTAGCCGCAGCGCCGCCAGGCCTTGGCGAAGCGCTGCTCGATCAGTTGCGCGAACGGGCCGGTGCCGCGCATGCGCGTGCCGTAGGTGCTGTCGTAGTCCTTGCCGCCGCTCATCTGCTGGACCAGGCTCATCACGTGCTCGGCGCGGTCCGGGTAGTGCAGGGCCAGCCACTCGCGCCAGATCGTCTTGAGCTCGTGCGGCAGGCGCAGCACCACGTAGCCGGCCGCGCGCGCGCCGGCCTCGAAGGCCGCGGCCAGGATGTGTTCGAGTTCGGCGTCGTTGATCATCGGGATCATCGGCGCGGCCATCACGCCCACCGGCACGCCGGCGTCGGCCAGCTCGCGCATCGCGCGCAGGCGCGCGTGCGGCGCCGAGGCGCGCGGTTCCATCTTCGACGACAGGTGGTTGTCCAGGGTGGTGACCGAGAAGTACACGGTGACCAGACCGCGCCGCGCCATCGGCGCGATCAGGTCGAGGTCGCGCACCACGCCGGCGTTCTTGGTGATCAGGCTGAAGGGGTGCGAGCACTCGCTGAGCACCTCGATCAGCGAACGGGTGATGCGGTAGCGGCGCTCGATGGGCTGATAGGAGTCGGTGTTGATGCCCAGCGCGATCGGCGCGCAGCGGTAGGAAGCGCGCGCGAGCTCGGCACGCAGACGCTCGGCGGCGTTGGTCTTGGCGTACAGCTTGGTTTCGAAGTCCAGGCCCGGCGACAGGTCCAGGTAGGCGTGCGAGGGCCGCGCGAAGCAGTACACGCAGCCGTGCTCGCAGCCGCGGTAGGGATTGATCGATTGGCCGAAGGCGATGTCGGGCGACTCGTTGCGGTTGACGATGCTGCGCGCGCGTTCTTCGGTGACCTGGGTGTCCGGGCGCGAGGCCTCGTCGGCCGCTTCGTGCAGCGAGCCCCAGCCGTCGTCCTCGCCGTGGGCGGCGGTGACGGCGTAGCGGCCGGGCACGTAGGACGCCGCGCCGCGGCCCTTGAAGGCGGCGGGCTGGACCGAGAGTTGGGAGCGGCGGGCGTCGTCCATGCGCCCAGGCTAGGCCGCGGCCGTCGCAGCGCGTGCGACGACGCGGGCCGAGCGCGCGGCGCCTAAGGGCGTCGGCGATACCGGTCCGGGTCGACGACGGCCGCGGCTTCCGCCTTAACGGTCGGCCTGCAGCGGCCGCGACGCGCGCACGTAGCCGCCGAGATAGTTGTCGGGTGCGGTGTAACTGGCAAGCCCGTTGCCGAACGATACGATCCAGTACGCCGGCGGCGCCCATGCGCTGGGCGTGCGGCTCCAATACCAGTCCAGGCGCGTCACCGAAAACACGGCGGTATCGATCGCGGGCTCGGACCGCGTGCGATCGGCCAGGGCGAACAACTGCTCGATCGTGGGCAAGCGCCAGTCGCTGAAACCGCCCAGCCTGAGATCCGCGCAGAGACGCTCGGCGGCCGCGTAGCCCACCTCGCGTTCGTTGAGCGTGCCTCGGGACCACATCAGTCCCAAATGGACGTCGCTTACGGTGCCGTCGCCGTTGTCGATGAAACGCAGGCCGGGCACTTGCGCGGTTCGCGGCGTAGTGGCGTCGCTGGTCAATGCAAACCTCCTGAGGCGCAAGCCCGCGGTCCGCGGTCAAGGTATCGGCGGTGCGAGTCGGGCTAGTCGAAACAGGACTCGAAATTATGTTGCTCGACCCGTGTCGCGTTGAACTTCTTCACGAACGACTCCGGCCTGCGCACGAACGCCTCGAAACGCACTTTACCGCTGCCCACCGCCAGCGCCAATGCGTCGTAGAAGCTGTCGTCGCCGCCAAGAAACAGCTGGCTTCGCGCCGCTCGTTCCAGCTTCTCCACGGCTTTTTGCAGCTCGCGCCGCTTGCCGGCGGCGGTCCGGGCCAGCCGCTTCACGTCCTGCAGGCGATAGCACTCGCGCAATGCCGATCTGGCGGTGTCGGCGTAATCGGGATCGTTGCCGAACTTCGGCCAGTTCAGCGCCGCGACCACCGCCCAGAAATCCGTAGGATCGATCCTGCCCAGGCGCGCCTGCAGCCGCTTGGCTTGCGGATCGGCGCGCGCGGCATCATCGGACACGGGGCGGCTTTTCTTCAGCAGACTCGACACCTCTGCCTGAGACAGCGAGAACACCGTGCTCGGCCCCAGCGCTTTCAAGATCAGTCGATAGACGTCTTTCTTCGATCCTGCCTTGCGCAGGCCGAACGCCTGGCCCTTGAGCAGGCGTGCCTCCTGATGCCTGGCACTGGTGAGGCGATACGCGTCCTTCGCCGCGTAGGTGTGCCAGTCATAGGAGTCCGTCTTGAGCACTGCCATGCCGTCGTCTCGCGCGGTGGGAGATCGCTGCCTTGCCGGGTACAGAACGTGTCTGCCGCGCACCGATGGGCCGTACGTCGCGGCGGCGCGTCTTCGCCCTACCATGACCCAAGCCGATGCGCTGCTCAAGTACCGCAGTCGCGCGTTGCCCGCTCGGTCTTCGCCTGCGCTTATAGTGGCGGCCGATGTCGACCGGTTTTTTGACGTCGTAGGGCCCGGTCGAAACTTTGGAATTCCGCCGCACTGGCCGCAGGAGGCTGGCCGCCATGAACACGTCCCCGCCCGCGCGCCAGCGCATCGAAGCCCTGCTGCGCGCCCATCGCCTCGTGTTGTTCATGCGCGGAACGCCGCGATCGCCCGAGTTCGGTCCGTCGCTCAGGGCGTGCCATGTACTGGATGGGATCGACATGGACTATGCCCACGTCGATGTGCTCGCCGACCCGGCGCTGGGTGCGGCGCTACGCAGCTTCGGCGATGGGCCGGCGACGCCCAGGCTGTATTTCGACGGCAAGCTTGTGGCCAGCGGCGATGCCATCGAACGCATGGCCAACACCGGCGAACTGCACGCGGCTCTGGGGTTGGTCGCGCCCGAGCGGCGACCGCCGGCGGTGCAGGTGACGCCTGCGGCGGCCGACTTCATCCGCGCGGTCATCGACAACAGCGTCGCCGGCACGGTGGCGGAGATCCGGGTGGATAGGCAGTACTGCGCATCCTTGAGCTTCGCGCCGCGCCGGCAGGACGCCATCGCGCTGCCGTTGGAGGGCGGCGGCGTGCTGCAGTTCGACCCGATCAGCGCGCAGCGCGGCGACGACCTGTCGATAGACTGGCAAGACGTCGAGCGCGGCCCCAGTCTGCTGCTGCATCATCCCAAGGCGCCCGTGCCCGAACCGGTGCGCCCGATCTCTCCCGCCCAGGCCGACGCCGGTGCGCGCGACGGCAGCCTGACCATCGTCGACATACGGCCCGCGCAGGAACGTGCTCTGGCGCGGCTGCCGGTGCCCTTCCTGCATATGGACGACGGTACCCACGAGATTCGCAACCTGCCCGCCGAGGCGCCCCTGGCGGTGCTATGCCACCGTGGCGACCGCAGCTACCACGCCGGCGTGTTCTTGCGCCAACAAGGGCACTTGCACGTCAGTTACGTCGAAGGCGGCATCCAGGCCTGGGCCGACGTCGTCGATCCTTCGATCGGGCGCTACTGAGACCGCCGCACGCGCATCGGCCCGGTATTCGAGGCGGGCGCTGCGTGGCGTTCATTCGATCGCGAAGGTCACGTCCACCGACGCGCTCACGCTGATCTGTCCCACCGACAGCGTGGCGCCGTCGCCGCCCTCGCCGCCGCCGAGGTTCTGCACCGTGTTCTGCATCATCTGCCCGCGGCCGCCGCCGCCCCAGGCGCTGCCGCTGCGCCACCAGCCGCCGGAGTAGGATTCGGAGACCTGCTGCACGGCGCCGCGGCGCGCGCCCAGGCCGGCGGTCAGCGCGTCGGCCTTGTCCTTGGCCGCCTGCACCGCCAGCGCGCGTGCGGCGTCGCGGTGTTTGCGCAGCTGCGAGGTGCGGAACTCGATGCCGTGGATGTACTGCACGCCGTTGTCGAGCAGGCCGGCCAGCACGGTCTCGAAATCCTCGACCTTGGTCAGGCGGATGCCGATGCTCTTGCGCACCACGTACATCACCGGCACCAGGCGCGAGCGTTGCTGGCTGGCGCGGTCGGTGTCGTCGTAATCGAACTGCGGTTCGATGCTGATGAAATCGGTCTGCACGTCCTTGGCGGGCACGCCGCTGCGGGTCAGGAAGGCCAGCGCGGCGGCGACGCGCTCGTCGTTGAGGCGCTTGGCCGGGGCCAGCTCAACGTTGCGGGTTTCCACGCCGACGTTGAGCAGGATCTCGTCCGGGGCGACCTTGATCTCGGCGCTGCCGGAGACGTTGACGCTGCGCGTGGCGGTGCCGACGGCGGCCGCTTGCGCTGCGGCGGGCAGCAGCGGGCAGGCCAGCAGGAGCGGCAGTAGCAGGGTGGCGATTTTCATGGGATGAGGTCCTGGTCGGAAGGAGCGCCGTTGGCTGTGCCCGACCGGCGCGGCCGCCCGACGAGCCGCGTGGGCATGCGGCGCGGCTGCGATGCCGTCGCCCATGCGCGTGCGCCTCTCCCCTGGCCGGTCCGTGTGCAGGCCTGTGCATCCTACCGCTCGCCGGCGGCACCTACTTTGCGCCGCTGCCGCCTCGGGCTAGCCTGGGCGCGCGATCGGCGCGCCCGCGCCGCTCGTCCCAAGGAGTACGCCGTGCCCGACCTGTTGTCCGCGTTCTGGAACGATCTGACCCGCATCCCGCACCTGGGCCTGTACCTGACCCTGGGCTGGGCCGCGTACCTGATCGGGCTGGGCCTGTGGATCGTGCTGCAAAAGCGCGAGCCGGTGGCGACGCTGAGCTGGCTGATCAGCCTGGCTGCCCTGCCCTACCTGGGCTTCCTCATCTATTACGTGTTCGGTCCGCAGCGCATCCATCGCCAGCGCCTGCGCCGGGTGCGCGCACGCGCGGCGTTGCCGGCCTCGATGTCCGGCCTGAGCGAATCGCCGGAAGCGGTGGAGCTGGCCAAGCTGGCGCAGGCGACCACCGGCCTGCCTCCGACCACCGCCACCCAGGCGCGCCTGCTGATCGACGGCGGCGCCAAGTACGCGGCGCTGCTGGAGGCGGTGAGCCAGGCGCGCGAGCACATCCACCTGGAGTACTACATCTACCAGCCCGACGGCTGCGGCACGGCGCTGCGCGATGCATTGGTCGAGCGCGCGCGCGCCGGCGTGCAGGTGCGTCTGCTGCTGGACGCGGTGGGCTCGGGGTCGACCTCGCGGCGTTTCCTGCGGCCGCTGGTCGAAGCCGGGGGCGAGGTGGCGTGGTTCCATCCGATGAAGCTGCGCTGGTTCTGGAAACGGCCGTGGCTGAATCTGCGCACGCATCGCAAGATCGTGGTGATCGACGGCTCGGTCGGTTTCACCGGCGGCATCAACATCACCGACGAGGAAGACGAACGCATCCGTAAGGACGCCTACCGCGACCTGCACCTGCGCCTGGAAGGCGACGTGGTGCGCGAGCTGCAGCTGGTGTTCTGCGAGGACTGGGCCTATGCCACCGGGCAGGCGCCGCTGCGGCTGCAGCATCCGGCGCCGCAGCGCGGCGACATCGCCGCGCAGGTGCTGGTGTCGGGCCCGGATTCGTCCTGGGAGGCGATCCACCGCCTGCACGTGGGCGCGATCCATGCCGCACGCGAGCGCGTGTGGCTGGTGACGCCCTACTTCGTGCCCGGCGAAGCCGCGCGCATGGCCCTGACGTCGGCCGCCTTGGGCGGCCTGGACGTACGTCTGCTGGTGCCGCGCTTGAGCGACAGCCGGCTGGTCACCTACGCCGCGCGTTCCTACTTCGACGAGCTGCTGGAGGCCGGGGTCAAGATCCACGAGTACGGTCCGCGCATGCTGCACACCAAGGCGCTGCTGTGCGACGAGGACTTGGCCATCATCGGCAGCGCCAACTTCGACCACCGCAGCTTCCGGCTGAATTTCGAGATCTCGGTGCTGTTCCACGACCGCACGCTGGCGGCCGAACTGGCCCAGCTGATCCAGGCCGAATGCAGCTACGCGCCGCGGGTGCGCACGGACCGCGAACAAGGGCTGTGGCGGCGGCGCCTGCCCGAGGCGCTGGCGCGGCTGGTCTCGCCGCTGCTGTGAACGCGCACTGGGTCACGTCATGCGCGACGAGCGGTCGCCGCGGGCCGGTCGCCGGGCTGTAGGGGCGCGGTCGGCGCGCTACACTCGCGGCGACTGGCAACCACCTCCGCAAGGGAGCACCGCCGCGATGTACTGGCTGTTTCTGCTACTGGCCCTGGCCGCGCTCGTAGTCGCCTTCAAGGCCTCCTCGGGCGCGCTGCTGGTGATTTCCCTGCTGGCGTCGCTGGGTTTCTTCATCGCCTGGATCCTGGGCCTGATGGCCGCGCGCATCGGCAGCGCCAGCCGCGACGAAGGCATGATGCTGGACCCGAACGAACTGCGCCGCCTGCGCGAGCAGGCCGAAGCGCGCAAGTTGGCGGCGGCCGCGCAGCAGACGTCGGATCCGCAGCAGCGTTGAGGTGTGGGGTATGGGGCATTCGGCTCTCGCCGAGCGGTCCCTGCCCTGCCCGCGATTCGCACGCGGGTCGTAGGGTGCGGTGACAACCGCACCATCGCCATGGCCCATACCTGCGCCGATGCGGTGCGCCTCCGGCTTGCCGGATCCTGCGGATGGTTATGGCCGGCGCCTGATGCTTTCTGTGGGAGCGGCGTAAGCCGCGATGCTTTTAGCTCAGCTGCTGGCGAGCTTCCAGATTGAAGCCCGGAGCGCGGCTTGCATCGCGCTTGTGGTTCATCGCGGCTTACGCCGCTCCCACAGGGCTGGGCGTTCGGTTTGGGGTGGCCACTTCGACTCTGAGGCGTGATGCGGTTGCGAGCTTGTCTGCTGACGAGAGCGCTGCCGGGCTTGGGAAACGCGGCCTTGCGCCCTAGACTGCGCGCATGACCGTACTCAGCGTCAACGTCAACAAGATCGCGGTGCTGCGCAACTCGCGCGGCGGTAACGAGCCGGACGTGGTCGAAGCCGCGCGCGCCTGTCTGGACGCGGGCGCGCACGGCATCACCGTGCACCCGCGACCGGATGCGCGGCATATCTGCGACTACGACGTCGCCGCGCTGGCCGAACTCACGCGCGAGCGTAGGGTCGAGTTCAATCTGGAAGGCAATCCGTTCGCGCCGCCGCGGCCCGGCTATCCGGGCTTTCTGGCGCTGTGCGCACAGGCGCGGCCGGCGCAGGCGACCCTGGTGCCGGACGGCGATGGGCAACTGACCTCGGACCACGGTTTCGATTTCCGCCGCGACGGCGAGTCCTTGCGCCCCTTGATCGCGCAGCTCAAGGCCTTGGGCTGCCGCGTCAGCGTGTTCGCCGATGCCGGCTCGCCGGATTTCGAGATCGCCGCGGCGATCGGCGCCGACCGGGTCGAGCTGTACACCGGTCCCTACGCGCAGGCGCACGCGAATGGCGATGCGGCCGCCGCGCTCGCGCTGTTCGCCGATGCCGCGCGACGCGCGCAGGCCGCGGGCCTGGGCGTGAACGCCGGCCACGACCTCAGCCAGGCCAACCTGGGCGAGTTCCTGCGCGCGGTGCCGCAGGTACTGGAAGTGTCGATCGGCCACGCCCTGATCGGCGAGGCCCTGTACGCGGGTCTGGATGCGACGGTGCGGGCCTACCTGCGCTTGCTGTAGGCCCGGCCGCCCTACCCCGCCTTATTCCAGCGCCAGGTTCTTCAGCCCGCTTTGCCGCGCGGCCGACACGGCCGTGGCGAAGCCCTGATAGTCGGCATCGGCATTGGCGCTGATCTGCAGCACCGTGCGCGGCGCGGCCTTGGCCAGATTGGCCAGCTCGTCGGTCAGCGCGGCCTTGGCGACAGCCTGACCGTCCAGCAGGTAGCTGCCGTCGGCCTGGACCGACAACTGCGCGCGCGGCGGCGGCGCTTGCTTGACTGGCGGCACCGAGGTCGGGATCTGCATGTCGAGCGTGCCGCTCATGACGGGGGCGGCGACCATGAAGATCACCAGCAGGACCAGCATCACGTCCACCAGCGGGGTGATGTTCATTTCGGCGACGGGACCGGCGTTGCGCCGGGCGGATTCGAAATATGCGGAGACGGCCATTGCGCTACCCCCTGGGGGCGGGATGCCCGAAACCTACGCTAGACCCGTCCCGCCCGCCTGACAAGGGGCAAAAAAAACGCCGCCCAAGGGCGGCGTTTTCACGACGGTAAGCGTCAAGCTGTTCGATCGGTCAGTCGTTTTGGACGAAGCCGATCTTTTCCATATTGGCGTTCTTTGCTTTCGCCAGCACCTTGGCGAGGATGCCGTAATCGGCATCGGTGCTGACGTCGATCTCCAGCATCGGCTGGTTGGTCGGGTCACGCTGCACTTCGGCGCTCATCAAGCTTTGAAGCGCCGTGATCGGTTGCGGCGTGTCGTTCCAGAAGATCTGGCCGGACGCGTCGACGCGCAGACGGATGGGCTCCTTCGGCGGGGTCGGCGGCGGCGGCGTGGTCGTACGCTGCGGCAGGTTGACTTCGATCGGATAAGACATCACGGGCGCCGTCACCATGAAGATGATCAGCAACACCAGCATCACGTCCACCAGGGGCGTGACGTTGATGTCGGCCATGGGTGCGCCTGCGCCGGAGCCAGAACTGAATGCCATAAATAGTCTCCGGTAGCCTTAACGTTCTTTGATCGCCACGAAGCCGACCTTACGCATGCCTTGGCCCTGCGCGATCTTCACCACGTCTTGCACGATGCGGTACTTGGTCGTCTTGTCGCCGCGGACGTTGATCTGCGGCTGCGGCGTCTTCTGCGCTTCGATCGAGAGCCGGCTTTCCAGCAGGCCCTTGGTGATCGGTTCGTCGTTCCAGAACAACGAACCGTCTTCACGCACAGCCAGGGTGATCGGCTGCGTCGCGGGCGCTTTGTCAGCTTGCTTGTCGAGCGTGGCTTCGGGCAATTCAACCTTGACCTTATGCGACATCAAAGGCGCCGTGATCATGAAGATGATCAGCAGCACCAGCATCACGTCCACGAGGGGCGTGACGTTGATCTCGGCCATAGGGCCGCCGCTTTCGCTGTTTGCACTGAAGGCCATGTCCGAACTCCAACGACTACAAGTAAGGTGAAGACGTCGCGGTGAGGCGACTTAGCGCTTCGCGGACAGTTCGCCGACGCGCGAACCGGTAGCGAAGAAGTCGTGCAGGTCGTGCGCGAAGGTGTCGAACTTGCTGTTCGTCACGCGGTTCAGGCGCACGAAGAAGTTGTAAGCAAGCACGGCCGGGATCGCGACGAACAGACCGATGGCGGTCATGATCAGCGCCTCGCCCACCGGGCCGGCGACGGCGTCGATGGAGGCCTGACCGGTCGCACCGATCTTGATCAGCGCGTGGTAGATGCCCCACACGGTGCCGAGCAGACCGACGAACGGAGCGGTCGAACCGACGGTGGCGAGCACGGTCAGGCCGCTTTCCAGACGCGAGCTCTCGCGGGTCACGCCCTGACGCAGGGCACGATCGACGAACTCGGAACGGTTCAGCGACTCGACCAGACGCGAACCTTCGTGGCGCTGGTGGTGAGCGGCAGCCTGGGCGGCATCGAGCGCGATCTTGGAGAACGGCTCGCTACGCGACTGCTCTTCCATGAAGCGGATGGCGTCCTGCGCGTTCGGGGTTTCCCAGAACGTGCTGACGACGCGATCGGAACTGCCGCGAAGACGCAGATTCTTCACGAAGTTCACGACGATCCAGTAGACCGACAGGACCGACATGATCGCGAGCGTGAGGAACACGACCCAGCCGACGATGTCGAAGTTTTGCAGCAGATGGGCAAAGCTCATCTGCTGGAGGGCTTCGGCGTTGGAGCCCCCGGCAGTAGCAGCGGTGGTGGTTTCCTGCAGCATGACGCTTACCTTTGAATGTCGTGGATAAGGAAAGAGGTGGTACGTGGTGCGTTACAACCGTCCCGCGAACCCGATCAGTTCGGTGGGACGAAATCTACCGGGACGCGAACCTTGCTGGGCACGCCCGTGCCGTTGCGCATCTCGGGGTTGAACTTCCACTTCCGTGCGGCATCCATGGCGGCGCGGTCGAGGTTGCGGTTACGGCTGGACTTCTCGACGGAGACGTCGAGCACGTTGCCCGAGGCATCGATGCTGATGACCAGGACCACGGTGCCGCCCACGCCCTGACGCGCTTCGGTCGGCGGGTACTTAGGAGGATTGAGTCGCTTCGACGACGGATCGACGCCGGAGCTGATGGTGGTCGCCGGAGCGGGCGTCGACGGCGGGGTCGGCGGCTCCTGCTGGATGTCCACCGGGCTCGGCTCGTCGACGACGATCGGCGGATCTTCCGGCGGCGGCGGCAGCGGCGTCGGCTGCGGCGCGGCCAGCTGCTTGATCTGCTGCGGCGGCGGCGGTTCCGGCGGCGGCGGCGGGGGCGGCGGCGGCGGCTCCGGCGGCTTGATGAGGTTAACGACGGTCACTTGCTCTTCCGCCTTTTCGGTCGCCGGCGGCGCCATCGGTGCGAGCAGCAAGAGCAGCGCCGCGACATGCACGGCGATCGCGGAGGTGATACCGGCGATACGTGCCCAGTTCAGCCCTTCGCGGTCGTCATCTTTCTTAGCGTGGATTTCGAGGTCTTGCGTCATGCCGTCAGCTCGGGAAGTGTTTCCGGACGCAAAGGCGCCGCGGGCCGTCGTTCGGTTCCTGCAACCGTTTCCAGTCGCGTGAACCTCCTAGCATATACCAAACCGCGCCCCAGGTTCCAAGGGCGGATTTGCATATCGTGCGCCTATTATTTACCTGGCAGCGCGATGATCTTCTTGGCGTCGTCGGGCTTCTTAACGCCCTTGGCGATCGCCTGCTTGGCGGCTTCCTTGGCCTCTGGAATGCGGTCTTCCTGCCACAAGACACGGGCGAGATTGAGGTAGGTCTCGCCATCGGGTGCGAGCGGCGCGGCTTTCTTGTACGCGTCGATCGACGGGTTCACCTGGTCGGAGAAGTAGTACGACTGCGCCAACGCCAGGTAGGCCTGGAAGTCGGGCTTCAGCACGCCCTTGCTCAGGCCTTCGTTGATGACATCGGCCGCCTTCTTCTCGTTACCGTCGATCTGCAGGTAGGTCGAGTAGAGCTGGCGATAGTCCTTGTCTTCGTTGAGCTGGCCGGCTGCGCGCAGCTTCTCCAGCACGCCGGCGGCCTTGTCGAACTGATCGGCCTGCAGGTAGGTGGCGACCAGGTTGAGCTGGGCGCGCTTGTCGTTGGGGTTCTTGCTGGCGACGGCCTCGGCCATCTTGGTCGCTTCGCCGGTCTGGCCGGATTCGGCATAGGCGGCCATCAGCAGCTGCTGCCAATCGGACTTGGGCTCGGGCGAGGCGTCGATGGCCTGCTTGATGATCGGCGCGGCTTCCTTGTAACGCTCCAGGCGGTACAGAGCGTTGCCCTTGACGATCAGGTGCTCGGGCTTGGTGCTCTTGGTCTCGCTGAGGAAGCGGTCCATGGTGGCCAGCGACTCGGCGTACTTGTCTTCCTGCAGCTGCAGCTGCGCGAGCATGTACATCGCGCCGTAGTGGCCGTTGTTGTCCAGGCCGTTGAACTCGATGGCCTTGTTCAAGTAACCGATGGCGGCGGGCGTGTCGTCGGCGCCGTAGGCCAGCTGCGCGGCGATCTGCGCGGCGAAGGCGTGGTCGTAGGCGTTGGCGGCCGAGTTGGCGATGATCTCGTCGGCGATGGCGCGACCCTCGACGGCCTTATCGTCGTCGTAGAAGTCCATCATCTTCTTCAGCTTCGGGGTGACCTTGGCCGAGGCCTTGGCGTCGGGCTGCTGACGGGTGGCGTTGGGGTAGTCGACCTTGGACGCCGAGGACGAGGAGGACTTCTTGTCTTCCTTCTTGTCGGCGTGACGCTGACGGCGCTCTTCCGCCCGTTCCATCGCCGACTGCGCGTGAACCTGGGCGATCGAGCCCAGCGCGAGCACGGCGCCGATGGCGGCCGTCAGCACAGTGCGGTGGCGGGTGGAGAGCTTGTTCATGGTCACCTCAATCAACTGTGCTGGAAAGCGGGGTCGATGGCCGTCAAGGCCGGGGGGCCGTCACGCTAACAGAAACGCGGGGCGGGGCGATACGGGGTTTTGCAGCTGTTAATGCTTATCGTTCATCCACACTTGGGCGTACGGCCGGCCGAGCGCGCCTGCTGGTAGACCGGCGCGAGCCCGCCGGCCCGCGCGCGCAGTTCCTGGATGCGCGATTGCGGGTCCGGATGGGTGGACAGCCACTGTGGCGGACGGCTGGAACTGGCGGCGATCATGTTCTGCCACAGGTTCACGGCCTGCTGCGGGTCGAAGCCGGCCTGCGCCATCAGCTGCTGGCCGACCACGTCGGCCTCGCTTTCCTGGGTGCGCGAGCCGGGCAGCAGGAACAGGCCCTGCACCGCGGCGCCGCCGAGCTGGTTGGTGGCGTTGGCCGCGCCCTCGCCGTAGCGCGAGCCGAGCAGGGCGCCGGCGATGCTCAGGCCGGTCTGCGCGGTCATCTGGCGGGTGATGCGCTCGTCGTGGTGGCGCGAGACCACATGGCCGACCTCGTGGGCGATCACCGCCGCCAGCTGGTCCTGGTTCTTGGCCACGCTGAAGATGCCGGTGTTGACCCCGACCTTGCCGCCGGGCAGGGCGAAGGCGTTGGGCGAGCTGTCGACGAACACCGCGACTTCCCACTGCGCCTGCCAGCCTTGCGGCAGCTGGCGGGTGACCGCGTCGACCACGCAGCGCACGTAGGCGGTCTGGCGCGCGTCGGTGCTGAGCTTGCCCTTGGACTTGGCGTCGACGAAGGCCTGGGCGCCCATCTGGTTGAGCTGTTCCTGCGACACCGCGCCCACGCTCTGCCGCCGCCCGGTGGGCGAGGTGGTGGTGGCGCAGGCGGTGGCGACCAGCGCGATCGAGACACCGAGCAGCAAGGCTTTCACGGGTTGGCGGATTCCCCTGGTTATGACCGCGTTTGTAGACGGTTCGGGATTAACTTTTCGTCAAACGCGCCCGGATCGGGACATCAAGGCGCCAGGACGAGCAGCAGGCAGGCCAATAGATTGTTGACGCCGTGCGCGGCGATGGCCGCCCACAGGGTGCCGGTGCGGCGGTAGACCCAGGCCATGGCCGCGCCCATGCAGGCATAGGTGAGCCACAGCAGGCCGATCGCGCCGGGGCCGTTGCCGCTCAGGCCCGGTAATTCGTGCATCAGGGCGAAGGCCAGGCTGCTCAGGACGATGCCCAGGCCGGGCAGGCCGGCGGCCCAGAAGCGGCCGAACAGCACGCGCCGGAACAGCAGCTCCTCGTAGGCCGGCGCCAGCACCACTGCGAACAGCAGCGCCAGCGCGAACTGGCTGCGCATGGCGTCCTGGATCATCTCGACGTTGCTGGGCAGCGGCTCGATGCCCAGCACCCGGCCGATCCAGTCCAGGGCGCTGCTGAGGGCGAACGCGCCCAGGCCGATGCCCAGGCTCCAGGCCCAGGTGGACGGGCGCCGCGCGGCGCGCCACGAGGCGGCGCGTTCCTCGGGGCTGGCGCGGCGGCGCAGCCAGTACACCGCGAGCGCGGCGATGCCCATGGAGAATAGGGCCATGCCGAGCTGGGCGAGGCCGCCGGGCTGGCCCAGGTGCTGGAACGCGTCGGGGCCGCGCGCGCCGCCCTGCATGCCGATCTGGATGCCGCGCACGACGGCCCAGGCCATCATCGCGGCGAAGCTCAGCGCGATGGTGATCGCGACGGCGATGAGGAAATCCAGCGCGGCGTGGCCGATCACCGCGCGCGTGCGCGGCCGTGCCGGCGCCGCCACAGGCGGCAGCGGCGGCGGCGCGGCCGTGGTGGCGGCCGCGGAGGACGTGCCGGGCGTCATCGCCGGCGGCTCAGACGTCGAGATTGGCGACCTTGAGCGCGTTGTCTTCGATGAAGGCGCGGCGCGGCTCGACGATGTCGCCCATCAGGGTGCTGAAAATCTGATCGGCGGCCACCGCGTCCTCGATGCGCACCTGCAGCAGGCGGCGCGTCTCCGGATTGACCGTGGTGTCCCACAGCTGCTCGGGGTTCATTTCGCCCAGGCCCTTGAAGCGTTGGATCTGGCGGCCCTTCTTGGCTTCCTCGAGCAGCCAGGCCTGCGCCTGGGCGAAGCTGTCGACCGGCTGGGCGCGGTTGCCGCGCACGATCTGCGCGCCTTCGCGGACCAGGCCGTGCAGCAGCGAGGCGGCCTCGCGCAGGGCGCGCAGCTCGCCGCCCTCGAATGCCGACAGCGGCAGCACCTGGGTCAGTTCCTGGCCCATGTGGCTGCGCGTGACCAGCAGCGCGGCCTGGCGCGACTCGTTAGCCGGGTGCAGGCGCAGGCGGTAGCGCGGCTGACCCAGGCCGGTGCGGTTGAGGCGCTTTTCCAGCGCTTCGAGTTCGTGCTGCTCGTCGACGTTGGCCAGCAGGTGGTCGCTGTCGAGCGGGGTGAAGTCGATCAGCGCCTCGAGCACGTTGGGATCGTAGCGGTGCGCGTTGCGCGCGATCGCTTCGCGCGCGCCGGCATAGGCCAGCAGCAGCTGCTCCAGCGCCATGCCTTCGATCGGACGTTCGCCGGTGGCCGGAATCAGGCCCGCGCCTTCGACCGCATTGTTGGCCAGGTACGCGTCCAGCGCCGCGTCGTCCTTGAGGTAGATCTCGTTCTTGCCCTGCTTGATCTTGTACAGCGGCGGCAGGCCGATGTAGATGTGGCCGCGCTCGATCAGCTCCGGCATCTGCCGGTAGAAGAAGGTCAGCAGCAGGGTGCGGATGTGCGAGCCGTCGACGTCGGCGTCGGTCATCAGGATGATGCGGTGGTAGCGCAGCTTGTCCGGGTTGTACTCGTCCTTGCCGATGCCGGTGCCCAGCGCGGTGATCAGCGTGCCGACCTCGGCGCTGCCGAGCATGCGGTCGAAGCGCGCGCGCTCGACGTTGAGGATCTTGCCCTTGAGCGGCAGGATCGCCTGGGTCTTGCGGTTGCGGCCCTGCTTGGCCGAGCCGCCTGCGGAGTCGCCCTCGACGATGAACAGTTCGCTCAGCGCGGGGTCCTTCTCCTGGCAGTCGGCGAGCTTGCCGGGCAGGCCGGCGATGTCGAGCGCGCCCTTGCGGCGGGTCAGGTCGCGCGCCTTGCGCGCGGCTTCGCGCGCGCGGGCGGCGTCGACGATCTTGCTCGCGATCGCGCGGGCCTCGTTCGGGTTTTCCTGCAGGAATTCCTCGAGCTTGGCGGCGAACACCGCATCCACCACCGCACGCACCGGCTCGGTGACCAGCTTTTCCTTGGTCTGCGAGGAGAAGCCCGGATCCGGCACCTTGACCGACAACACCGCGATCATGCCTTCGCGCATGTCGTCGCCGGACAGCGCGACCTTGGCCTGCTTGGCGATGCCGCTCTGCTCGATGTAGCGCGTGAGCGTGCGGGTCAGCGCGGCGCGGAAACCGGTGAGGTGGGTGCCGCCGTCCTTCTGCGGGATGTTGTTGGTGAAGCAGAACATCGTTTCCTGGTAGGAATCGGTCCACTGCACCGCGCAGTCGACCACGATGTCGTCCTGCTCGCCGGAAATCGAGATCACGTTGGGGTGCAGCGGGGTCTTCAGCTGGGCCAGGTGCTCGACGAAGCTGCGAATGCCGCCTTCGTATTCGAAGATGTCGCGCTTGCCGTCCGGACGCTCGTCGATCAGTTCGATCCTGACGCCGGAGTTGAGGAAGCTCAGTTCGCGCAGGCGTCGCGCCAGGATGTCGTAGTGGAATTCGACGTTGTCGTTGAACGCCACCGACGAGGGCCAGAAGCGCACCTCGGTGCCGCGCTTGTCGGAGGCATCGAGTTGCTTGAGCGGATAGACCGGCTCGCCGTGACGGTATTCCTGCTGGAAGTGGTAGCCGTCGCGCCAGATGTCGAGCAGGAGTTTTTCCGACAGCGCGTTGACCACGCTCACGCCGACGCCGTGCAGACCGCCGGAGACCTTGTAGCTGTTGTCGTCGAACTTGCCGCCGGCGTGGAGCACCGTCATCACCACCTCGGCGGCGGAGACGTCGCGGCCCTGCTTTTCGCTTTCCTTGGAGTGGCGGCCGACCGGAATGCCGCGGCCGTTGTCCCACACCGACACCGAGCCGTCGTCGTGGATGATCACCCGAACCGCATCGGCATGGCCGGCCAGCGCCTCGTCGACGCCGTTGTCGACCACCTCGAACACCATGTGGTGCAGACCGGAACCGTCGTTGACGTTGCCGATGTACATGCCCGGGCGCTTGCGGACGGCTTCCAGGCCCTCCAGCGCGGTGATGCTGTTGGCATCGTAGTTCTGAGCGGGGGTCTGGCCGGGGGACGAGTCGTTGTTTTCGGACATGCGCTGTAGGCCGCCGCGGGCCGGCCGCGGGGGCCGGTGGACGCGACACATTAGCTGTTAGGGACTGAGGCCGATTATACCTCGCCCGGGCGCCCCCCGCCCGGGCGCCGTTGGCTGGGGCTCAGACCCGCGCCGGAGACGCGCTGCGCTGCGTTTCCTGGGCGTTGTGCTGGGCGAGGGCCGGCTCGGCCGGGCGATGCGCCTGCAGCGACTGCGAGGAGGCTTCCAGCGGGGTCGCCAGGGCCTGGGCGGTGGGCACCGCGGCCAGGCTGCGGTTGCCGCTGTCCTCCAGCCGGCCCTGGACCGCGATCAGGCTGCCCTGGTCGCGGCTGAAGACCACCGAATCGATGCGCGCCAGCGGCCCGCCGGGCGCGGTCTGGCTGGCCGAGGCCACGCTGGCCGCGGCCTGCACCAGCTGGGCGTCGCTGAAGGTGCCGCGCGGGATGTTGGGCGAGTTCTGCAGCCCGGCCAGGGCCTGTTGGTAGAGCTCGTGGCCCGGATGCCCTGCATCGCTGAGTTTGGGCCCAGCCGGCTTGGGCAGGGCGGGCGCCGGCGCGATCGGCACCCCGCGGTGTTCGAACTGGGCGTCCAGGGTGCGGTTGCTGGGCTCCTTGTTGAGCGTGTCCACGGCGCGGCCGTTTTCGCGCAGGCCTTCCGGCGCCAGGCGTTCGACCGCGTCGCGCTTGCCGTCCTTGTCGTAGCCCTTGGTGGTGTAGACCCATTCGCCCTGGTCGGAGCGGTGCACCACGTTGCGGTCGGGGCCCAGCGGCTCGGCGCGCTTTTTCAGGAACGGCGTGTCGCTGAGCGAATTGAGGTAGTCCACCGACAGGTTGGTGCTGCGGATGCC